>JAEEXV010000090.1 GCA_016287975.1 Lentisphaeria bacterium | reverse complement strand
GCAAGCCCGCCGGCACACGCTGGGTAAATGCGGGTGCGGCGCGGAGATGAGCGGGGGGGCGGAGCCTGCCGCCAAGCCCCATTATCGCCGCCTGTGCGGGCTCTCCGCTGTTTTCGCGCCGCCTGCGCAGCACACCATCCCCCGTGGTGCTGTGCCGCCGCATTCTTGCGGCGGAAGCGGGCACACGCCGAGCTGGTGGCGGAGCTGGCGCGGAATCGGTGGCGGTGCAAGCGGGGCCAGCGCGGGTGTGGGCGGCGGGGGGTGGTTTACTTGGGCAGCGGGCGATATCGCAGTTGGATTTCGGGCCAGAGGACCTGGAGTTGCTTCTGGCGTGCGGGGGCGTCGGTGCAATAGGTGACGCGGATGATATTCTCGCCCATCCAGAGGAGGTCTGGGGGGAAGGGGATGGCGCGCATGGCGCGCTTCCACCAGTCGGGGACGGTGAGGTCGATGTCGCCTTTGGGGAGGCCGAATGCGCTGGCGAGCGACTCCTCTGCGGCGTCGGCGCCCTTGAGTTCCGCGACGAGGCGGCCGTTCAGGTAGACCTCCATGCGTTCGTCGGCGGCGAGGGCGCGGCAGTTGAGGACGAGGGTGGCCTGGCAGGAAAGGCCTTTCGCCCTGGCGGCGGGGATGTCGTCGGCGACGCGGAGCAGGGAGAGGAACGAGGCGCTGAAGCGGCCGCCTTTGGCGGAGTTCGGGGCGATGACGGGCATCGGCGGGTTCGGGCCCGCGATGTAGTTCTTGTCGGCGAACTCGACGTATTCGGGAGTACCGATGCGGTTGTAGTAGTCAGGGTTGCGCAGATAGCGGTTGTGGGTGTCGTTGTTGAAGATGACGCCGTCGGCGCCCGCGCGCATGAACATGAGCACCTGCGCGTTGATTTCAAGGCCAGTCTTGCCGCGGGAGTATCGCCTGATGCCGTCGGGATGGGGGTCGCTGCTGAAGATGCGCAGATCCTGGTCGATGCCGGCGTAGACTTTGCCGCCGTAGAGATCGCGTTCGCGCAGGAACTCCCCGATGCGCACGTCGAACGGATAGCGGTCCTGCTCGACGGGGATGGTGCCAGTCGGGACGAGGATGTCGACCAGCCCCTCGCGCAGCCAGGTCCGCCAGTCGAGGCCATAGTTTTCGTTGAAGCGCCAGGGGAGGCTGACCTGCAGGGCGAGGCGTCTGCCTCGGCGCGCGCCCTCCTCGTCGAGCATCTTGCGGACTTCCCGCATGAAGTCGGTCATGATCTCGGGGGCTGGCCTGGAGAAGTAGGGCGGGTAGACGGCGAAGTCGACGACCAGTCCGTCGACGCCGCTGGTGGCCAGTTCGCGGAGGATGGCGAGTTTGAAGTCGCGGACGGCCTGGTGTCGGAAATCGAGGTTGAGGCTGCCAGGGATGCGGCATTCGGGGTGCCGTTTGTCGAATTCGCCCATGAATGCGAGCCACATCCAGTTGTGGCCGACGGGGCCGTAGGTGTGGTTCATCTCCAGGCGGCTGAAGAGTTTCAGCCCATGGCGGTGGGCGAGCTCGGCGACCAGCGCCTGCGGGTCGATGCCCTGCGCGAGGAAGTGGGCGATGTTGTCGTGGACATTGCGGTCGCCAGGGCGGAAAAGCGTCTTCCACTCCTCGTCGGTCACGCCGTAGCCGAAGATCTGTCCTGCCTTGGTGCGGTGGGTGAAGGTGCTGCCTGGTCCAGTGCCCCAGACGAGGTATTTCATGGCGGTGCCCGCGAAGGGGGCGAACTGGGTGCGGTCGAGTTTCTCGGCGGCGATGGGCGCCTGGAAGTTGTACCAGGGGGTGAAGCCGTCGCTGCGCCATGCCATCTCCAGGGGCTTCAGGGGGGCGGGGGTCCAGAAGTAGTCGCCGAGGCGGCCGTGTCGCTGCAGATTGAAGACATGGCCGATGAGGGCGGCATAGACCTTGTTGACGCGGTAGAGGCCTGCGGCGCGGGACATGGCGTCGGTGACGGTGGCGTAGTTGTAGCGGTGGGCGTCGGCGAGGGAGTAGTACTGGAAGCCGTTGATTTCGGCGGGGGTGAAGAAGGTGCGGCGGCAGCTTTCGGCACGCTGCTCCCAGGTATAGGCGCCTGCGGCCTCGGCCTTCACGGCGTCGGACTGTCCCAGGGTCAGTTCGGGGGACTGCATCAGCTCCAGGAGCGATGCGACGCGTCCGTCGGGGCGCAGGAAATAGATGCCGAAGCGGGGGTCGACATATCCCCAGTGCCCGTCCATATAGGCCTCGGCGGTGATGTGCCCGCCGATGTCGTGCATGATGATGCGGGCGGGGATGCCGTCGACCTCGCAGAGGGCGGTGAAGAGGCGCCCGAGGGTTTCGCAGAGATCCTCGCCCTTTTCGATGAGCGCCTCCTCGGTGCCGCCGAAATACCACTTGTCGCGTCCCTGGAGGCGGTCGGGGCGTTTTTTGAGGTCGCGGCAGAAGCGCATCAGGGCGAGGGCACGCTCCTGCTGCGTCTTGAGTCCTGCAGTCGCCTTGGCGACGACGGCTTCCAGCACGGGGCGGGTGCCGTGGACATAGCGGGGTTTGGGGACGCCCTCGGGGCCATAGAGGAATCCAGCGGTCTGGGGGGTCAGGATGATCTGTTCTCGGCGCAACTGGAATTCCACGTTGTCGCCGTAGTTGACCGCGAGCTGCTCGTGGTTGCAGATGTAGGCGCGGCGTCGCCATTCCCCGCAGATGCGGGGGACGGCTTTCATGCCAGTGTAGCCGGCCAGTTGCTCACGCTTCGTGACCACTGGCCCGATGAAATAGGGCGGCAGTTCCGCCGCGCCCAGGGCCATCGCTGTCAGCCATAGTGCGATGAACGTCCCGATTCTCCCTGCGCGATCACTCCATTTGGCCATGGTCATTTGCTCCAGGCGAGTTTCCCTGCGCTGTCGACGGTTTGGCGAACGCGTGTCAGCGGATGAAGTGCATGGGCTGCCAAGGTTCCTGGGGCGGGCGTGGCGTGGCGCCTTCGCGGTGGAGGTTCTTGAGCACCCACGCCATATTCATTGCGAGAGTGCGCATGGTCTGCATCCCCTCCGAATCCTGTGCGGCCTCGCCTGGTTCGCGTCCGAAGGCGACATTCCAATACTGCGAGCCGACCATCAGCGAGTTGAGCATCTCGAAGGGCATGTTCAGGCACTGGAACACGGCGGTGGAGCCGCCGCGGCGGCAGACGGCGACGCAGGCGGCGGGCTTGCCCGCGACATCGGCGCCGCCCGCGAAGAACGCGCGCTGGAGCACCGCCAGCAAGGCGCCTGCGGGCTGTCCGTAGTAGGTCGGCGAGCCGACGACGAAGGCGTCGGCCGTCGCGAAGCGCTCCACCAGGCGGTTGCACACGTCGTCGTCGAAGACGCATTTCCCGAGTTGGCGGTTTCGGCAGGCGCCGCAGGCGACGCAGCCGCGCACTGGCTGGTTTCCGAGCCAGAAGATTTCAGTTGCAATGCCTTCGGTTTCCAGCGTCTTTGCCACTTCTGACAAGGCCACGGCGGTGTTTCCGTTCTGGCGCGGGCTTCCGTTGACGAGCAGGACTTTCATTGGTTTTCTCCTGGGTGCTTGGGGCGAGGTGCTGAGACGGGACGGCGAGGGCGTGAAGACAACGTGGGCGCTCACTGCTGGAGGGAGGCAAACCAGGCCTGGGCCTGGACGGCGTGCCAGCCTCGGGCGTTGGCGGCGGCGACGAGGTCGTCGCGGTCGTCGAGATAGAGGTCGGGGACGCCGTAGCGCTGTTCGAAGGCGCGGAACATGGTCTCGGAGGGTTTGAGGGCGCCGACTTCGTCGCTGAATATGGCGTCGGTGACGCTGGCGAAGTGGTCTTTGGTGACTTCGCGGAACGCCTGGAGGTGGATGCGGTTGATGTCGGAGAAATAGACGATGCGGGCGCCCTGGGCTTGGAGGCGGTGGACATAGTCGGCGACGCCTGGGATTTCGGGGCCGATGAGGGATGAGAGCGCGGCGGAGATGGTCTCCGCGGGGATCGGTGGCGTGAGATGGTTGCCGAAGCGCCGCAGGTATTCGTCGCGGGTGATTTTCCCCGTGAGGAATGCCTCGAAGTCGGGGTCGAACTGGTCGATGAAGAAGCGGGGATTGATGAGGGGATGGTTGAGGCGCGCCGCGACCCGCTCGGGATGGAGTTCGACGCAGGTGTTCCCGATGTCGAGGGCGACCAGTCGGATGGGGCGCGGCGCGGTCATCTACTTGCGCAGCGAGGAGAGTTTGCGGTTGAGTTCCTCGCGCTGCTTCGCGGCGGCCTCGTCCGCGGCGGCCTTCGCGGCCGCGTCGGCATTCTGCTTTTCCTCGGAGGGCAGCGGTTTCTGCTGGAGGCCCTGGAGCTGCGAGAGCTGCCTGGCCTTCTGGGCGTCGGCGGCGGCCTGGGCCTTGGCGGCGGCCGCGGCGGCATCGGCCTTGGCCTTCTCCTCGTCGGCATTGCCGCGGAGGCCCTGGAGGATCTCCTGCCCGCTGGCGAAGGCATTGCCCTGGAGGTAGGCGGGGATTTCGCCGTTGGCCTGGGCGCCCGCGGTGGCGACCTTCTGGGCAGTGGCCTGGCGGATGACGTCGAGGAAGTAGTCTTCGAGATTGCGGTCGGGGTGGTCGATGGAGACGCCTGTGGTGATGCCGTGGGCGGCGAGGAAGGCCTTCAGTTCGGCGGTGGCCTGCTCGGAGAGGTGCGGGGTCACGATGCGGGTCTTGTCGGGTTCGCTGAGGATGTCCTTGAGTTCGCCCTGGGCGCGGATCTGGCCGCCGTAGAGGACGACGACGCGGGAGCAGACGTCCTGGACGTCGGCGAGGAGGTGGCTGCAGAGGATGATGGTCTTGCCGCGGGAGGCGAGCAGGCGGATGACGTCCTTGACCTCGCGGCATCCGATGGGGTCGAGGCCGCTGGTGGGTTCGTCGAGGATGACGAGGTCAGGGTCGTTGACGAGGGCCTGGGCGAGGCCGATACGGCGGGCCATGCCCTTGGAGAATTCGCCGACGGGGCGGTCGACGGCGTGCGAGAGTCCGACCATTTCAAGGAGCTGTCGGGCGCGTTCCTGGCGCTGGTCCTGGCTGAGTCCGAAGAGGGCGCCGTAGAAGTCGAGGGTCTCAAAGGCGGTGAGGTACTTGTAGAGGTAGGTCTCCTCAGGGAGGTATCCGATGAGGCTCTTCATGTCGACGTCCTGGGGATCCTTGCCGAAGACGCGGAGGGATCCACGGGTCGGATAGAGGAGGCCGAGGATCATCTTGATGGTGGTGGACTTGCCCGAGCCGTTGGGGCCGAGCAGCCCGAAGACCTCGCCCTGCTTGATGGAGAAGTCGATGGAGTTGACCGCGCGGGCCTTGGGGCGCCCCCAGAAGTCCTTGAAGATCTTGGTGAGGCCAGTGGCTTCGACGACGAGGTTGGGAGTATTGTCCGGCATAGTGGGGGTGGTGGGGTGGGCTTACTTGGCAGGGGTGGCGGCGCCGAGGGCCTCGCCAGAGCGGACGAGGCGGGCGCTGTTGAAGATGACCATGAGGCTGGAGACGGTGTGGATGAGGGCGGCGCCGACGGGCGAGAGCGCGCCCGAGATGGCGAAGTAGACGCCGACGGTGATGAAGGTGAGTCCGATGGCGAGGTTCTGGCCCATGAGCATGCGGGTGCTGCGGGAGAGACCGATGAAGAAGGGGATTCGGCGCAGGTCGTTGTTCATGAGGGCGACGGAGGCGGACTGGACGGCGATGTCGGAGCCGAAGGCGCCCATGGCGATGCCGATGTCGCCCGCGGCGAGGGCGGGGGCGTCGTTGACGCCGTCGCCGACGACGGCGACGATGTTGCCGCCTTCCTTGAGGGAGGTGACGACCTTGGCCTTCTCCTCGGGGAGGCATCCCGCGTAGACCTCGGTGATGCCGATCTTGCGGGCGACGACGTCGGCGACCTTCTGGTTGTCGCCAGTGACCATGCAGCAGTGCTCGACGCCGAGCTCCTTGAGCTGGCGGACGGCCTCGGAGCTGACGGGGCGGATGGCGTCATGGAGGCCGATCCAGCCGAGGGCCTTGCCGTCGCAGGCGACGGAGACGATGGACATGCCTTCGCCTTCCGTGGATTCGCGGCTCTTGGCGAGGGAGGAGACGTCGATGCCGAGTTCGGCGAGCCAGGTGTCGCGGCCGACGTAGCACTGCTGGCCGTTGACGACGGCGGAGACGCCCTTTCCCGCGACTTCCTCGTATTGATCGGGGGCGAGTTCCTCGATGCCGACCTTCTGGGCGAGTTTCTTGATGGCCTCGGCGGTCGGGTGGTTGGAGTGGTGTTCAACGGAGACGGCGATCTGCACGAGCTGGGCGAGGTCGCCCTCGGAGACGGGTTCGAGGCGCGCGACTTCGAGGTCGCCCTCGGTGAGGGTGCCGGTCTTGTCGAAGATGATGGCCTTGATCTTGGCGACGAGTTCGATGTGGGAGACGTCCTTGATGAGGATGCCGAGGCGCGAGGCGGCGGAGATGGCGGCGATGACGGCGGACGGATGGGCGAGGACGAGGGCGGCGGGGACGGCCATGACGAGGACCGCGATGACGCGGCTCATGTCGTTGGTGATGAACCAGGTGAGGCCAGAGATCATAAGGATGACGGGGGTGTAGTAGCCGATGTACTGGTCGATCATGCGCTGGATGGGCATCTTGGACTGCTCGGCGTCGGCGATGAGGTTGCGGACTTTGCCGAGGGTGGTGTCGGTGCCCTTGCGGGTGACCTCGAACTCGACAAGGCCGGTGAGGTTCAGCGTGCCTGCGTAGACCTCGTCGCCGGGGTTCTTGTCGGTGGGGAGGGATTCGCCAGTGATGGAGGCCTGGTTGACGGTGGAGTTCCCCTTGAGGATGCGGCCGTCGGCGGGGAAGTTCTCGCCAGGGCGGACGCGGCAGACGTCGCCGAGGTTGAGGTCGCGGATGGCGTCGCATTCCTCCTCGGTGCCGTCCTTCGTGATGCGTCGCGCGGTGCGGGGGGTCATGCGGACGACGGCCTCGATGGCGGCCTCGGCGCCGATGGCGGTCCGCTTCTCGATGGTGATGGAGATGAGCATGAAGAATGCGACGGTGCCCGCGATGCGGTAGTCCTCCTGGGCGAATGCGGCGAGGAGGGCGAGGGCGACCAGTTCATTCATGCCGACCTTGCCGCGGAAGAGATCCCGCGCGGCCTCCCAGAAGATGGGGACGCTGAGGATGAGGGCGCCGAGGAGGGCGGACCACTTCATGGCGAAGGCGTCGATGGAGCCAGTGAAGAAGAGGCTGGCCAGATAGGAGTTGAGGACCAGGATGCCGCCGAAGAGGGCCAGGCCGAGGCGTCCCATGTCGGAGCGGGTGACCTGGGTGATCTGGCGGGTTTGGGCGGGGGCCTTGGTGGTGGGGTCTGACATGGCTGATGACGGGGGAGGGACGGTTGGAAGACCAAATGGCTGGGGGAGGCGTGCCCGTGCGGCTATTGCGGCTGGGCGGCGGGCGCGGCGGGCGCGGCGGCGGCGTTGTTCTTCTCGGGGATCTGCGAGAGCTGCAGGCGCAGTTGCTGGCGGGTGCCGTCGGCGTTGCGGTGGAGCACGAACTTGTTGGGCACGCGGGCGAAGATGTCGCGGAGGGTGCTGGTGTAGAGGACGGTGGTCACCAGTTCTGGGTTCTTGCGGTATTCGGCGTGGATGGCCTCGAAGTATTCGCGCTGGGCCTGCATGCGGGTGACGATGTTGTCGTGGTAGGCCTTGGCCTCGGTGACGATCTGCTCGCGGCGTGCCTCGGCCTGGCTCTTGAGGCTGTTGGCGAAGGCCTGGGCATTCTGGATGGCGGTCTGCTTCTGGCGCTCGCTGGCGTTGACCTGGTTGAAGGCGGCGAGCGCGGCGGCGGGCGGCTGGTAGCTGCCGCGCAGGGAGACGGCCTGGATGTCGATGCCGATCCCCGCCTCCTCGGCGAGTTCGGCGAGGCGGCTGCGGACGCGCTCCTCGATGCGCTGGGTCTCCTTCTGGCCGTTGGCGGCGGTCACGGTGCGGACGGTCTTGATGAGTTCCTCGGTGGTCCAGCCTGCGGTCTCGGTGAGGACGGCGTCGGCGAGGAGGCATCGGAGGATCTGCGCGTGCCCGCGGAGGCGCGGGGCGGGGCGTCCAGGCTGGACGGGGGCGGTGGATTCAGGGTCGGTGTAGAAGTCGAGGTAGTATTTGGCGGCGTCGCGGACGCGGTAGGAGACGCTCCATTCGACATGGAAGATGTGCTTGTCGGCGGAGACGACGTATCCGTCGACGCCAGGGCGGAGGGGGCGGTTTCCCGCGTCCATTTCGGCGCCCGTGGGGTTGGTCCATGGCTTGAAGAAGTTGTCGGTGGAGACGGTGATGGACTTGTTCTTGGGGACCATGATGACCTCGTCGACGGGGAAGGGGTAGGACCAGTACCACTTGCCGCTCTGGAGTTCGGCGGTCTGGTCGGCGGCGAGGCAGAGTCGCCCGAATCGCAGGCGCATGGCGGTGTTCTGTTCGTCGACGCGGAAGATTCCGCTGAAGACGAAATAATAGACGAACACGGCGACGATGAGGGTCAGGAAGCAGAAGAAGAGGATGCGGAGCATCCTGAAGAGGCTTCCAAGGCCGCTGTTGGCGTCGGCGCCGCCGTTGGGTCGGATGGGGTCGGGTGATGCCATGGTTGTCAGTGCGGGTGGGATGGGAAGGTTGGCTCGTGGCGTCGCGTCAGTTGGCGGCGGGCTTGAAGGGGCCTGGGCGCGGCGCGGGGGCGGCTGGCGCGGGGGCGGTCTTCAGGGACTTGAGGGCATTCGGGGCGAGCCAGTTGAAGGGGGCGGTCCCTGTGTCGAGGACGAGGGTGTCTCGTTCGCCGAGGGCGTTGCGGAGGGCTTCGAGGCTGCGGATGAAGGCGGCGAGTTCGGGATCGGCGGCGAAGGCCTCGTAGTGCTTGGCGGCGGCGGCGTCGCCTTCGCCGCGGATCTTGGTGGCCTGGGCGGCGGCGGAGGTGGTGATTCTGGAGGCCTCGGCCTCGGCGTTGGAGCGGATTTCGCTGGCCTCGCGTTCGCCCTCGTCGATGTAGCGCTTGGCCTGGCTTTCGCGCTCGGCGATCATGGTCTCGTAGATGTTGGTGGTGACGGCGGGCGGGAAGCCGAGCTGGCGGAAGCCGATCTTGACGATGGTGATGCCGTATTCCTTGAGCATGGAATCGCGGATGGGTGCGAGCATTTCGTTTTCGATGTCGGCGAGGGTCCTGGCGCCGTTGACGGGCGAGACCATGTCCTTGAAGTTCTTGCGGGAGATGACGGCGGAGCGGGTGCCGCGGACCTCGTCGTTGATCTTGCGCTCGGCGGCCTCGGTGGAGCCGAGGGCCTTCATGAACTGCTGGGGTTCGCCGACGCGCCAGAGCACGTAGGTGGAGATGACGATCTGCTGGTTGTCCTTGGTCATGTACTGCTCGTCATGTCCGACTTCGAGTTCGTAGCACTGGATGCGCTTGTCGTGGCGCCAGACCTGGTTGATGAAGGGCCAGCGGAAATGGAGGCCTGCGGGGTAGGGGATGAGTTTGCCCGAGTAGGTCTTGAGCAGGGCGAACTCGGTCTCCTTGACCTGGAAGGACATCATGACGACGAGGAAGATGACCACGACGACCAGGGCGAGCAAGACCACTGGCCAATGGCGGGTGACGGTGGCTTTTTCCTGGGGGTTCTGGATTGCTTGGCTCATGGGGGGCTGCCTTTGTTTGGAACGGGTTGTCTTTGATTGAAATCAGTTGCCGCTGAGGTTGAGGTCCATCAGACCGCTCCTCGCCTTCTGCTCGAGGTTGAGCCAGAGCACCTCGTCGCCAGACTTGCCGGTGACGATGTACTTGCGGACGTTGCGGCCGTTCTGCTCGAGGATCTCGTAGTAGCTGTTGAGCATGAAGATGCGGGGGGAGGCGCGGTAGCAGAGCAGCTGGCTGGCGAAGCGGGACGCGTCGGCCTCGGCCTGGGTGGTCTGGGTGTTGCGGTAGATGCTCGCCTGGTTGCGCACGACCGTCGCGGCGGCCTGCGCGAACCAGATGCTGCGGTGCTGTTCGGTCTTGGCCCGCTGGACCTCGGTGCCCTTGCGGACCATGGAGGAGGTCACGTTGTCGAAGGACTTGCCGACGCCGACGGGCGGATGCAGTCCAGTGAGGGCGACGAAGACGACCTCGACGCCCAGGTCGAGGTCGTCGGCGGACTTCTGGATGCGCTCGCGCATGGTCTTGGTGGCGTCGCCGCGGCCTGCGCCGAGGAGTTCGTTCCAGTCATGCTGGATGAAATAGTTGAGCAGTTCGCGCTGGGCGACGTTCTTGAGGATCTGCTGGGTGTTGCTGTTCTGGTAGGAGTAGAGGTAGAGGTCCTTGACGCGGAAGAAGAGCGGGATGTGCGCGGAGAGGAGCCCGACGCCGTACTTGTCCTGGGCGTTTTCGAGGGTGACGTTGACGGAGGCGACGCGGGAGTGCGCGCCGACGAGGAAGTCCGCCTCGTCCCCGTGGTTTTTCTCGATGTCCCAGACGATGAGGGCGGATTCCTCGCGCTCCTCGGCCTGCTTTTCGCCGCCGTGCCCGTGCCCGTGTCCGTCGTCTCCAGGCTGTTCGGGGGCGTTTTCCTTCTTGGCGTGGCCCTCGATGGTGAGTTGCTGGACGCGGTCGGAACTGAAGCGGTAGATGGTCTCGAAGGGGTATGGGAGTTTGAAGTAGACGCCAGGGCCGAAGGGGGTCTTGGTGACGAGTTTGCCGAAGCGTTCGCGCAGGGCGGTCTCGGAGGGTTCGACGACGACGATGCAGGTCATGAGCCAGAATGCGGCGACCATGACCATGAAGAGGGGGACGATGGTGCGTTCGAGGAAGTGGTAGAACCAGGCGTCGGAGACGCGGAAACCGAACTGGTAGTCGAGGGAGTCGGCGACGTTCCGTGCGAGGGAGCCAGGTTCGGTGAAGAGGGCGAGGAGGCGGGATTCGGGGAGGGGGCGCTCGGCCTCGTTGGGCATGCGCGGGCGGTAGAATTCGATGACGAAGGAGAGGATCAGTTCGACGGCGAGGATGGCGAGGACGACGAGGCCCGTGCGGGCGAGGGTGAGGTCGATGGTGTCGGTGAACTTCTTGAAGTGCTCGCAGAAATAGACGATGGAGCCGAGGAGGCAGAGGAAGCCCGAGAGGAAGAGCCATGCGGCGCCTGGGCGGAGCCAGCGGCAGCCGTTTTCGCGGGAGACGCCGATGAAGAAGCTGCCGCCGATGAGGGTGCCGATGCAGCAGCAGAAGGCGAGGATGGCCATCGGGAGCGGCGCGGGCGCCATCGAGGTCACGGCGAGGTTCTTCCAGCGCATCCAGCAGATCAGGACGAAGATGCCGAGGACGACGCCGAGGGCGATGGTGGCGACGGGGATGAAATAGCGCACATACTGGCGGTTGGAGCGGGTGGCGAGCTTGACGGCCTCGTCGGCGTCGCCGAAGAGGTCGGCGTTGCCGTGCTGGCGGTGGTATTCCGCGGCGTCATGCTCCTCCTGGTTCTGGCGCCGCTGGAAGATGGTGCGCCCGACCGCCAGCAGCGCGAGCAGGACGGTCATCGCCGCCGCCGTGCAGGCGGGGATCATCGCGAGGCTGTGCCCGCTGTTGTAGATGAACAGCGCGACGCAGAGGAGCACCGCGCTCACGCACGCAAGGCAGATGCTCAGGTTTCGGGGACGGAAGGAGGTCTCGTTCATGGCTAAGTGACCGTCGGATCGAAGGGACGCGGGGAGGCGCGCTCTTAGGCGCGCCAGTGTCGAACACAGTTTTGACGCACAATATACCACATGGTTCCCGATTAAGCGGCCACCCAATGCATTTTTCCCGCACTTTTCCGCCGCGACGGCGGATTTAAGGTTTCTGCGGGAGCGGCACGAACCAGAGACGGATCTCGGAGATATAGTCGTCTGGCGAGCCCAGATAGAACTCCAGGGAGGCCGTGCCGACGGGCACGACCGCCGGAATCCGGAAGTCCTTGGACTGGATCACGATGCCGTTTCCAGAGGGCGCGGGCGCATAGCCGCCCTTCGCTTTCAGGTGCATGAAATTCTCCTTCTCGCCTTCGGCGTCGCCGGAAACGGCCACGACCTTGCAGGAGGAGAGGCGGCCTTTGACGCGGCAGAAGATCACGCCGTCCCTGCGCCGCTGGTTCAGATTCATCGCGACGGTTCTGGCACTTTCCTTGGAATTTGTCAGCCGCGGCAGGACGCAGGCGGGGCGGGCGCGTCTGGCGGCCGTATCAGCTGCATGCAAGACGAATCTGAAGTCCGCGCCGTAGTTGCCGATGCGCTTGACCTTCGCGTGGTTTGCGACATCCACGCGCAGGACGGTCTGGCGCCCGAAGTCCTCCTTGCAGAGGCAGAGCCCCGCGCGGCCCGCGGTCCTGGCTTCCAATAAGGCACCGCCGCCAGGCGGGAGCGCAAGCGCGGTTTCCTGGAAGATATCGGAGACGGCGGTGAGCGCCAGCGGCTTGCCGATGGCGAGATCGCGGACCTCGGTCACGTTGCATGGCAGCAGCACTTTGGCGCGGCGCGGGTGGCGCAAATCACGGTTGACGACGACGCCGATGAGCCGTCCCTGCGCCTCGAAGGTCATCGTGTCCGTGGTTTCGTCCCCGGGGAAAAAGATCGGGACGGGGCTGTAGGTCCGGTCCAGCAGCAGTCTTTCGTGGGCGCGGATCAGTTTCATCGCGGGGGCGGTGGCGAGCATCTGGGAGCGTGGGGAGCCGTCCATGTCCACCAATCCCTCACCCGCGTCCAGTTCCGTCTCCTTTTCGACGAGCGGCTGGTTCTTCCAGCCGGCGGCCATTGCCGCGAAGGCGTCCATGGCTTTGACGCGCTTGAGTTGCCATGGCTCTTTTGCCTGCGACGGGGGGACTTCCAGTTGAATGGGCGGGAAGAGCACATAGAAGAGCATGCCCTTGGCGCCCAGGCGCAGCGCCTCCCAGATCTGCCATCGCGCCTCGCCATCCGTCGGCATCTTCCAGTGGAGATAGGCACCGGGCTCGACGACGAGCCTGTCGCCCCTGCGCCAATGGCGTCCCCACGTGTCTCCGAACATCTGGCCGAGGAACCAGAAATGCTTGTGATAGAGATGGGCGGCCAGGCAGAAGTCTTCCAGGGCGGCGGTCAGTTCTTGCTGGGAAGCCTTCGGCGGTGGGAGCTGTGTGGTCTTTTCGGCGCCGAAATAGTAGAGGTCGGCGCAGATGACGGGAAGCGTGGTGTCTCGGGCGTAGGTGAGCGTCTGGCGGTTCATCGTGCAGACGATGGTGTCGCGCGACGGATCGACCTCCTTCATCAATCGGCCGAAGGTCTCCATGTTCTCCACGTCGCACAGCAGCGGTTCGTCCTTCCCGACGTAGGCGAGAAGCGCCTCTGACCCGCCGATGCTCGTGTAGGTCTCCCGCGCCAGCCGCTCCAGCGTCTCCACCGAGCCCGCGCCGCCGTAGACGGCATGGAGCAGCCACGTGTTCATGAGCGCATGCAGCCCGTATTTCGGGGCGAGGGCGAGCACCCTCTGCATGTCGGCGGTGCCGATGTTGACGAACCAGATGGTGTCATAGCCGTTGTCGGCAAGCAGTTTCATCTCCTGCTCCACGAACGCCCACAGATCCATTTTCGCGTAGGCGGCGCAGGGCGCGGTCCGCTCCCAGGGCCAGAAGACGCCGGTCGGAAAGACCGCCTTGAGCGGCTGGGCCCGCCTGGGCGGACGCAGTCCCTTAGCCGCCGTCTCGACGCGGCCTGGCTCCGCCGTCCATGCCACGGCGACGCTAAGGGAAAGCAATATGGCAAGCAACCGGTTCATGTGATCCTCCATTTCCCTGTCGCACCGAACGCACTTCGTTTCAATTTACTGTGTTTGCATTGAGAAGCTGTTTCCCAATGGGGCGGCAACTGCCTATCCACTGCGGCGGCATAGATGAGCCGGCGTGAAGGCGATGCGGAACGCCGGAGCATAGTGTAAAATTGCTTCATGGTATAATCGCTTTTGGAGCAGTTGATTGATTTGCTAAGGATGTTGCAATTCCCCAACTGATTGATTTGAGCGAGTTTCTCGTTGAAGTCATCCGATCCAACGGGGATGGATTTTGCAATAAGCTTTGTTCCCCAAGAGGGTAGGCGATTGCCTGATTGAAGACTCCGAAAATGGTTGCCACGGCGGGGCCGCCGTGGCAACAACTTTGGGCATGAAAATGGCGGCGATTGCCGCCCCGTATGGGGAACAGAGCGTTGTCTTTTTGGTCTTCGAATGTCTTCGTCCTGTCCTCTCTGTCTGGCAAAGGGCCGTTTCCACGCCCGCTGCGGACCGCTTTCTACGGCGGCCCGCCTGCCGTCAGTCGATGACCTGGGAGAGCTTGTAGTCGGTCACGACAGGGATTTCGGGAGTGAGGTCGATCACGACGCGCTGCGTGTAGGAGACGCTGCCGAAGTGGTTCGGGTTGTTCTTGCTGGAATACGGCGCATTGATGTCGGCCGGGATTGTCTGGGTGATTGTGGCGGTCCGGCCGTCTTTGGAGATCCGCAGGAAATGCGTCGCGTCGTGATTATCGGTCGAGATGATCTGGGACACGTAGAGACCGGTCATCAAGTCGCGGTTCACGAGCGCCCCTGCGCCGGGGAGGTTGATGGCGTCCGTGCCGTTGTTCAAGGGGCTGTGGTTGGTAGGCGGGAGGATCGTCGTAAAGCAGAGCTGGTTCATCCAGGCCGAGATGGCCTTCTGCGCCTTGGGGCTGGGCACGAGCGCCTTGAACGCGGGAATCAGTTCGCCGGCCGGGCGCCGGTCGTAAACCTTGCCGTTCAAGACGAAGATGGCGCGATTCGCGTCGGCCCGCATCGTGTTGAAGATGTTATCGTTGAACTTGCCCGCCTGGTCAGGAGACATGTATTCGCTGATGATGGAGTTCACATTTTCCTTGACGGCGGCATTGAAGGTGGCGAGCCGGTGGTCGTCGTAGTAGAAGGAGCGCCACTTGCGGATGGACTTCGCGGTGTCGTCGGCCATCGCGCTGTCGCCGTCCGCAGTGTCTTCGGTGAGGCGGAGCTTCACGAGGAACCGCGCGAAAAGGCGGGCGTTCTTCTCGTACATGTCGGTGCCGTAGAGGGCAAGCAGGGTGACGGCGGCGGAACGCTGCGAGCGCGTGAGTTTCACGCCTTGTTCCTTGACGGCGGCATCGACATACTTTCCGGCGAGGCCGACGTTCATCTCGACTGGCTTCTCCACTTTCATTGGCGTGGTGGTCACCTTGCCGTTGATGCCGACCGTCACCGACCACTCGAAGCGGAACGGCAGCGCCTCGGGGCTGGTGTAGTCGATGGTGACCGCGCCGGTGGTGGGATCCTTCGAGAGCGAGAAATCGACGGGGGCGTGCTCGTTGCCCGTGACGCCAATCTGGGAAAGCCCTCCGCGCAGGTTGGCAAGTCCGGACTGCGAAAGCATCATCATCACGCTGTTCGCCTGGGCGACATGCACCGCGCCGCACATCGCGATGACCTTGTCGCCGACCCGCCTTATATTCGCGCGCCCCTCCTGCGTGCCGTTCGTGTAGAACTTGTCCTCGTTAGGGAACGAGAAGCCGAAGCCCTGGCTGTTTGGAAGGAGGAGCCTGGTCAAGTCGTTCTTGAAGCGGTAGCAGTTGTCGGGACGGTAGAGGTCTGCTTCGATGAGGCTGCGTCCGCCTTTGGCGGTGCCGTACTCGTTGATGGACATCTGTCCAGTGGAGATGTATCGTGCGTTGGGGAGCGGCTTGTCGTTCCGCACGGAGTCGACCGCCTCCTTAAGCGTGGCGCCAGTCTGATCCATCACCTGGAAGAGCGTGTTGGAGATGTCGGCGTATTGGCCGCCCTCATCGACGTCGAGGTTGACTTCTTCGGAGATGGATTCAATGAAGTCCTGCACGGCTTTTCGGTCCCAGTTTCCTGTCGCCTTCGCCTTCACCATGTCGGGGAAGCACAGCTTGATGACGTTTTCCGAGGTGAGCCGCCCCTTGGCGTCGAGTGCGATGACTTCTTTCAGGTGTCTGAGGACGCGGGCGAGGAGCGACGAGCGCTCGCCTTCAAGGAGCTTGAATTCCTTGGCGTTCGCGTTGGCCTCGACTCCGTTCGTCGCAAGGGTGCAGAAAAGGTTGAAGACCTTGAAGACGACGGCGCGTTTGGCGGGCGGGATGTTGCCGATCGTGTTGAGGCAGGCGTTCCCGAAGTCCTGCCCGATGAAGCGGGTCGCGTCGTTGTGCTCGAAGCCGAAGAGCGCCTCGGCGTTCGTCTCCTTGAGATTCACAGACCTGTCAACGGCGATCTGCTCCATGGCGAACTTCTCCATCGCGAGGAGGTTCGCCGGCTTTGCGACGCCATGGTTTGCATTGAGTTTCGAGGGCGTATCGGCGGTCGAATAGTCATAGCCCGTAAAAACGTCGCCGTTTTGCACGATGACGGCAATGGTGGCGCAGAGGTCGGCGTGCCATGTCGCGAAGAGGTCCAGGAGGCGGAGCCCCTCGCGGAAGTTCTCCGCATTCTCCATGAAGCGCCCGCCGTAGGACATGAGGCGGTTCGCCTTGGAGCCTGGCTCGGCAACGGCGTGCATCGCGTCCATCTCGTTGAGCCCCGTGACCTGCGCGTAGAGGTGTGCGGCGCGGGCGAGCTTCGGGAGTTCCTTCGGGAAGTAGCCGAGCGCGCGCGCTGCGGCCTTGACCTCTGGCGAGAAGGTCTCGAGCGCGAGCTTCGCCGAGCGCGCCTTCGCCGTGCCGTCCGCGTCAATCGCGGCCTTGACCGCGAGGATGCGGCGCGCGGTGAGCGGGCTGCCGCTGTCGTAGTCGGAAAGCAGCATCGCCTTCTTCACGCTCTTGGGAATCTTCGACTCGCCGCCGAACATGGTGACGATGGCAGCCTTGAAAAGCTTGCGTGTATGGTCGTTGGCGTTGGATTCGGCGTTTGAGCGCGTCCATTTGTGGATTTCGTCCGTCAGCGAGTTCGAGACGGCGACCATCTTGCGGCCGCCGAGCGGCTTCTGAACCTTGGCGTTGGCAATCGCCTTCTCATCGCCTGCGTTGACGTTGCGCTGCGCAAACTTGACGAATGCGTTGAAAGTCTTGTCGTATCCGTTTATGTCGAGTTTTGACATGGGGGTGTCTTTTTTTTCCCCTTGGGTTTGCAGTTGAAAAGAAAAAAGCTTGCTTGTATATAACTTATTGATTTTCAACAAGTTATACTTGCATGAAGTTGGAATTTCCGAAGGCTGGGAGCGTCGCATCCGCTTCGGCGGCGGCCTTGGCGGCAGGCCTGAAGTCGGCCAGCATTCGTCGCCACGTCTCGACGATGTTGAGGAGGCTTTCCAGCGCGGCATCAAATCCCTTCGCGTCAAGTGTCGCCAGCGCGAGGCGCCGCACGGCGACGTACTTTCCGCCCTCGCGGTTCTTGGCGAAGAAGACCTCCGATTCAAGGCTCGCCTCGAGGAGGATGTCGGCGAAGTCGGCCCGCCCCTCCACAGGCGGTTCGCCGATTTCGGCGGAGAAGGCGATGGCGTCGTTGTTCGCGGCAATCGTGACAATGATGTTGTCGATGTCAAGCGCCACGGCATCGTCTTCTGCGACGAGGTTCTCCACATTGTGGCGTGCGGCGAAATCCGCGATGAGCTCTTTGAATTCCATGGGTTCGATTTCTTATGGAATGCAGTAGCCACGGCAGGCGGCCGATGGTTTGCCGGTAAACGGGCGCAGGGGCGTTTTATTGCCGTGCGGCATGCATTTTGCAGACGTCGGGGGGAGGGATGGCGGTCGATTCAGGCGCCGCCAGCCAGTCGATTGGACATGTCAATGTCGGCAATATAGCACACTTTTCGCGGCCATTCTTCTTGGCTTGCCTCCTGTATCTGCCACAATGAACGGGTTGCCGTCTGGTTACTCGAGGGCGGTGTCGAGCAGCGTGAGGGCGACGGCTGCGATGACGGGTGGGACGGCTCGGGGGACGATGCAGGGGTCGTGGCGTCCTGTGATGCGGATGGTGGTGTCTTCGTGTCGGGCGAGGTCGACGGTCTCCTGTTCACGGGCGATGGAGGGGGTGGGCTTGAATGCGGCGCGGAGGAGAAGGGGCATGCCGTCGGAGATGCCGCCAAGGATGCCGCCGCAGTGGTTGGTGCGGGTCTTGACCGTGCCCTGCGCGTCATGGAAGAAGGGGTCGTTGTTCTGGGAGCCCTTTAGGCGCGCGGCGGCGAAGCCGTCGCCGAACTCGACGCCCTTGACGGCGGGGATGGAGAAGATGGCCTGGGCGAGGCGGTTTTCGAGGCCGTCGTAGGGGGGATTGCCGAGGCCCGCGGGGAGGCCGAGGGCGATGGCCTCGACGATGCCGCCGACGGAATCGCCTTCGGCGCGGGCGGCCTGGATGGCGTCGGCCATGCGTTCGCCTGCCGCGTCGTCGAGGACGGGGAATTCCTTGTGGTCGAGGGCGTCGAGGAGTTCCAGGGGCGTGTCGACGGGATTGAAGGGCGTGTCCTGGATGCCGCCGATTTCGGCGATGTGCGCGCCGATGCGGATGCCGCGTTCGGCGAGGATCTGGAGGGCGATGGCGCCGCCGACGCAGAGCGGTGCGGTGAGGCGTCCCGAGAAGGCGCCTCCGCCACGGATGTCATTGTAGCCGTGATATTTGACGGATGCGGTGTAGTCGGCGTGGCCAGGGCGGGGGCACGTTTTGAACTGGGCGTAGTCCTGGGAGTGGTGGTCGGCGTTGCGGATGATGGCGGCGAGGGGGGCGCCCGTGGTGACGCCGTCGAGGAGCCCAGAGAGGAACTCGGGGGTGTCGGCCTCGCGGCGCGCGGTGGCGAGGGGGGAGCGCCCAGGGGCGCGTCGGGCGAGGAAGGCGTGGATGGCGTCGAGGTCGAGGCGGTGTCCAGGAGGGAGGCCTTCGAGGATGCACCCGATGGCGGGGCCGTGGGATTCGCCGAAGATGCAGAAGCGGATGCGGTTGCCGAGGAAGTTTGCCATGGTGGTCAGCGGAGTGCGGCGGTGGCGGCCCAGAAGTCGGGCCAGGATTTGGCGGCGCATTCGGCGCCGTCGATGACGACGGGGGCGGCGCAGCGGAGGGCGGCGACGGCGGCGGCCATCGCGATGCGGTGGTCTCCTGCGGCGTCGACGCGGCCGCCTGCGAGCGGGGTGCCGATGACAACGAGGGTGTCGGGGGTGGTCTCGGCGTGGCCGCCGAGGGCGCGGATAAGGCGGCAGGTGGTTTCCAGGCGGTCGGATTCCTTGAGGCGCAGGCGCGCGGCGTGGACGAAGCGCGTGGCCCCTTTTGCGGCGGTGGCGACAATGGCGAGGACGGGGACGAGGTCGGGGATCGGGCGGGCGTCGATTTCGAGGGCGGCAAGAGGCGCGGGTCGGGCGACGAGGGTGTCGTCGGGCTGCCAGGCGAGGTCGGCGCCGAAGCGTCGGAGGATAGATGCGACGGCGCGGTCGCCCTGGGCGGAATCGGGGCGGAGGCCCGTGACGGCGAGGCCAGGACCCGCGAGGGCGCCTGCGGCAAGGAGGAAGGCGGCGTTCGACCAGTCGCCCTCGACGGGGAGCGGCGGGGGCGACGGCAGGCGGTGGCGCTGCGGGGCGGGGACGCGGTATTCGCCGTCGGCGCAGTCGATGGCGACGCCGAACTGGCGCAGGACATCGAGGGTGATGTCAATATAGCCTGCGGATTCGAGAGCGGTGGTGAGGCGGATGCGGCTGGGGGAGTCCAGCAGCGGCAGGGCGAGGAGGAGGCCAGTCAGATACTGCGAGGAGATGTCGCCTGGGAGGGCGTAGGCGCCAGGGGCGAGGCGTCCCGCGATTTCCAGGGGGAGGCGGGCGCCGCTGCAGGAGACGCCGTGCGCGGACAGGAGTTCGACGAGGGTGTCGAGCGGGCGCTGCGGCAGGCGTCCGCGGCCGATGAAGCGCGCGCGCCGTCCCAGGGCGGCGGCGACTGGGAGCAGGAAGCGTAGCGTGGAGCCAGATTCGCCGCAGTCGCATTCGGCGACGGGCTGCGGCGACAGCAGCGCCTCCAGGCAGCGTCGGGTGGCCAGAAGATCCTGCGACGGCGTGCCAGGCAGCGCCACCGCGTCCGCAGGGCTGGCGCCCGCGAGCGTGGCGGCGATGAGCAGCCGATGCGCGACCGACTTGGAGGGCGGCGCGGCGGCGACGCCATGCCAGGGCTGGTTGGAAAGAGGCAGTTCCATGGGTGCGGATGTCGGCGGCTTGTCCCTTGAATCCCTTTGGTCCCTTTGATCACTGGAATCCCTTTGATCCCTTTGACCCCTTTGACCCCTTTACAGCAGCTCCTTCAATTCGGCGACGGGCACTGGATGGCGCACGCAGCGTCCGATGGCCTCGGGGACGACGAGGGTGATTTCGCCGCCAGCGCGCTTTTTGTCGGAGAGCATGGCGGGGAGGAGGTCGGCGGGGGTGAAGGAGGCGGAGACGGGGAGGGAATAGCGGCGGAGTGCGGCGGCGATGGCGGGGGCGCAGTCCTCCTTCGACCAGCCCTGTCGCGCGGCGATTTCGGCGATGCGGACCATGCCGATGCCGACGGCGGCGCCGTGGGAGATGGAGAAATTGCTGCACTTCTCGATGGCGTGGCCGATGGTGTGGCCGAAGTTGAGGAGGGCGCGGTCGCCGCGGTCGAACTCGTCGCGCGCGACGATCTCCGCCTTGATGCCGACGCAGCGCGCGACGACCTCCTCCAGGCGTGGGGCGAGGTTGCCGTCGGCGAGCAGGTCGAAGAGCGGTCGGTCGGCGATCACGCCGTATTTGATGGCCTCGGCGCAGCCGTCGTGGAGGATTTCGGGTGGGAGCGTCGCGAGGGCCGCTGGGTCGCAGAGGACGCGCGCGGGCTGCCAGAAGGCGCCGCAGAGGTTCTTGCCTGCGGGCAGGTCGACGGCGGTCTTGCCCCCGACCGAGGAGTCGATGGCGGCGAGGAAGGTGGTCGGGACCTGCACGACGCGCACGCCGCGCAGGTAGATGGCGGCCGCGAAGCCCGCTACATCCCCGACGACGCCGCCGCCGAGGGCGAGCACCAGGTCGGTGCGGGTGAAGCGTTCGCGGGCGAGGAAGTCGAGGATCGCGGCGGCGGTGGCGATGGTCTTGGAGGCCTCTCCTGCGGGGAAGATGTGGAAGGCGGCGTCGAAACCCGCCTCGGCAAGGCTTTGCATCACGCGGGGCAGGTGGAGGGGCGCGACGTTGCTGTCGGTGACGACGGCGACCCGCGCGGGCGGCGGGGCGACGTGGGCGCGGAGTTCGGCGCCCGTGCGGGCGAGGAGGCCGCTCTCGATGCGGACCTCGTATTGTCCGCGGCTGGTGTGGACGGGGATGGTGGCGGGCATGGCGGGCATCCTCAGAAGGGGGAGAAGGGCTCGCGGGGGAGGGCGTTGACCTTGGCCTTGGCCTCGCGCCCTTCGCGGAGAAGCTGGAAGAGGCGGGCGGCGTCGCGCTTTTCAATGGCGTCGCGGTAGTCGGCGAGGTGGCCGATGATGCGGTCGAGCTCGGCGAGGAGTTCCTCGCGGTTGTCGAGGAAGAGTTCGGTCCACATGCCCTCGTGGAGGGTGGCGACGCGGGTCATGTCGCGGAAGGAGCCCGCGGAGAAGCCTGCGTGCTCCAGGGCGGTGGGGGACTTGATGTAGGCGGAGGCGACGACGTGCGCGAGCTGGCTGGTGTACGCGATGATGTGGTCGTGCTGCTCGGGCGTGGTCACCTTGACGGCGCCGAAGCCCAGGGTGAGGAAGAGTTTCTTCACCAGGTCGAGTTTCTGGATGTCGATCTGCGGGTCGGGGACGATCAGCATCGAAGCCTGGTTGAAGAGGTTGTCCACCGAGGCGTCGAAGCCCGAGCGCTCGATGCCCGCCATCGGGTGCCCGCCGATGAAGAAGAGGCCGTGCTGGCGGCAGAGGGACTGCGCGGGCAGGCAGACCTTGCCCTTGATGCCGCAGGTGTCCATCACGATGGCGCCAGGCCGCATCGACCGCGCATGCTCGCGCAGATAGTCGATCACCGCCTGCGGATAGAGCGCGAGGATGAAGAGGTCGATGGAGCCCAGGTCCGCGTCGGAGAGTTCCTGGTCGATCGCCTGCACGACTTTCGCCCGCAGGACGACCGACGGGACCAGGTCGTAGCCGAAGACGCGGTGGTCGGTGTGGCGCTTGATGGATTTGGCCAGGGAGCCGCCGATGAGGCCCAGGCCGATGACTGCGATGTTCATTGTGGTGGAGGAGAAGAGGGGGATGATTGGGACGGAGGGGGCGCCTACTCGGTGGGTCCGAGGGCGAGGGTTTTGCGGAGGGCGTGGAGTTTGGGGACGAGTTCGGCGAAGACCTGGGGGGTGATGGACTGCGGGCCGTCGCACCAGGCGTGCTGGGGGTCGTGGTGGACTTCGATGATGAGGCCGTCGGCGCCGCAGGCGGCGGCGCCGCAGGCCATGGTGGGGACGAGGGCGGCGATGCCGGAGGCGTGGGATGGGTCGATGATGACGGGGAGGTGGGAGAGTTTGTGGAGGACGGGGATGGCGGTGAGGTCGAGGACGTTTCGGGTGTAGGTCTCGAAGGTGCGGATGCCGCGTTCGCAGAGGATGACCTGCTGGTTTCCGCCCGCCATGATGTACTCGGCGCTCATCAGCAGTTCCTGGTAGGTGTTGGAGAGTCCGCGCTTGAGGAGGATGGGCTTGTCGGTGTGGCCGAGGGCCTTGAGCAGTTCGAAGTTCTGCATGTTGCGGGCGCCGACCTGGATGACGTCGACCTCGTCGAAGAGCGGCAGCTGGGAGAGGTCCATGATTTCGGTGACGATGGGCAGCCCCGTCTCCTTCTTCGCCTCCAGCAGCAGCTTGAGGCCCTGGCCGCGCAGCCCCTGGAAGGAGTACGGGGAGGTGCGGGGCTTGAAGGCGCCGCCGCGCAGCAGGTTGGCTCCTGCGGCCTTGACGGCCTTGGCGACCGAGATGATCTGCGCCTCCGTCTCGATCGAGCATGGCCCCGCGATGACCGCGAAGTGCCCGCCGCCGATCTTGACGCCGCCGACGTCGATGATGGTGTCCTCGGGGTGGAACTTTCGGTTGGCGGACTTGTAGGGTTCCTGGATGCGCTTGACGTCCTCGACGATTTCGAGGGCCTTGATGAGGTCGATGTCGACGACGGAGGTGTCGCCGACGAGGCCCAGGATGGTCTGGTGGACGCCTTTGGTGACGTGGATGGCGAGGCCCAGGCTCTTCAGCCAGTCGGTGAGGTTGTCGAGTTGGGTCTGGTTCGGATGTTCCTTGAGGACTACGATCATGGTGGGGGTTCCTCGTTTGGGGGTTGTGTTGACGTGAAAGCAAAAGGCCCCGCGGCGGGTTCAGAACTCGCTGCGGGGCCATTTGGAAGATCTCTGGCTTGGGTGCCGACTTGGTTTGGATGAATCCCTCGCCTCATGCATTTCCGGCAACAGCGTGTCCTTTCCCGATTGTCGCGTGGGTATAATACCACGCAAATCGGTAGGAGTAGGTAAACACGTTGCTTTGCCAGTTGCGCATAAGGGGAAAATGTCTCGCGGTGGTGCGAAAACAGGCTTAATATAACCTCCCGTGGAAAATCTGCAAGAGGGCGTGTGAAAATGCGGCGCGATTGCATGGCGGCGTCGGGCAGAATCTGCGAAAGCCGATACATTATGGCCAGGTTTTTCCTAAAAGCAGTCGTGCGCGGCGTGTGGCCGTGCGCGCGTTCCACCTCCAACCCCAGGTTACAGACATGCAATCCTTCCTCAAAAAGGCATTGGCCGCGGTCGCCGCGGTCGTTTCGGCAGGCTGGCTTTCGGCCGACCAGATCACGCTCACGGACCAGTCGGTCATCCGCGGCACGGTCAAGAGCATCCAGGGCGGCAAGGCGGTCGTCAAGACCGACTTCGCGGGCGAGTTGACGATTTCGCAGGACAAGATCCTGAAGATCACGACGGACAGCGCGGTGACGGTGGTGCGCAAGGAGAAGCCCGCCGAGAAGGTGAACGGGACGATCACGGCGCCTGCGGGCACGCAGCAGATCAACGCGGTGGCGCTGCCGATGGCGGACATCGCGTATCTGTGGGCGGCGGGCATGCCCGACCCGACCCTGCCGAAGCCCCCCGAGGGCCGCAAGTGGTCTGGGGAGGCGAGCCTCGACATCGTGGGCAAGACCGGCAACTCCGAGAAGTTCAACGGCGGCGCGGGCGTGAAGGCGACGCTGGCGGGGCCAGTGGACAAGCTGCTGCTCTATGCGAGCGCGAACTATGAGCGCGAGAACAGCGTCACCAGCAAGAAGAAATACCTCGCGGGCGCCGACTACGAGCACAAGATCGCGGAGACGAAGAACTCGTGGTATGCCCGCGTGGAGTTCGAGCAGCAGACCACCTCGGGGCTGCGGCTGCGCGAGGAGGCGGGCGTCGGCTATGGCTACTACTTCATCGACGAGGCCCGCACGCAGTTGCGCGCCCGTGTCGGTCTGACCGCCAAGTCGCGGAAGTTCGTGGACGGCAGCCACAATGATTCGATGGGCGCGGAGGCGGCGCTGCACTTCGAGCAGAAGATCGACGAGTGGGGCAAGTGGGTCACCGACCTGACCTACCAGCCGACGCTGGAGAACTTCCATGACTACCGCATCCTGCATGAGTCCTCGCTGGAGATCCCGATGCTGATGAAGAAGCCGCTGAGCCTCCGCCTGGGCGTCTCCAACGAATACAACAGCCGCGTCGCAGAAGGGCTGGAGCGTCTGGAGACCAACTACTTCGTGAAACTGGTCTACGCCTGGAAGTAGCGCGGTCCGATCCATCATCATCCGCCTTGCGGCCGCCTGCGCCTTGGCGCCAGGCGGCCGTTTTTGCGTCTCGGGGATGCGGGCAGGCTGAGTTGGATGGGCTATATTATGTCGTTTACGCGATTCGGCACGGTGCCGGATCGGAATGAAGCGTCCTTACTGTACAAGTGGGCAGAGCCATGAACATGCAGGGTTGCTATACTGCGCTGGTCACGCCGTTCCGCGGCGGGGCGGTGGATTATCCGGCGCTGGAACGCCTGGTCGAACAGCAGATCGCGGGCGGCGTCGCGGGGATTGTCCCAGTGGGGACGACGGGCGAGTCTCCGACGGTCACGGTCGAGGAGCATTTGAAGGTGATTGAGTTTGTGGCGGAGAAGGCGAACCACCGCTGCCAGATCATCGCGGGCACGGGCGCCAACTCGACCGAGGAGGCGATCCGCCTGACGAAGGCGGTGGCGCCGATGGGGGTGGACGCGACCTTGCAGGTGACGCCGTATTACAACAAGCCGAGCCCCGAGGGGCTCTATCGGCATTTCATGACGGTCGCGGAGTGCGCGCCGATGCCGATCGTGCTGTACAATGTCCCTGGCCGCACGGGCAAGGAGATTCCGCTGGAGGTGGTGAAGCGCCTGGCGGGACAGCCGCAGGTGGCGGCGATCAAGGAGGCGGGCGGCAGCGTGGAGCGGGTCAACGCGATCCGCGCGATGTGCGATCTGACGGTGCTTTCGGGGGACGACAGCCTGGCGCTGCCGATGATGGCGGTGGGGGCGGCGGGCGTGATCAGCGTCCTGTCGAACCTGGTTCCCGCCGAGGTGACCGAGATGTGCCGCCTGGCGCTCGCCAACGACTTTGCGGCGGCCCGTCGCATCCACGAGCGCTTCTATCCGTGCAGCCATGCGCTGTTCATCGAGAGCAACCCGATTCCCGTGAAGGCGGCGCTGGCCGACATGGGGCTGATTGCCGAGGAGTACCGCCTGCCGCTGTGCGAGATGGCCCCCGCGAACCGCGAGATCCTTCGCGCCGCGCTGCGCAAGTCCGGCATCGCGCTGAAGGTGTAGGGATGGTTTCCGCATGACGGCCGACGCACGCAAATCCAGAGTGACCGACCTGGTCTTCGACCTGGTCGAACTGCCGCCCGAAGGGCGTCCGCTCGACGGGCAGGTCACGGCGGCGGAGGTGGAACTGCCGCAGGACGAGCGCTGGCAGTTGACCGCCCCCGTGCGTTTTCGGCTGCGCCTTTCGCCCATCAACGGCGGGCACGACCTCCTTGTGCAGGGGGCGCTGGAGACCGACTTGAGCGTCCGCTGCGACCGCTGCGACGAGCCGTTCACCTGGCATCTGGCCGAAAATTCGGTGTGCCACGAGTACGAAAATGCATTCGGCACCACGGTGGACCTCACAGATGACATTCGCGAGGATATATTAATGGCTTTGCCGCAGCATTTCCTCTGCCGCCCCGACTGCCTCGGCCTGTGTCCGCATTGCGGCGCCAACCTCAATGACGGCGACTGCGGATGCCCTCCAGACGAGGAGGCGCCAGAGGCGGCCGCCTCCGACAGCCCCTGGGCGCAGCTGGACAAGTTCCAGCAGTGACCGCCCCGTCGGGCCGATGACTTTCTTTCCTTTTCTTTTTTTTGTTCGCAATCCAAACCAAAACCAACCTCTACAGGAGAACCCATGGCTGTTCAGCAAAGCAAAAAGAGCAAGATGCGTGTCCGCCAGCGCCACGCCCAGAACCGCTACCGCGGCATCGAGCCGACCACCTGCACGAACTGCGGTGCGCCGTGCCTGCCCCATCGGGTCTGCAAGAAGTGCGGCTACTATGACGGCAAGCAGGTGATCCAGGTCAAGCAGCCGAAGGAAAAGAACGGCTAGGCCGAAGATGTCCGATCGGATTGACATCGCCGTCGATGTGATGGGCGGGGACCATGCCCCCGAGGCCATCCTCGGCGGTGTCGCCGAGGCGCTGGAGCGCTTCGGCGACGAATATCATCTATTGCTGGTTGGCGACCGCGATCGAATGGAGAAGGGCCTGGAGGGACTTCGGGTCAGCCCAGGGGACGCGCGGCTGGAGCTGGTGCATGCCGACGAGGTGATCGGCATGGGCGAGCATCCTGTGCAGGCCATCCGCAACAAGCGCCACAGTTCGATTTGCGTGGCGATGGATTTGGTGAAGCAGGGGCGTGCCCAGGGGGTCTTCAGCGCCGGGAACACAGGCGCGGCGGTGGGCGCGTCGTATTTGAAGTGGCGGATGCTGCCAGGGCTGTCTCGCCCAGGCATCGCGACGTGCCTGCCGCGCGCGAGCGGCTTCTGGGTCTTGCTGGATTCGGGGGCGACGGTGGACTGCACGCCGACGAATCTGGCGCAGTTTGCGGTGATGGGGGATCTGTATGCGCGGTGCCGCCTGAAGATCGGGAATCCGCGCATCGGGCTGCTGTCGAACGGCACGGAGGTGGGGAAGGGCAACCGCCAGACGCAGGAGGCCTTCCAGATGATTCGGGAGATCCGCGGCATCAACTTCGTCGGGAATGTCGAGGGGCATGACCTCTTCAGCGACGCGGTGGATGTGGTGGTGTGCGACGGCTTCATCGGCAATGTCGTGCTGAAGACGAGCGAGCAGCTGGCCAAGTCGCTGTCGGGGATGATCAAGGAGCAGATCATGTCGCGTGCGGTGTGGAAGCTGGGCGGGGCGCTGTGCAAGGGCGCGTTCGCGGGCATCAAGCAGCGGACGGATGCGTCGGAGGTGGGCGGGGCGCCGCTGTTAGGGGTGAACGGCTGCTGCGTGATCGGGCACGGGAACGCGACGGCGCACGCGGCCGCGAACGGCATCCATGCGGTGGGCGAACTGGTCGCGAGCCGAATCAACGAGAATATCGTCACGCAGGTCCATGAGTTTGCGCTGGACACGATTGCGTAGCAGGCGATGCCAGGGGGCGCGCCATTTCACGGAGGGTTGACGGCATGCAGTTGGGATTGATGTTTGCAGGGCAGGGCGCGCAGCATCCAGGGATGGGCGCAGCGCTGCATGAGGCGTCTTCGGCGGCGCGGGCGGTGTATGACGAGGCGGATCGGATCCTCGGCTGGCAGGTGTCGCGGATGTGCTTTGCGGGTACGCAGGAGGAATTGACGGCGTGCGCGCACTGCCAGCCCGCGATCTATGTGACGTCGCTGGCGGCGCATGCGGCGCGTCGGGAGGCGGGGGAGCTGGCGGAGGTGTCGGTGGTCGGCGGATTGTCGCTGGGGGAGTTGTCGGCGCTGACGGCGGCGGGGGTCTTCACCTTTGAGGACGGTCTCAAGGCGGTCGCGAGGCGCGGGGAACTGATGGATGAACTGTGTCGGCGCGCGAAGGGCGCGATGGCGGCGGTGCTGGGGGCGGAGGACGCCGTGGTCGAGGAGGTCGCCGCGAAGCACGGCATCGACGTGGCGAACTACAACTGCCCTGGGCAGCGGATTGTGAGCGGCGCGGCGGATTTGGTCGCGGAGGCGGTGGCGGAGTTGTCGGCGCAGGGGGTGCGGACGGTGGCGCTGGAGGTGGCGGGGGCCTATCATTCGCGGCTGATGCGGGAGGCGGGCGAGGCCTTCGGCGAGTATCTGGCGGGGGTGCCCATGGGGGCGCCGCAGGTGCCCGTCGTCCAAAATGTGACGGGGGAGTTGCTCGACGGGCCGCCCGAGGCGATTCGGCGGCGCCTCGCCGAGCAGATCTTCTCGCCTGTGCGCTGGGAGGCGTGCTGCCGCCAGATGATGGCGCGCTGCGCACGGCTGCTTGAACTCGGCCCAGGCCATGTGCTCGCGGGGCTCGCAAAGCGAATCGATCGGCGCTTCCCTGTGGAATCGGCGGATTTGTGAACGGATCGGCGGCACCGCCGACGCAAAACAGGGACCCGGCCCGAAAACGGGCCGGCACAGAACGGAGCGGAAAAGCCGGAAAAGCGGGGGGATGGAGGATGTGTACGATGCTGGAGCAAGTGCTGGAAGGCCAGAATGCAATTGTGACGGGTGGGACGCGCGGGATTGGGCGCGCGATTGCGGCGGAGTTTCTGCGGCGCGGCGCGGCGGTGGCGATCACTGGGACGGATGCCGCGCGGACGGCGACGGCGGCGGCGGAACTGGCGCAGGAGTGCGGCGTCGCGTCGGAGCGGTGCATTGCATTGCCAGTGGATGTGCGGGACACGGCGGCGGTCGCGGCGGCCTTTGACGGGCTGCTGAGGGGGGCGTTTGGCGGCCGTGTGGACATCCTGGTCAACAACGCGGGGGTGACGCGGGACAATCTGCTGATGCGGATGAGCGAGGAGGAGTGGGACACGGTGGTGGACACCGACCTCAAGGGGGTGTTCAACTGCATCAAGGCGGTGTCGCGGGCGATGCTGAAGGCGCACGCGGGTCGGATTGTGAACATCGCCTCGGTGGTGGGGCTGATGGGCAATCCAGGGCAGGCGAACTATGCGGCGGCGAAGGCGGGGGTGATTGGCCTGACGAAGGCGGTCGCGCGGGAACTCGCCTCGCGGAAGATCACCGTGAACGCGATTGCGCCAGGCTTCGTCGAGACCGCGATGACCGACGCGCTTCCAGAGGCGGCGCGGGAGAAACTGTCGGCGCAGATTCCGCTGGGGTGCATCGCGCAGCCGCAGGAGATCGCGGCGGCGGCGCTCTTCCTGGCGTCGCCCGCGGCAGGGTATATCACGGGGCAGTGCCTGGCGGTGGACGGCGGGCTCGCCATGTAGAGGGAGGCCAGGGGATGAGCCGCAGGATCCAGCTGGGGACGGTCGCGATCGGGGGCGGGGCGCCCGTGGTCATCCAGTCGATGTGCAACACGCGCACCACCGACGCGCCCGCGACGCTCGCGCAGATCGCGCGGCTGGCGGAGATGGGCTGCCAGGTGATCCGCGTCGCGCTGCCCGCGCCCGCGGCGGTGGAGGGGCTGCGCGAAATCTGCGCGGCCTCGCCGCTGCCAGTGGTGGCGGACATCCATTTCGACGCGCGGCTGGCGCT
>JAEEXV010000089.1 GCA_016287975.1 Lentisphaeria bacterium | reverse complement strand
GGGGTCCTGAAAGATGGGTCTGGGGTCTGGGGTCTGGGGTCCTGAAAGATGGGTCTGGGGTCTGGGGTCCTGGAAGATGGGTCTGGGGTCTGGGGTCTGGGGTCCTGAAAGATGGGTCTGGGGTCCTGGAAGATGGGTCTGAAGTCTGATTTTTGCCTTCCCCATGTAAGATTCCCGCTCTTTTGCGGTAATAGGCTATGAGCAAGAAAAGTCCCCTGAGTCTTTGGCCGAACGCGTCCTTCACCCCTGAATCTTTTTTCAAACCACCATGCCGCCTGAGATGATCGTGTACCCTCTCGCTATCCTTTATGCCATTTTTCGCCCCCCCATGAGTATGTGGCTACCTCCTCTCATTGTCGCTATTATCATAATGATAGTCCTTGGGATTGGTAGTAATGGCTATCGTAACATAAAGCACTCCGTATTTTGGCCAATACTAGGCGTGCTCTTGATCCTGGCGGTTCCGTTTCCTGGCTTTTTCGTCATGGTCATTTTCTTCTGGTTCATCTTGATAGGTCTGCTGCACTGAAGTTAGCATAAAATGGCGGCGATGGCCGACCTGTATGGAGCATAGAGCGTTAAGTTTCCGACCAAGTTGCGCGACTATGTTCCCGCTCGTATTTCGGCCTTTCCTCGCCGCTTGGGATGCGTGCCTTTCGTCGCCCGTCACTGTTCGGCGACCTCCCAGCACTGGAAGGCGGGGGTCTCGTAGGGGTGGGCGCGCTTCAAGGCGGCGATCACTGCCGCGCGCTTTGCGGCGGGCAGGATGAGTTCCAGTTTATGCTCGTCGGCACGCTCGGCGGCGCCGACGCTCCCCGCGAAGGGGTGCGCGCCCTCCAGCGGGCGGAACTGTCCCTGTCCCGCGATTTCGAAGCAGCACTGGTCGTAGTTGCCCAGCGCGCCCGCGCCCGCCTCGAAGAGCGCCTGCTTCAGCGCCTCGGCGTGGGAGGCGGGGACATAGACGTCGAGGCGGCAGAGCGGGTCGGGCTTTCGCCAGCGCCCCAGCCCCTCGTTGGCCTTGACCAGCGTCTCGACGCCCTGCGCGCTGTGCTCGACGAGATCGGCGTCGAACTCGACCACGCCCTTGGGGAAGACGAGAATCAGCGTCGAGCCGCCGAAGGTGAAGTATCCCGCAGTCTCGCCGCGCTGGAACTCCCGTCCGCAGCGTCCGAAGTCGTGGATGCTCGCGACGCCGAAGGCGCCGACCGCGAGATAGGCGCAGCGCCCGTGGGCCAGCGTCAGCAGCGACACCGTGCGCAGGTTCTCGGCGAAGACGCGGAAGCCCCGCGCCAGCGCGATCGGGTTCACCGAATGGTATTTGCCGCGCAGCGTCCAGTAGTCGCCGACCCTGCCATCGTCGGGGAAGTGGTAGCGGTGGTAGTCGGCGGGGCAGAGGCGGCAGACCATCAGCGCGCCGCCCGCGAACTCCTCCGCGGCCTCCGCGCGCTCCCGCCCGAAGAGTTCCGCAACCGTATACGGCACCCCCTTGACGGGGACCACCGTCCCGCCGTCGAGCGTCGGATAGACGGTCAGGCGGCAGTCCGCAGGCGAGACCAGCCGACTGGCGTCCTCGGGCAGCGGCCGCGCGCCAGGCTTCAGCGCCCGCGCGAAGAAACTGTTGAAGTCGGGGAAGCCGCCTTCAGGCACCACCGCCTCGTCGAGGTCGATGCCCAGTTCCCGCACGGTCGGCGCGATCTTGCGGCGCGACATCGGGCGGTCGAGATACCACCCCATCAGCCGCGAGAAGGCCGCGCATCCGAAGAGCGGCCAGCGCAGCAGTCCGCGGATCGGCGAGCAGTACGCCAGCCGCAGCCACTTGTCCCCCAGCACCGTCTCGCGGCGCACCTCCCCCGCCGCGCGGTCATAGTAGGTCGGGCACTCCTCCATCGCCGCTCCTATTTGCTCTTGTAGTAGAGCATGCAGTGGCAGAAGCCTTCGAACTCGGGATCCTGGATCTGGTCGCGGAACTCCTTGCACATGCACTTCGTCTCAGGGGTCTGCTCCAGACGACACGGGCAGTAGCCACCCTTCTTCTTCAAGCCCTCCTGCACCAGCCGCACCGTCTCCTGATCGGGATTCAACGTGATCTTCATGGCACCTCCTTCATTGAACTCTTTGCTCAATATAATCTCCCCGCGCCTCTTTTCCACGTCTATATTATCCAATCGTCACCCATTCGTCCCAGTTGTCCCATTCGTCCCAGTTGTCCCATGAATCCCTACGACTACCTCAACAACACCCAGGACCTCTCCCTCCCCGACTGGGGGCCCTACGCCCGCGACTTCCTGACCCTCTCGCACATCGCCGACGTCGAGCGCGGCCTCCGCATGGACTTCCTGATGGTCCCGGGCATCTGCAAGCGCAAGTTCTGCCCGCCTGAGACCCTGCGCGAATGCGACTATTCACCATGGGAGGCGAGCGCGGACTTCAGCTACTACAGCCTGCGCCAGCAGATGGTCGACCATGACGTCTACTACGCCGAGACCAGCTACAGCAAGATCGACGACCATTTCCGCCTCGGGCGCATCGAGTTCGTCAACCGCACCCCCGAGCGCCAGTGCGCCACCTTGCTCATCTACGGGCGCTTCGCCCCGCGCAACGAGGTCCTGCCCCAACTCCCCGAAGGCGCCGTCTGGATGGACGCCCTCGACTACGCCGACCTCGCCTACGCCCACCAGCGCTGCGACCACAATCTCGTCTTCAACGGCGAACGCCGCGCAGGCCAGCAGGACTTCCCCGGCACCGTCGGCAACCGATGCCTCGGCAAGCCCTTCTACGACCGCCAGCTGCCCTGCTTCGGCACCGACGCGGGCGACCGCGTCCGCTACCGCCTGCCCGCCGCCGCGCACCGTGTGCTGCTGCGCGCGCGCCTGGAGCCAGGCGCCGAACTCGCCTGCCAGAGCATCGCCGACGGCGCCGCCGCGCCGCGCGTCCTCCAGGGCACGGGCGAGTTCGAACTCTACGACTTCGCGGGACCGCTCCCCGAAGGCGCCTCGCTGGAGTTCGTCTCGGGCGGCACCCCCCAGGGCCTCCGCATCGACGGCTTCGTGCTGCTCCCCGAGGGCGCCGACCGCGCCGCCATCTCCTTCCCGAAGATGAGCCGCGCCTGCAATCCGCACTCCGAACCAGGCCCCGTCCCAGGCAGCGCCATCATCACCCTCGACGGCGCCAGCCAGTCCTACGCCATGTGGTGGGACGTCCCCGAGGCGCCGCCTCGCGAATACTGGACCAACGACCTGGCACACCTCATCAACTACTCCCACGGCCTCTCCCACCCCTACTACAAGAACTTCGAGCCAGGCGCCACCGCCAACTACTGCAAGGACGTCCTCATCCTCCCCATCGTCATCGAGGCCAACTCCACCAAAGTCCACTACGCCATCTTCGGCAACGGCTCCCCTGCGGAACTCGCCGCCCTCGACCGATCCCCCGAGGCCCTCGAAGCATGCTACCAGCGCGCCAAGACGCACGCCTTCCAGTTCAACGTCACCCCCGCAGGCGAGAAGTACCGCTTCAGCCAGCAGTTGATGAGCGCCGCGGTCATGACCAACATCGCCTTCCCCATCCAGGCCAAGGGCCGCAACATCCGCCACCACACCCCCGACAAATACTACTACACCCTCTACAGCTGGGACTCGGGCTTCATCGGCCTCGGACTCTCCGAGTTCGACAAGATCCGCGCCGTCGAAAACCTCAACGCCTACGTCACCCCCCCCGAGGACGACGAATGCGCCTTCATCCTCCACGGAACCCCCGTCCCCGTCCAGGCATACCTCTACGCCGAACTCTGGAACCGCCACCAGGACCGCGCCATGCTTGAGCACTTCTACCCGCGCGTCAAGCACTTCTACGACTTCCTCGCGGGGCACATCCCCACCTCCACCTTCCGCGTCCCCAACCTCGACCTCATCCAGGGCTGGGACTACTTCTACAACTCAGGCGGATGGGACGACTACCCGCCCCAGTGGCAGGTCTACCTCGACAAGCGATACGACATCGCCCCCGTCATCCTCACCTCCCACACCATCCGCACCGCCAAGTTCCTCCGCGACGCCGCCGTCGAACTCGGCGGCCGCGACGCCGACGTCGCCCAGTACGACGCCGACATCCACGCCCTCGCCGACGGACTCCAGCGCCACTCCTGGAGCGAGGCCGACCAGATCTTCAGCTACGTCGTCCACGACGCCCAGGGCAACGACCTGGGCTTCTACCGCGATCCCGTCTCTGGCGCCAACTTCAACTTCGGCCTCGACGGCACCTCGCCGCTCATCGCGGGCGTCTGCACCCCCGCCCAGGAGAAGGCGCTCTTCGAGCGCATGGAGACCCCTGGGAAAATCTGGTCGCCCTACGGCCTCTCCACCGTCGACATGAGCGCGCCCTACTACCGCACCGACGGCTACTGGAACGGCTGCGTCTGGATGCCCCAGCAGTGGTTCTTCTGGAAGGCCGCCCTCGACCACCGCCGCGGCGCCTTCGCCCGCCGCATCGCCACGACCGCCCTCGACCTCTGGAAGCACGAAGCCGACCAGAGCTACTACTGCTTCGAGCATTTCTCCCTCCAGAACGGCCGCGGCTGCGGCTGCCACCACTTCGGCGGCCTCTCCTCCCCCGTCCTCTGCTGGCACCACGCCTACTACGAACGCGGTCGCCTCACTGGCGGCTTCGACCTCTGGGTGCGCGAACGCCAGGACACCCCCGACGGCGGCATCGACGCCGAAATCCGCCTGGGCGGCGTCCCTGGAACCACCGCCACCGTCCTCTTCGTCGCGGGCGACGGCAACTGGAAGGCCGCCTACGACGGCCAGCCCGTCCCCGCCGTCTTCGGCGAACCAGGCTGCCTTGAAATCGACCTGCCCAAAGGCACCTCGGGCACCCTCCGCATCACCCGCGCCTGAACTCCGACGCCATGAACTTCCACACCATCGTCCGCCCCGAACACCTGAACCAGTACCACTTCCTCTTCGGCGGAGTGATGCTGAAGTGGGTGGACGAGTACGCCTACATCGCCGCCACCACCGAGTTCCCTGGCGCGCATTTCGTGACCCGCGCGATGGACCAGGTGGAGTTCACGCAGAGCGTCTCCAACGGCGACCTGCTGCGGTTCCACGTCACCCGCAGCCACACTGGCGCCACCTCCGCGCAGTATCTGGTGCAGGTCTTTGCCCGCCCGCTGCACCAGACCGACGAGCATCCCGTCTTCCGCACCGCCGTCACGATGGTGGCGGTCGGCGACGACGGGCGCAAGACTCCCCTCCCCCCGCCCATCTTGGCGGCCCCATAGCCCAAGGAACCCCCATGGACGGCAAGAAGCCATTATCCTACAGCCTCGTCGACTACATCGAGGCCATCGACACGCTGACCCGCCAGCACGGCCACGCCCACACCAAGGAGATCGCCGCGCAGCTGAAGGTCAAGATGCCCTCGGTCACGGTCGCCCTGCAGCACCTGGCCGAGCGCGGCTACATCCACTACAGTTCGCACAAGCCCGTCGAACTCACTCCGCAGGGCCAGCGCATCGCCGACCGCATCGCGCGCAGCCACCGCACCCTCGAGCACTTCTTCCAGCGGATCCTGGCGCTGCCCCCCGAAACCGCCCACCAGGCGTCGAGTTCCATCGACCATATCCTGCAGGACGACGTCGTGCGGCGCTTCATCATCTTCTCGCACGCCATCGCCACGCGCACCGACTGCCGCGCCCTCGCCACCCACCTGAGCGAGGCCATGGAATACCTCAACGCCGACCCCGCGAACGAGTACGCGGTCATCGCCACGCTGGCACCTGGCACGCAGTGCGTCTTCGAGCGCGCCAGCACGAACCTCAATGGCTCCGCCGAGGCGGAGCGCCTCGGCCTCGCGCCTGGCGACGCCCTCACCGTCGGCGACTGGGCGCTCGACCAGAGCGCCATCACGGTCTTCACGCCAGACGGACAGCGGCGGGCGCTGCCCGCGCGGATCGCGGAGAACCTCTGGGTCAGGATCCCAGGAGGCGATCTGCCATGACCCCCGTCGCCGTCCATGCCCAAGGCTGGAACGGCCTCGCCGCGACCCAGGAGTTCGCCGCCCTCGCCGAGCGCCTCGACGACTGGCTCGCGCGCTCCCCAGGCACCCTGGTCGTGCGCTACGACAGCCGCTATGTGCGCCGCATCGACCTGCCCTCGGGCACCGTCTATCTGAAGCACATCCGCGCCCTGACCGACGCGGGGCTCGACGGCAGGGAATGGCTTTCCTGGTGCAAATGGGTCTTCCGCCCCTCCCGCGCCCTCGCCACCTGGCGAATCTCGCGGCGCCTTCTGGAGGCAGGCTTCCGCTGCCCCGAACCGCTCCTCGCCGTCCGCCGCCGACGCCGCCTCTACCCCACGGACGTCTTCATTTCGGCCGCCATCCCCTACCCCGACCTCTGGCAGGACGCGTCGCTGCCGCCCGCCGAACTCGCCCGCTTCCTCGCCGCCGAACTCGCCCGCTTCCACGACGCGGGCTTCGCGCACGGCGACTGCATCCTCCGCAACCTCTGCCGCGACACCGCCGCCAGCCGCCTCGTCTTCCTCGACAACGACCGCACCTGGCAGCCACCCGCCCTCCTCCGACGGCACTACCAGCGCCGCAATCTCGCCCAGCTCGCCTACAGCCTGCTGCGCCGACACGACGGGCAGCCAGAAGCCGCGCGCCTCTTCCTGGAGGCATACGCCGCCTCGCCTGGCGCCGCCCCCTGCAATCCGCAGGCCATCCTCGACCAGGCCCTGCGCCGCCTGCAAAAGAAACATCCCCCGAAAGCGTAACCCCGAGTCCCCTCGGTCCTTTGGTTTTCTTCGGTCCCTTCGCCCTCACCTCCATGCTCCAATCCGATTTCCCCATCCTCTCCAACGAACTGCTCCATGGCGACTACTGGCGGCTGCGCCTTGCCGCGCCTGAACTCGCCGCGTCGGCCGCGCCTGGCCAGTTCGTGCAGGTGCAGATCCCGCAACTCGAAGGGCATCTGCTGCGCCGCCCGTTCAGCATCTGCGACGTCGAGGGCGACCGCCTCACCATCGTCTACAAGGTCGTCGGAGCAGGCACCGCCGCCCTGACCCGCGCCGCGCCTGGCACCCGCCTCGACCTCCTCGGCCCCCTCGGGCACGGCTTCGCGCCCATGCCCGCCGACCGCCCCGCCTACCTCCTCGGCGGCGGCTACGGCTGCGCCGCCATGCTCTTCACCGCGCGCCGCGCCGTCCAGAACGGCCCCGCACCCGTCATCCTCCTTGGCGCCCGCTCCGCCGCCGACCTCCTCCTCGAAGAGGAGTTCGCGCGGCTGGGATGCGAAGTCCGCCTCTCCACCGACGACGGCTCCAGAGGCCTCCAGGGCCGCATCACCGCCCTCCTCGAACCCGAACTCCAGCGCCACCCCGACGCCTGGCTCGCCGCCTGCGGCCCGCGCCCCATGCTCTTCGCCCTCGCCCGCCTCGCCGCTCAATTCCCCGAATGCGCCTGCGAAGTCAGCCTCGACGCGATCATGTGCTGCGGCGTCGGCGCCTGCTTCGGCTGCGTCGTCCAGTGCAAGGCCGACACCCCGCAGGGCTGGGAATACCGCCGCTCCTGCGCCGACGGCCCCGTCTTCCGCGCCGAAGAACTACACCTCCCCGGATAACGCGCCACCCTGCGCCCCCCCCCGCCCCCGACTGCGCAGCGGGGGGTGCGGGGGGCCTTGCCCCCCGTCGTTTGCAGGGCTGGATGATGGCACCAGCCCACACCCGTAACCCGCCCCGCAACGCCACCCCGCCCGTGAAGCGCCAACCCCCGCTTCCCCCCCGCACACTACCACCCCCGCCCCGGAAGCGCCCCCCCGCCTACATCCCGCCATGTCCTACGACTTCACCACCATCCTCGACCGCCGCCCGTACACTGCCGCCAAATGGCTTGGCGTGCCAGAGGGCATCCTCCCGATGACCATCGCGGACATGGAGTTCGCCTCCCCGCCAGAGGTGGTCGAGGCGATCCAGCGGCGCGCCGCCTTCGGCAACTACGGCTACACCATGATGAGCGAGGAGGACTACTCCGCCGTCATCGACTTCGTGCAGTGGCGCCACGGCATCGCCATCCCGCGCGAGCATCTGCTCGCCACCCCTGGCGTGCTCTACACCATGCGCTGCGCGATGTACATGCTGACGCAGCCAGGCGACCAGGTCGTCGTCCCGACCTGCCTGCACACCCCATCCATCCGCACGGCGGGGATGCAGGGACGCGTCCCCTGCAAGAGCTGGATGCGCCGCACGCCCGACGGCAACTACACCTTCGACCTGGAGGACCTGGAGCGCCGCTTCCGCGACGGCGCGAAAGTGCTGCTGCTGTGCGCGCCGCACAACCCCACGGGGCGCGTCTGGACCCGCGCCGAACTCGAAGGCGTCGCCCGCCTCTGCGTGCAGCATGACGTCACCGTCGTCAGCGACGAGATCCACCGCGACCTCGTCTACCGCGGGCATCCCCACTGCGAGATCGCCTCGCTGCCTGGCATGGCGGAGCGCACCATCACCGTCTTCTCCCCCTCCAAGACCTTCAACTTCGGCGGCATCCACATCGGCTCCGCCGTCACCGCCAACGGCGACCTGCGCGAACGCCTGCGCGCCAAGCTCTACGAATACGGCCATGAATGCGGGCGCCCGCCGCTCTTCTCGCTGGTCGCGCAGACCGCCGCCTGCCAGCATGGCCGCGCCTGGCTCGAGGAACTCCTCCCCGTCCTCGAAGCCAACGCCGACCTCATGCTCCAATACCTCGACGGCCTCCCCGTCACCGCCTGCCGCCCCGAGGCATCCTTCCTGCTCTGGGTCGACTGCTCCCGCCTGCACCTCGACACCGCCTCGCTCCAGGCGCTCCTCGCCGAGGCAGGCATCGCCGCGGACCCAGGACACTACTACGACACCTGCGACATCCACGGCTACACTGGCCCCCAGCACCACTTCCGCCTCGCCTTCGGAATGCCCCGCGCGCTCCTCGAACCCGCCATGGCGCGCCTCCGCCAGGCCATCCTCCGACACGCCTGACGGCGGGCCATTTCCCGTGCGCATCCGTGGCGGGGCAGGAATTATGGGATAAGTTATCTTGTTTGCCGAAATGACCTATTCCACATAGAGCCATCCATGTTTGACTTCTTGAAACAACTGCGCCGCAACCGCCCGATGCGCATCGTCGCCAACGGGCACCCCGCCCTGCGCCGTCTTTCCGAGCCCATCGGCGCGGTCACCCCCGATGTCGAGGACCTCGCTCGGCAGCTCGTGCGCTCCCTGGAGGAGAGCGAGGTCGCGGGCGTCGGCCTCGCCGCCCCGCAGATCGGCGTCAACCGCCGCATGATCGCCATCCACACCTGCGACGAAGGCGGCCGCAGCCGCCCCGACGCCTCCCCTGGCGAACTCCTGCTCGACCCCATGATGCCCGTCGTCCTCATCAACCCCGAGATCATCGACGCCAGCCAGGAGACCATCTGCGCCTCCGAGGGATGCCTCTCCCTGCCAGGCGTCTCAGGGCACGTCACCCGTCCCGCCCGCGTCACCCTCCATGCCCGCCTCCTCGACGGACAGGAGTTCACCGCCGACTGCACTGGACTCCTCGCGCGCTGCCTCCAGCACGAAATCGACCATCTCGACGGCAAGCTCTTCTACGACCGCATCCCCGCCGACGAACAGAAGGCCGCCGCCCCCGTCATGCGCAAACTGGCCCAGCGCGAAGCCGCCCTGGCCGCCGCCACCGCCATCGCACCATGAGCGAATCCCCGCAACAGCCTCCGAAACTGCCGCCTGACCTGCGGTTGCCCGACGGGCGCCCCATCCCGCCCAACATGCAGGTCCTCGCCATCCAGTTGAGCGAACTGCGCTACCGCCAGATGCTCCACTTCCTCTTCTGGCATCCCAAACTCGCCCTCGGAATCCTCGGCATGCGCAGTTTCCTCCTCCCCACCATCCTCACCGTCCTGTTCCTCTGCGTCTTCGGCGGCTGCGGCATGGCCATGAGCACCGTCCCCGAATACGGCGCCGACATCCGCGAGGCCACCACCTTCCTCCTCGAAAAGGTCGGCCCCGTCGTCTACCGCGACGCCCGCTTCCACTGGGAGGATCCCCTGGACGGGCTGCCCGTCACAGGAGAACTCCGCCATCTGCGCATCGACATCGTCCCGCGCCGCGACTACCACCCCGACAAACCGCGCCAGAACACGGGCATCGTGGTCGCCCATGACGGCTTCCGATATTGGACGCGCATCGACGGCGAGGACGAAGACGCGGGCGAGACCTACTACCAGGATCTGCCCGCCGACACCTTCCGCTACCTGGACCAGATCCAGCCCCCCCAGGGCGCCCCGCTCACCCTCGACCAGAAGAGCCAGGCCAGGATCTGCAAACTCGTCATCCTGTTCCTGTTCCTCTCCTCCTTCATCGCGTGGTCCTCCGCCTTCGGGCTCATCGTGGTCCTCGCCGCCCTCGGCATCACCATCGCCTCCATCCTCTTCCGCCGCGGCGGCCCCGTCGGCGGCCTCGCGAACCGCCTCTCCATCGGCCTCAACGTCTGCCTCCCGCCGCTCTGCTGCACCATCGTCTACTGCCTCGCCGAATGGAAGACCTCCCTCCCCACGCTCTTCGGCGTGATGTGCGTCATCTACCTCTTCTACATCTACTTCCAGGGCCGCAACGGCGTCTTCCTCGAAAGCCGTGACGACCCCAGCTGACCACATTCCCCCCACCGCCATGCTCTTCCTCCCCCTCGCATTCGCCGCCGCCAACACCGCCGCCACCACCGCCGCCGAGGGCGGCGACAACCCCGCCACTGGCGACACCTGGCTCATCGCCGCCTGGGACTGGCTCTGCGGCATCTTCGGGCAAATCGCGGGCGCCGCCAACGAATTCGCCTGCCGTGTGCTCTACGACGACCTCGCCGTCAAGCAGCTCGACCCCGTCGCCGTCATCGTCCTGCTCGTCATCCTCACCCTCGCCATCCTCTCTGGCTGCTGGGCCGCGGGCATCGCCCAGATGCGCCGCCACAACCGCTGGCTCTTCTTCCTCTTCGGATGCGCGACCTTCTTCATCGGCCCCGCCATCCTGCTCTTCAAACTCGACATCAAGGGCGAGAAGGAACTCCAGGCCACCCTTGCCGCCGCCGCCGCCGCCAAGGCCGAGGAGGAGAAGCGCAAGCAGGAACTCCTCGCCGAGGCCCGCGCCGAACACGGCGAGGCCCCCACCGAACAGGTCGCCGACGACGGCACCGTCTGGAACCAGCCCTTCTTCCGCTCCATCATGCGCAACCCCGACGGCACCCCCGCAGGCCCCTGGAAAGTGCGCTACAACGGCATCGACGTCACCGTCCTCGAAATCATCGAGCCCCTCGACGCCTTCGTGCAGGTGCGCATGGTCAACCTCGAAGGCAAGGAACTCGTCGGCCGCATCCCGTACGCGCGCCTCGAAGAATGGGCGCCCGGCCAAAAGTCCTGAATCCCCATAGTGTCTCTTGTATCCCCAAGTCCCCAGTCCCCCTACCACCATGTTTGAATCCGATGCATCCGGCGCCTCCCTGGCCGACCTTGAACTCCAGACCCTGAAATTCTGGGACGACAACCACATCTTCGAGAAGTCCGTGGAAGCCCGCAAGGACTGCCAGCCCTTCGTCTTCTTCGACGGCCCGCCCTTCGCCACGGGGCTGCCCCACTACGGACATCTCCTCGCAGGCACCATCAAGGACGTCATCCCGCGCTACCAGACCATGCGCGGACGCTACGTCCCGCGCACCTTCGGCTGGGACTGCCACGGCCTCCCCATCGAATCCCTCGCCCAGAAGGCCCTGAACCTGAACGGCGCCCCCGACATCCTCGCCGCAGGCGTCGACAAGTTCAACGAACAGTGCCGCTCCATGGTCCAGACCTACGTCTCCGAATGGAAGAACACCGTCCGCAGAATGGGACGCTGGGTCGACTTCGACCACGGCTACAAGACGATGGACGCGACCTTCATGGAGTCCGTCTGGTGGGTCTTCAAGCAGCTCTGGGAGCAGGGCCGCGTCTACAAGGCCCACCGCATCGTCCCATATTCCTGGAAACTCACCACCCCACTCTCCAACTCCGAGGCCAGCGCCAACTACAAGGATGTCCAGGACCCCACCGTCACCGTCCGCATGAAGGTGCGCTCGTGGCCGACGCCGATGCCCGAACTCGACGGCTTCACCTCCTACGTCGTCATCTGGACCACCACCCCCTGGACCCTCCCGTCCAACCTCGCCGCCTGCGTCGGCCCCGACCTCGACTACGCCATCGTCCGCGACGGCGCCAGCCAGGACGCCTACCTCCTCGCCAAGTCCCGCCTCCAGGCCGTCTTCAAGTCCCCCGACGACTACACCGTCCTCAAGGAACTCAAGGGCCGCGACCTCGTCGGCACCCGCTACGAGCCCATCTTCGACTGGTGCGCCGAACGCCATCCAAACGACTACCGTATCGTGATGGACGAGTATGTCACCGCCGACGACGGCACCGGCATCGTCCACATCGCCCCCGCCTACGGCGAAGACGACTACCGCATCTGCCAGCGCGAGGGCATCGCGATGGAGGATCCGCTCGACGCCGAGGCCAAGTTCACCGCCGCCGTCCCGCAGTTCGCGGGGATGCAGTGCAAGGAGGCCGACAAGAGCGTCATCAAGTGGCTCAAGGAGAACGGGAAACTCGTGCACCAGGGCACCATCGTCCACAGCTACCCCTTCTGCGAGCGCACCGAGACCCCGCTCATCTACCGCGCCATCGACGCCTGGTATGTGCGCGTCGAGGACCTCCACGAACGCATGCTCAGGAACAACGCCCAGACCAGCTGGATGCCCGAGGCCATCGGCACCCACCGCTTCGCCAACTGGCTCGCGGGCGCCCGCGACTGGAACATCTCGCGCAACCGCTTCTGGGGATCCTGCATCCCGCTCTGGATCAACACCGAGGATCCCAAGGACATCATCTGCATCGGCAGCGTCGCCGAACTCGAAGCCCTCTCTGGCGCCAAGGTCTCCGACCTCCACAAGCACTTCATCGACCAGATCGAGATCCATCGGGACGGCAAGACCTACCGCCGCACCCCAGAGGTGCTCGACTGCTGGTTCGAATCCGGCTCCATGCCCTACGCGCAGTCCCACTACCCCTTCGAGAACAAGGAGTTCGTCGAGAAGAACTTCCCCGCCGACTTCATCGCCGAGGGCCTCGACCAGACCCGCGGATGGTTCTACACCCTGATGCTCCTTTCCACCGCCCTCTTCGACAAGCCCGCCTTCCAGCACGTCGTCGTCAACGGCCTCGTCCTCGCCGAGGACGGCCGCAAGATGAGCAAGCGCCTCAAGAACTACCCCGACCCCCTCGAGGTCGTCAACCAGTACGGCGCCGACGCGCTGCGCCTCTGCCTGCTCGCCTCCCCCGTCGTGCGCGCCGAGGACCTGCGCTTCTCCGAGACCGCCGTCCGCGAGATGATGCGCACCGTGCTGCTCCCGCTGTGGAACTCCTACAGCTTCCTCGCCATGTACGCCCGCATCGACCACTGGCGGCCCGAGGGCGACGCCGCCCGCCCGCCCGCCAATCCCGCCAACGTCCTTGACCGCTGGATCCTCTCCCGCCTCGCCACCGTCGTCCAGGATCTGCGCGAGGCCATGGACGCCTATGACCTGCAGCGCGGCGCGACCCGCTTCACTGGCTTCCTCGACGAACTCACCAACTGGTACATCCGCCGCAGCCGCCGACGCTTCTGGCGCAGCACCAACGACAACGACAAGGCCGAGGCCTACCAGACCCTCCACTACGTCCTGCTGACCTTCTGCCAGATCGCCGCGCCCTTCATCCCGTTCATCACCGAGAACATCTACCGCAACCTGCGCACCGACGCCATGCCCGAGTCGGTCCATCTCTGCGACTACCCCGAACCAGACGCGGCCGCCCGCGACGACGCCCTGAACGCCCGCATGGCCCACACCATGTCCGCCGTCTCCCTGGGGCGCCTCCTCCGCAGCCAGTCCAAGCAGAAGGTGCGCCAGCCCCTCGCCGAGTGCGTCCTCGTCTCCCTCGACCCGCAGGTGCGCGCCGACCTCGCCGCCATGGCCGAGGTCATCGCCGAGGAACTCAACGTCAAGAAGGTCACCGTCGAGGAGGACGAGGAGAAACTCGTCTCCCTCGCCGCCAAGCCCAACCTCAAGCGACTCGGCCCCAAATACGGCAAGCAGCTCGGCGCCCTCGCCAAACTCATCGCCGCCATGGACGGAAAGGCCATCCGCGCCCTGCAGCTCGACGGCGCCATCACCCTCGGCGATTTCACCCTCGCCGCCGACGACATCCTCATCAGCCGCACCGAAAAGGCGGGCCTCACCGTCGCCAACGAGGGCGCCGTCACCGTCGCCCTCGACACCCGACTCACCGACGAACTCCTCCTCGAAGGCTGGGCCCGCGAGGTTGTCTCCAAACTCCAGAACCTCCGCAAGGAACAGGACTTCGCCGTCGTCGACCGCATCCGCATCCAGTACCGCGCGGACGGCCCCGTCGCCGAGGCCCTCGCCAAGCAGCAGGACTACATCTGCAACGAGACCCTCGCCGTCGAACTCGCCCCCGCCGCCCCCGACGCCGACACCTCCGCCTTCGCCGAGGTCGAACTCGCAGGCCACAAGGCCGCCTTCCGCCTCCAGAAGGCATAGCCGAATCCCCCGCGCTGGCCCGCTCACGGGCCAGCCTTCCGCCAGCACCGCCGCCAGCACCGACAACCATGTTCACCTCGCTCCTAGGCAATCAAATCGAGTTGATGGTGCTGACGCTCCTGGTGCTTCTGCTCTTCACCTATCGGCACTTCATCGGGCAGGCGCCGCTCTACATCATGAGCGGCGTCTACTATATCTTCGTCCTGCTCCTGGACGCGCCGCGCATGGCCAGCCACAACGCCGTCCCTGTCGGCGCGTCCAGCCTGCTGGGGCACGGCCTGCTCTGGCTGCCGTTCCTGCTGCTGCTCCTGCTGGTCTACCAGCAGGAGAGCACCATCGCCGCGCAGCGCTTCTATCTGGGGCTGGTCATCGCCACCGCCTGCTTCCTCATCATGGTGCTCCTGGTCTGCAGCGCCCTCCCCAGCCCGCAGGCGCGCCCCCTCCACGACTTCCTCTCCCTCTCGGGCGAACTCTTCACCACCAGCGGCCGCTACGGGCTCCTCATCGGCGCGCTCACGCACCTCTTCGCCTTCATGCTCGTCCCCACCGCCTTCCAGGCCTTCATGAACCGAGGCGCGCGCCATTTCACGGCCACCTTCGCGGTCATGCTCATCTACCTGGCGGTCAGCGAGGCCATGATCGTCATCAACGCCGCCATCATCCACGGCGCGCAGGCCTACATCCCGCTCTCCCCCAACGTCTGGATCGTCCGCATCACCACCGTCTTCTGGCTCAGCCTCCTCGGGCACTTCTTCATGGGCCTCGCCCCCGTCCAGCAGCGCGCCCGCCGCGGCCCCTTCCAGTTCCTGACTGGCTTCCTCAACTTCTTCGTCTCCACCGACAAGATCATGCGCTCCATCGACGAATGGTCGGAGCGCTACCAGATCGTCGTGGAGAACTCCAGCGAACTCATCCTCATCACCAGCCCTGGCGGCCAGATCCTCAACGCCAACCGCGCCGCCTTCCAGCACTTCGGCCCCGCCCTCGACCGCCCTGGATTCTCCTTCGACCAGGTCATCACCGACGCCGACGGCGCCCCCTGGAACTGGCGCGCCGCCATGCCGCCGCCAGGATACTACGACGAATCCGCCCCCGCCCGCCAGATCCGCCAGTTCAGGAGCCTCGTGCTGCGGGTGCCAGGGCGGCGCCCCGTCGAACTCGACGTCAACATCTCGGCCGCCGCCCTCAACGGGCAGGCCATCGCCATCATCATCGGGCGCGACGTCACCGCGCAGCGCATCGAGGAGCGCCAGCGCAAGAGCCAGGCCGAGCAGATGATGCACTCCCAGCGCCTCGAATCCATCGGGCAGCTCGCGGGCGGCATCGCGCACGACTTCAACAACCTCATGCTCTCCATCCAGGCATCCGTCGACGCCCTCAATCTGCGCTACCAGCCCGAAGGCGAGCCCCGACAGCTCCTCGCCAACGTCGAGGAGGCCTGCCGCCGCGCCACCACCCTCACCAGCCAGCTCCTCGGATTCGCCCACAAGGGGAAGTACCACGCCGTCGACCTCGACGTCCCCGAGCTGCTCGCACACTCCCTGCAGCTCTTCCTCCCCACCGCCAAGGGCATCTCCTGCCGCCAGCTCACCGAGCCCGTCCCGCTCGTCATCCACGGCGACGAGATCCAGTTGTCGCAGGTGCTTCTCAACATGCTCATCAACAGCCGCGACGCCCTCGAAAACACCCCCGACCCCAGAAAAATCACCCTGCGCGCCGAATCCGTCCGCCCAGGGCAGCCCGAATGGGAATCCCGCCCCGACCACAGCACCCGCCCCGAGGACTTCATCGCCATCCAGATCCGCGACAACGGCTCGGGCATGCCCGAAACCACCAAGGCGCGCATCTTCGACCCCTTCTTCACCACCAAGCCCGCAGGGAAAGGCACGGGCATGGGCCTCGCCATGGCATTCGGCTGCATCACCAACCACCACGGCTGGATCCACGTCGCCTCCACCCTCGGCAAAGGCACCACCTTCACCATCTTCCTCCCCAGGGCCAAACCCCAGGCGTAACCACCCCTCGCCGAAAACGGCGAGGCACAGAACCCATGCCTGGGGCATTGCCGCGCCACCAGTCCCGAATTCCGATTTCCCCGTTCCAACTCTCAATCCACCCTAATTTCACCATGTCCATGCTGATCACCAACGCCCGCCTTGTCTCCCCTGGCATCGATAAATCCAATGCCGCCATCGAACTCGAAAACGGCCGCATCCGCCGCCTGTATTTTGCGGGCGAGGCCCTCCCGCAGGCCGCCGAGACCTACGACGCAGGCGGCAAACTGGTCGTCCCTGGCTTCATCGACATGCACTTCCACGGCGCGATGGGCTACGAGACCACCACCGACGACCCGAAGGCGATGCCCGCCATCGGAGCCGCCAAACTCCGCGAGGGCGTGACCAGCTGCTGCCCCACCACCCTGACCCTCTCCGAGGAGAAACTCTCCAAGGCCCTCGCACACATCGAGCGCTACCGCAACGCCCCCGACGGCGCCGAGGTCATCGGAACCCACCTCGAAGGCCCCTATGTCAACCCCGAATGCCTCGGCGCGCAGAACCCCGCCTACCAGCGCAACCCCGACGGCGCCGAGGTCATGCGCCTCAACGCCATCTCCCCCGTCAAGGTCGTCAGCTACGCCATCGAACTGCCTGGCGCCATCCCCTTCACCGACGACCTCCTCGCCGCGGGCATCCTCCCCTCCTGCGGCCACACCAACGCCACCATGGAGCAGTTCCAGGGCGGCTATCTGCGCGGGCTGCGCCGCCTCACGCACTTCTGCAACCAGATGACCAAGCTCCACCACCGCACCATCGGCATGGTCGGCGCAGGCCTTCTCCGCGACGACATCTACATCGAGATGATCTGCGACAAGATCCACCTCTGCCCCGACATGATCCGCCTCGCCTTCCGCAAGCACGACCTCGCCCACATCCTCCTCATCACCGACGCCATGGAGGCCAGCGGCCTCCAGCCTGGGAAATACCAGCTCGGCGGCCTCGACGTCATCGTCAAGGACGGCGCCGCCCGCCTCGCCACCAACGGCGCCCTCGCAGGCAGCATCCTGCGCATGAACGAGGCCCTCCGCAACGTCCACGAGGTCACTGGACTGCCCCTCGCCGAACTCGTCCGCGCCACCTCGCTGAACCAGGCCGAGGAGCTCGGGATCGCCGACCTCGGCCGCATCCAGGCGGGCTTCCGCGCCAACCTCGCCGTCCTCGACGACCAGTTCTGCGTCGCCCAGGTCTTCCTCAACGGCCAAAAGCGCATCTGACAAATGGATCTCGCCGCCCTCAAATCCGTCTTCTATCCCGATGCCGCCGAACGCATCGCCGACGCCACGCGCGCATACCTGGCGACCACCCTCGGGCGCGCCCCCGAGGGGCTGACGCCCGACCTCGCCGAAGGCTCCGCCGCATACCTGCGGCGCGGCGGCAAGGCGCTGCGCCCCGTGCTGCTCGTCCTATCCGCCCTCGCCGCTGGATACGAGGGCGACCTCAGGCCGCTTCTGCCCGCCGCCGCCGCCGTCGAGACCTACCATACCGCGACCCTCGTGCACGACGACATCATCGACCAGGACACGCTGCGGCGGGGCGCGCCCACCGTCCACACCCTGGTCGCCCGCCGCCATCCCGAACTCCCCGCCGCCGCCGCCGCCGCGCACGGCGTCAACACCGCCATCATCGCGGGCGACCTCCTCTTCGGCAACTCCGCCCTGTTCTTCGCCTCCCTCGACCCCGCCTGCTTCCCGCTCCAGGTCATCCTCTCCATCCTGCGGCGCCAGGCAGGCGTCCTCAATCCAGGACTGCTCCAGGGCGAGCAACTCGACGTCGAACTCTCCTTCCGCCCGCTCCCGCAGGTCACCCTCGCCGAGGTCGAGCAGATGATGCGCCTCAAGACCGGCCTCCTCCTCGCATTCGCCGCCGAATGCGGAGCCGCCCTCGGCGCCGCCACCCCCATCGAGGATTGCACCCCTTCCCGCATCCTCGCCGAGGCCGCCTCGGGCGCAGGCATCGCATTCCAGATCCAGGACGACATCCTCGGCCTCTACGGCGACGAACGCCAACTCGGAAAGCCCATCGGCTCCGACCTGCGCGAGGGCAAGCGCACCCTCCTCGTCGTCGAGGCCTGGCAAAAAGCTCCCCCCGCCGCACGCCAGCTCCTTGAAACCCGCCTCGGAAACCCCGACTGCGACGAACGCGACCTCGCCGCAGTCCGCGAAGTCGTCGAGGTCACGGGCGCCCTCGCCGACAATCGACAGCGCGCCCAGCGCCTCATCGACGAAACCGAGCAGGCCCTCGCCGCCATCCCCGACGACAACGCACGGCGCCTCCTCACCGCCTGGGCCGACACCCTCACCCGCCGAAACCGCTGAGTTCACCCCCAGAAGATCCGGAAACTCCGGCAGATCCGGAAACTCCAGAAGATCCGGAAAATCCGGAAACTCCGGAAACTCCGGAAACTCCGGAAAATCCGGAAACTCCGGAAACTCCGGAAAATCCGGAAAATCCGGAAACTCCGGAAAATCCGGAAAATCCGGAAAATCCGGAAAATCCGGAAACTCCGGCATCTCTGCCCCCCAAAAGCGCACGCGCTTCACCCCCCCTCCCGACTTCTGCAACGATGCGCCACCTATCCCTGTTCTTTCTCTGCGCGGCGACAGTCGTGCTTTCCGCTGCTGGCCTCACCGCCATCGGCGCAATCAACGCCGTTCGGCGGCTGCGGGCAGAAGCGGACAAGGGCGATTTGAACGCCGCCCTCCAGTTGGCCATGTGCCATGCCAGCGGCTATGGCGTGCGCTACGACCCCGCCGAGGCGCGACGACGCGTCGCTGTCCTCGCGGCGCAGGGCCACGCCCGCAGCCAGGGCACCCTCGCCAACTTCTGCCGCACGGGTTTCGGCGGGCCGCTTGACCTGGCCGAAGCCCGCAAGTGGCTCGCCGCCGCCGCCGAACAGGGCAATGCCCACGCCCGCACCATGCTCGCCGTGCTCCTGTTGCACGGCGCGGTCAATCTTCCGCCGAATCCAGCCGAGGCCCTGCGCCTCTTCCAGGATGCCGCGCAGACCGACCCATTCGCGCAGGCGATGCAGGGCTTCTGTCTCCATTTCGGCCTCGGCACCGCCCCCAGTCTCCCCGAGGCGTTCCAATGCTTCCAGCAGGCCGCAAAGCGTGGCAGCAACTACGCCATGTTTCAACTCGGCCTCTTCCACCTGAACGGCCTCGCGACGCCGCGCGACTACGCCAAGGCCTTCCAGGCTTTCCAGGACGGCGCGCGCGCAGGCAACCGCAGCTGCATCTTCGAGGTCGGATGCTGCCACCTGACTGGACACGGCACCACTCCCGACCGAGCCGCCGCCATGACGGCATTTCGGCAGGCGGCGGCACTGGACTCGCCCCAAGCGCAACTCACCCTCGCCATCTGCCTCCTCCGCGAAGGCCAGACCGACGAGGCAAGGCGCTGGCTCGACAAGGCCGCCCCCGCCAACAACTACGCATCGGCGCTGCGCCAACATCTGTCGCTGCTGACGCCCCGCGAAACCGCCGCGCTCCCAGCGCGCGCCCAACGCAAGGACGCCCGCGCCCAATATCTCCTCGCCCTCGCCTGCGACTTCGGAATCGGCCAGGCCACCGACCATCCCGCCGCCATCGAATGGCTCCACCAGGCCGCGCAGAACGGCTCCTCCGACGCCATGCTGCTGCTCTGGTACTACAGCCAGATGGGCATCATCCCAGGTTTCGAGACCGCCATCCAGCGCTACCTGTTGCCCGCCGCCGAACTCGGCAACTCCATTGCGCAGACCTCCCTGGCCACGGAAATGCTGTTTCGGGGGCAGCGCGACCAGGCCCTCGCATGGCTGCGGAAGGCCGCCGCCCAGAAGGATCCCGTCGCCCGCGTCAGCCGCGCGACATTGGCCATCTACGGCCTCGACACTGGCCTCGAACGAGCCGACCTCGTCCGCGAACTGGAGGAACTCGCCGCCGCAGGCGACCCCGTCGCGCTGGAGCGCCTGGCGCAGGTCTTCGACAACGGCATCGGCACCGCCCCCGACGCGGGCCGCTCCATCCAATGCCTGCAGCGCGCCGCCGCCATCGACGCCGACGCCGCCATCGCACTCGCCCAGCGCCTCATTTACGGATACGGCGGCGCCACCCGCGATCTGGACGCCGCCGAGAAACTCCTCGCCCCCCTCGCCAAGGATTCCCCGAAAGCCAGCCAACTGTGTGAAGGCATCCGCTGGATCCGACTCAATTCCCCCCTGTAAAGCGCGCGACATGCGACGGCGGCCAATTCACCCGCCAGCCACGGCGGAACGCCGTGGCTACTTTTTCCAGCAGGCCGAACTCACGGACATAGCCACGGCGTCCCGCCGTGGCTGCCTCGGTGAGCGAAATCTTTCCCGAACACGCTGGCGATATGCGACGGCGGCCAATTCACCCGCCAGCCACGGCGGGACGCCGTGGCTACGCTTCAGGCGCGCGCCAAATATGCGCGGGTGGAACGGCGGGCTGCGTGTGCCGCCGGGCTTGCCCGGCGGGCCTATGTCTGCGGTCGCTCCGGGCCAAGAATGGCCCGGCACAGCACGCGCCGCCCGCGCCCAAATATCAGCGGCGGCGCCAGTAGGAGGTCACGTTGGCGTAACTGTGGAGTTTGCCGACCGTGTAGAAATCCTGGGGAGTGGGGGCTTTCATGCTGTCGACGTGGCCGTCGCACCAGGTGATGTTGGCCGCGGTGTCATGGCGGTTGGCGGGGACGCCCGTGGTGGCGCCGTAACTGTCATAGACGATGTAGGTGCCGTTTTCCTTGGTGGTGCCGCCGTTGGACCAGCTGTCGACGAAGAGGAGTACCTTGGATGGCTCATGGATTCTGCTGGCGTGGCAGGGCATGCCCTTGTCGCCGCCGCAGTCATTGGGATAGCGGTTGGAGGAGCCGATGCTCATGTAGTTGATGCCGTAGTGCAGGTAGGAAGTCAGGCTGTAGTAGCCGCTGGAGCCGGGGATGGGGGCGCCGGGCTTGTAGCCGGCCATCTGGGAGGGGCACCAGTAGGTGCGGTAGGAACCGATGTAGTGGTAGTCCATAAAGCACTTGGCCCAACCGCCGCTGTACGGGAAGGCCTTCGGATACCACTCGTTGAACTCCTCCATGTACATCGCGTTAGCGAGGCCTATTTGCTTCATGTTGCTGGTGCAGTTGATGGAGCGTGCCTTCTCGCGGGCCTTCGACAAGGCGGGCAGCAGCATCGAGGCCAGGATCGCGATAATCGCGATGACGACGAGGAGTTCGATGAGGGTGAAGAGACGGGATTGTCGCATGGTGGTTTTCTCCTTTACGGTTTGAGTTGGACTTTGTAGCATTCGGGAATCATGGGAAGACGGAGGCGGTTGCCGGTGACGTCGAGGCGGACTTGCTTCAGGACGGTGCCGTCGGGCTTGAGGTAGGTCGCGTTGGCGCCGGGGGGG
>JAEEXV010000088.1 GCA_016287975.1 Lentisphaeria bacterium | reverse complement strand
GGCGAAGAGATCGCCGGCGTAGGCGGGGTTGTTCCAGGGGAACTTGGTGGCACGGCTCTGGGCCCAGGCCATCTTGAAGGGGAGCGCGGCGTAGTAGTTGGGGCCGACGTTGAGGCCTTCGGCCTGCAGGGCGGCGACATATTCCTCGCGGGTGCACTTCATCGCTTTCGCGTTGAAGCGCAGGCGCCACCACCAGCAGCAGGTCTCGTGGCCGGCGGGGAGTTCGTCCTGCGGGACGCTGATGCCCTTGAGGTCGTTGAAGCCGTTGGCGCGGAGATAGGCGACGTTCTTGAGGCGGCGTCCGACGATGGAGGGCAGTTTCTTGAGCTGGGCGCGCCCGATGGCGGCGTGGATTTCGTCGAGGTTGCAGTTGAGGGAGGGGGCGACGTTGGTCATGCCAGGCAGGTTGAAGGGCTTGCCGCGGTCGGCGGCGCGGCGGATCTTCCAGTAGAGCTCCTCGCTCTTGGTGAAGACGGCGCCGCCCTGGCCGCCAGTGCACATGTGCTTGCCGAACATCAGGGAGAATGCGCCGATGGTGCCGAAGGTGCCGACGCGCTGTCCGTTGATGAAGGCCATGTGGGCCTGCGCGCAGTCCTCGACCACGGGCAGGTTGTATTTCTTGGCGACGGCCATGATGGCGGGCATGTCGGCGGGCTCGCCCGCGATGTGCGCGACGACGATCGCGGAGGTCAGCGGGGTGATGCGGTCCTCGATCTCCTTGGCGCCCGTGTTGAAGGAGCCTGGGGCGGTGTCCGCGGGAACGGGGATCAGGTCGTTGAGGATGATCGGCATCACGCCGCCTGGATCGGTCACGCAGCCGAAGATGACCTCGGAGAACTTCGGAAGATCCAGCGCGCGCAGCGCGACGAAGACCGCGTTGGTGCCGGAGTTGACGCCGTCGGCGAAGCCGCCGCCCAGCGAGGCCGCGAACTCCTTGCAGAAGGCCTCCTCCTCGGCGCCGTTGTAGCCAGGGGCGTTGCCAGACTCGATCGCCGCGTCGAAGAGCGCGTCGACGGCGGCCTTCTCTTCCTTGCCGAAGTGGTGGCGGCGCGGCAGGGGCGGATTCACTGCCTTCGGCCCGCCGTTGATGGCCAGTTGCTTGAGCAGGTCCTTGGAAGAGGGTTTGGTGGTCTTCTTGGTAGCCATGGATTCCTTTAGACTCCTTGCAGGTTCAGGATGGGGGAACGAAACGGGGAGAACGGCTCCCCAGCCGATGGAGGAAAAAAACGCCTTTGGGCAATGCAAACCAATGGGCGGTTTCAACCCATGTTGCAATATAGCAATTCTGGAGGATTTTTCAAGAGCGGAGGAATGCAAAGACGAGTCCCGCGAAGTAGAGCATTCCAGTTTTGAGGACGGTGTCGTCGAATTCGAAGGTGGGGCTGTGGAGGGGCGGGCACGTTCCGAGGCCGAGGTGGGCGAAGACGCCGTCGGGGGCGTTCTGGAGGAAGAAAGCGAAATCCTCGGAGGACATGGAGGAGCGGGGCATGGGGGTGAATGCGCCGTCGAGGCACTCCAGGGCGGTCTTTTGTGCGAGCTGGACTCCGAGGTCGGTGGAGTTGGTGACGGGGTAGGTGACGCGGTAGTCGATGTCGGCGGCGAGTCCTTCGCGGACGCAGATGTCGTTGACGGTGCCGCGGAGGAACTGGTCGAGGGCGGGCTTGAGGGCTTCGTCGAGGTATCGGGTGGTTCCTTCGAGGAGGACGGTTCCTGGGATGATGTTGGTGTTGGAGCCGCCGTCGATATGGCAGACGGTGCAGACGGTGCCCTCGGGCGCCTGTGTGCAGAGTGCGGCGGCGATTTCGCCTGCGGCGGGGATGGGGTTCCTGGCGTTGCGGGGCATGGAGCCGTGGCCGCCATGGCCTGTGATGGTGATGTGGAAGAAGCCCGCGGCGGCCATGTTGGCGCCGACCCGCGTGGAGATGTGGCCGTGCGGGACGTTCGGCCAGCCGTGCAGCGCGGCGACGAAGTCCGCGGGCGGGTTCTGGAGGGCGCCCGCCTCGACGAGGGGCTTCGCGAGGCACTGGACCTCCTCGCCTGGCTGGAAGACAAAGCGCACGCTGCCAGGCGGGAGCTGGTCTTTGACTTCGCAGAGGATGCGGATGGCGCCGTAGAGCATCGCGGCGTGGCCGTCATGGCCGCAGGCGTGCATGCGCCCTGGGTGCGTGGAGACGTGGTCGCTCTGGAGCTGCTCCTGGACGGGGAGGGCGTCGATGTCGGCGCGAAGGGTGATGTTGCGGCCGCCGCGCCCGCGGCCCAGGAGGGCTACGACGTCGGTGCCCAGGAACGGCGGGAGCACCTCCAGCGGCAGGGGCGCGAGGGCCTCCCGCAGGCGGCGCGAGGTTTTCACCTCCTGTCCCGCGAGTTCGGGGATGCGGTGGAGTTCGTGGCGAAGGGCGATGGCTTCGGGGAGGAAGCGGTCGGCGAGTTGGCGGAGGAGGGAGGGATTCAAGGGATTCAAGGGACAGTGAAGGGATTTAAGGGATCAAAGGGATTCAAGGGATTTAAGGGATTAATCCCTTAAAAAAGCCCGAGCCTGAGCACGCGTTTGGCGTTGTCGCGGGTGACGAGGGCGCGGTCTTCGGGGGAGAGCGCGTCGCATTTGGCGACGGCGGCGCCAGTGCAGTGGAAGGGGGTGTGGCTGCCGAAGAGGAGGCGTTCGGCGCCGAGGTCGGCGACGAGCGGCGGGAGGGACGGCGGCGCCTCGGTGAAACTGATGTCGACGAGGAGGTTCGGCGCGGCGAGGCGGCGCGCCTCGCCGATCATGGCGCCCAGCGCGACGACGGGGGCGGGTGCGAGGGCGTCCGCGAAGGCGTCGAGCGCCTCGGGCGCGACGCCTGGCACCAGGCAGTGCTTGTGCTGGATGCGCTCGTCCTCCTCGCGGACGACGACCAGGGGGATGGCGCCCTGGTCCAGGAGCGCGCGCGCCATCGCGAGGGTCTCGGGGGCGTCGAGGGCGAAGTCCTGGAACTGCGGATAGAGGGCGGCGGCGCGGACTCCTGCGGGGAGCGTCCGCCAGGTCTCGGGGAAGCACGGGTGCGCGACGGGGGCGGGCAGGAAGGCGGTCTCGCCCGCGAGGCGCGCGAAGAGGCGTCGGTTTTCCTCGGCGGGGTCGTCGGTGAAGGCGGCCTCGGCGGCGCGCACGAGGCCGCCTTCGATGCCGTGGCGGTGCAGATGCGCCTTGAGGGCGGGCAGTTCCTCGCGCGGGGAGGGGCGGAAGGGCCAGCGGCCGAGCCAGAGGTTGACGTCGAAGATGCTCATTCAGGCTTTGAGGATGGCGGAGCGGTCGCAGAGCTTGTGCCGCAGGCCGTAGTCGAAGAGGGTCTCGAGCAGGATGTATCCGCATTCGAGCTTGTTCTCGAATGGCTCGGGCTTGAGGGCGGCGAACTCGAAGGTGGCGGTGGCGGCGCCAGTGCACATGGTGACGGCGTTGTTGAGGTCGGTCTGCTTGTCGATGCCTGGTTCGACGAAGTCCATCCCCATGTTGGCGTACCATTCGCGGCGGATGGCGTGGAGGGTGCGGCGGTTGCCAGGGTAGCACAGCGCCGAGGCGTCGAGCAGGTCGGGGATGTTGTGCCCCGAGTGCAGATTCAGGAAGAAGTCGGCGCGCTCGCGCTCGGCGAGGCGCAGGATGCCTGCGGCCTCCGCGGTGCGGAAGTTCCCTGGCGCGCAGTCGTGCATGATGTTGTAGCCGTCGGCGTTGTAGTAGGTGCCTAGCTGGCTGATGTCGTCCATCGGCATCGGGAAGTGCTCCTTGAGGGCGGGATAGCGCAGCAGGCTGCCGTCCTTGAGGATGGTGCTGATGGGGGCGTAGTCGGCGGGCGTGCAGCCGTTCAGGCATTCGGGGGCGACGCGGCGTCCATCCATGTTCACGCACGGGAGCAGCACGAGGCGGTATTTCCGCGCGAGAGCGACCAGGCGCGGCCGCGCGACGCCGCGGTGGTCGACGCCCGTCTCCAGGAGGCGGATGAGATTGCTGACGGTGACGATGCCCTCGCTTTCCTCGGCGTGGACGCCCGCCGCGATCAGGATGACCTCGGGGGTGTTCTGCGCGTAGACTTCGGGATGCGGCGACCCCGTGGCGCTGGGCCAGTTGACGGCGCGGTGCGGCGTCACGGGACCGTAGCTGACGGCGATCACTGGAAAGCCGCCTGGCGTCGTCGCAATGATCTCGACCTGCCCCTGCTGGATGGCGGCGCAGTCGGAGACGATCTGGTCGGTGTGCACCCGCCACCACGCGGGATGCGGCGCGGCGTGCTCGATGCGGCGCGGGGCCGAGGGCGGCAGGGAGGCGGCTGGCGGAAGGATGTTGCTGGTCATGGCGCGGCTTGGATGACGACGGACACAAAAGACGGATATGCCATGCGCAAATATAAACCGCCGCGCCTGGACGGCACACGAACAAGCGCACAAAAAACACCAGTCAGGCGGCATGGTCGGTTTTGGCTTGTGAGGCAACGGGAGGGCCACGCTCCTGCGTGGCCGCCTGGCACGGCATGGTCGGCATGAGAGACGTGGGGCTTGGAAATCCTTGATAAAGGTGCTATAATATCTAAAACGCGAATTCGTTTCGGAACAAAGCAAAAACCAAGAAAACCATGCGTAAATCATTCACCCTGATAGAGTTGTTGGTTGTCATCGCGATCATTGCGATTCTGGCGAGCATGTTGTTGCCTGCGTTGAGCCAGGCGCGTGAGAAGGCGCGGGCGATTGCGTGCACGAGCAAGTTGAAGACGCTGGGTCTGGGCTTCTTCATGTATTCGTCCGACCAGGACGGGTGGTTGCCGTTGCCGAGCAACCAGCCAGGCGGCAACCAGACCTCCATGGGCACGGGCGTTTCGACGGCGAACGAATACAACTGCACGAGCCTGAAGAACTTCGGGCCGTATCTTGGCTACAAGATGGGGAACGTCACGGGGATGCAAGTCTATATGCGTGAGGTCTGGGGGTGCCCGTCCGACCGCAACAACCTCTTCCACAAGTACAACACCGCGAGTTCGCTCACCACCCCCATCTACGGTTGCGCGAGTTACTGCATGTACTGGATTACGAGCAATCTCAACCAAGTGAACAACGGCAAGGTCGATTCTGGCGTGTCCTGGTTCGGCAACGACCTCCCGAAATACCAGGTCAATCGGCTGACCACGGCCGAGCCCACGAGCAAGATCTGCGCCGACATGGGCCTCTCCTGGCAGGACGGGCAGATTATCGCAAACTACCCGAACCACCAGCGCGCCTTCAATATCCTCGCCGTCGACGGACACGTCGTCTCTACCAAGCGCCCGACCAAGGCGGAGGATGGCGGCGGCTGGAAGGCCGCGCACCTCTGGATGAAGAAACTGTAGAGATGCCGCGTCTGGCCGCCGCCCGTCTTGGCGGCGGCTGGAAATCCGTCATCATTCAGTTTATTTGCAAGGCTATATTCCCCAAGGGGGGCGGTAAAACCGCCCTTTCTGGAAGCAAGGCGACTTCGTGAAATCTGGGAATGCGCGGCCACCGTGGAGAAACGCGGCATTCCCGCCCAGGGAAGCCCCCGCAAGGGGGCGTCGGTGCATAGCCAGGGGTGGAGCGAGCCGCGAAGCGGCGAGCGGAACCCCTGGAAGGGCGC
>JAEEXV010000087.1 GCA_016287975.1 Lentisphaeria bacterium | reverse complement strand
GTTTGCGGGCTGGCGGGCAACCGGCGGGCAAGCACGCCGGCACACGCGGGATGCCGATCGCAGCCCGCGCATCCAGGGCTTCGGGATCGGCTGCCGCCCATTCACCGGGCCGCCACGGCGGGGCCGCCGTGGCAACCATTTCCGGGGGGCCTATTAGCGTGCCGGCGGGCTTGCCCGCCGGCACACGCGGGGGACCAATCGCGGCCCGCGGCGGAATCGGGCAGGCGCTTGTCAGGGAAAGTCGCGGGAAGTGATTTGAACGGGATGGGGGATGGGGATGGAATAGCCTGCGTGGGTGAGGCGGTTGTTTTGCCAGGTGAAGAAATGGACCTGGCTGCCGTTCTGGTTGGCGGTGGCGAAATAGGATCCGCCAGGGAGGAAGTTGGCATCGCGGGGATAGTCGGCGCCCGTGGGGATGCGCTGGTGGAAGGCGAGGGCGCCGTCGGGGAGGATGCGGAAAAGCGCGACGGTGGATTCGCCGCGGTTGGTGACGAAGAGGAAGCGGTGGTCGGGGGTGTAGCGGATGGCGGCGGCCCAGGATCGTCCCTGGAAGTCGGGGGCGAGCGCGGAATATTGGGCGATGGGGGTGAAGTGCCCGTCGCGATAGGCCAGATGGTGGATGACACTGCCCATTTCGGTCAGGAGATAGGCCTGGCCGCCGTTGTCGCTGAAGACGAGATGGCGGGGGCCGCCGCCTAACGGCTCGATTCGGGAGACGATTTCGGGGCCGCCGTCGAGCGGACAGGCGTGCAGGGAATCGAGTCCGAGGTCGCAGAGAACCAGATATTTTCGAGTCGGGTCAATGGCGGTGAAGTGGACGTGGGGGCCCTGCTGGCGTTCGGCATCGGGGCCAGAGCCGACGTGCTGGTCGAGGCGGACGACCTCGGAGAGCGTGCCGTCGGGGCGGACGTGGAATTCGGCGGCGGAGCCAGTGGTGTAGTTGGCGCAGAAGAGGCGCTGTCCGTCGGGGGAGAGGGTGAGATGGCAGGCGGACTTGCCGTGGCTGGAGACGCGCTGGAGTTCCGTGAGCGTGCCGTCTTCGGCATCGACGCGGAAGACGGCGACGCCAGCGTTGGCGTTGCCGTCGATGTAGCAGGTCGAGTATGCGAAGCGGCGGTCGGGGGTGAAGATGAGCCAGGTGGCGCCAGGGAGGCGGGCGAATGACAGGGGGGCGGGGCGGCCGTTTTCATCGAGGCGGAACTGGTGGATGCCGCCGTCGGCGTCGGGAGAGAGTCCGACGATGTAGAACGATGAATCGCGAACGGGGATGTTCATAGCGGGAAGCGTTTGACGGGATACTTCATATAGAGGGTGTGCAGGTAGTCGTCGAGGCGTTTCTTGGCCTCGGCCTCGGCGAGGCGCTCGCGGATCTTTTCGGCAAGGTCGGGGGTAAGGTCGGGGGCTGCGCCGCCATCGCGCTCCATGAGGCGCACGAGATAAGTGTTCTTCCCGAGTTTCATGGGGGCGGGGGCGACTTGCCCAGGCTGAAGCGGCGCCACGGCCTTCTGGAGGGCGGGGGCGAGGGAATCCTGCCAGCCCAGGTCGCCGCCGCCAGCGGCGTTCATGCCCTCGGAATATTCGCGGGCGAGCTGCGAGAAGTCGGCGCCAGCGTCGAGTTTGGCGCGCAGTTCGGCGAGGACGGCATCAAGGCGTCCAGCGTATTTCCCGTCGGGCTTGAGGAGAATCACCTGGACGCGCCAGCGGGGCGGGGCGGAGAAGTTGGCGCGGTGTTCGTCATAGTCCTTGCGCACTTGTTCGTCCGTGATCTGGATGGTTCGGCGGGTACGCTCGTAGAGCAGCAATTCGACGGCGATGCCCTGGAAGACTCGTTCGCGGAACTCCGCGTAGGTGATATGCTCGCGGTGGAGGAGGTCGCGGAAGCGGTTTTCATCGCCATTGGCCTGCTGCATGATGACGCGGTCGAGGCGCTCCTGGACGATGGAGGCTGGGATTTTGGCTTTGAGGGCCTTGAAGTCCAGGTAGACCAACTCGTGCGCGATCATTTCATTGAGGGCATTCTCGCGGATGCGCTGGATGGCGGACGCCCGCTCGGAGGGCGGGAGCGTCTCGGGGAGGGCGCGGATGGCGGGGGCGGTGCGCTGGTCGAGGTCGAAGGTGGTGATGGCCTTGTCCCCGACAATGGCGAGGACGCGGCTGGTGAAGTCGGCGCCCGCGAGGATTGCGGCGGCGCAGAGGAAAATCGGGAGGAAGAAGAAGCGCATGGGAATAGGACTGGAAGGGACAGGCGGAAGAGCGGGGAAGGGACGGAAGGGACGGAAGGGACCCGAGGGACGCGGGCCGACAACGGCCCGCCACAGGACAAGGGACCCGAGGGACGCGGGCCGCAACGGCCCGCCACAGGACAAGGGACGGAAGGGACAAGGCGGCCTTGCGGGTGAGGAAGGGACCTCAGGGACGGAAGGGACCTCAGGGACAGGACGGGTTATAAACCAAGATGGTAGTTGCGGCGGAGTTCGGCGGCTCTGCGGGCGGCTTCATCGGCGCGCGGGAGGCCGCTGGCAGCGAGGGCTTCGTAGACGTGCATGGCGTGCCGCATGGCGTCGGGGTCGCCCTTGAGTTCAAGGAGGTGTGCGAACTCCCAGGCGGCGGGGTAGAAATGCCTGGGGGAGTGGGGGATGCCGTTGTTGACATCGGAGGTGTACGAGTTGTAGATCCGTTCGTAGTATTGGCGGGCTTTGTCACGGTGTGTATTGCGTTCGGCATCCGTCTCGGCCAGTGCGGCGAGGCGGGTGAACCAGCGTGCGTGCAGCAGTTTCGTGCGTTCGGCGAGTTCGGAGGAGAATTCGCGGCTGTGCTCCTGGAGGACTTTCAGGCATTCCTCCATGTCCTTTTTCACTTCGGCGGGATCGGCGACGGAGAGGAGCATTTCGGCCTGGCGGGCGATGGCGGCATATCCGAGGGGGGTGTCGCCTGCGAATTGCCGTGCCTGGCTGAAGTAGGCGCGCGCGCTGTCAGTGTTGCGCTCCTCGGCGGCGAGATCGCCGGCGAGCATGGCGGCATTTGCGCGCAGGTGCGGGGTGGCCTGGAGGGGGTTGTCCTCCGCGAGCAGGGGCTGGAGTTCTGCGACGGCCTGGGATGGATTTTTAAGCAGGTGCGCGCAGCGCGCGGCCTCGTAGCGGGCGAGGGCGGCGAGCCCTGTGGCGTCCTTGATGGCGACCACGCGCAGATAGAGTTCGCGGGCCTGTGCGTAGTCGGAGTTGGCGGCGTGGTTGTCGGCGAGCAGCAAGGCGACTTCGGCGGTGCCTCGGGAACCAGGGAAGCGCTGGAGGTATTCCTGGCCGAGGGAGATGGCCTCGGCATCGCGGCCGAGTTGGAAGCAGAGGATGATGGCGCGGTGCATGGCGAACTGCACTTGCGCGCCTTTCGGGAAGCGCTTGAGGAGATCCTGCAGGATGGCGATGGCGCGGGGGCGGTCGCCGCGGCGGAGGGCGCATTGGCAGGCGGCGAGGAAAGCGTCGGTGGCGAGGGATTCCTGCGGGCATTGGCGGGCGATGTCCATGAGGGCGGCCTCGGCCTTGGCGTTGTCGGCGGGGCCATTGCCCGCGAGCTGGGCCTGGGCGTGTCCAGCGGCGAGTCGGGCCTCCCAGATGCGGGGGGAATCGGGGTTCTGCCGAATGTAGTTCTGGAATTCGGCGAGGGCGCCTGCGGCGTCGCCGATGCGGTTGAGGAGGCGCCCTGCTTCGAGGCGGCTGTCGGCGGCGGCGCGTCCAGCGGCGCTGTGCTTGTCGGCGATTTCGCGGTAGATCTGGATGGCCTCGCGCAGATGGTTGTCCTGTTCGGTCTTTTCGGCGGCGAGGAGGAGTGCCTCGGCCTTCTGGGCGGTGGATTCGCCGAGGGTGCTGGCGAGGCGGTAGCATTCGGTGGCCTGGGGGAGTTTGCCGACCTGGACGAGGCAGTCGGCGGCCTGCATGGCGGCGCGGTAGCGCATGGCGGCGGGCTGGGCGGCGTCGGCGGCGAGTCGGCGGAACTCCTCGGCGGCGCTTTCGCGGTCGCGGGTGTCGCGCTTGAGTTCGGCGAGGCGCATGCGGATGGCGCCGAACTCAGGGGCCTTGGGGAACTTGTCGAGGAGTTCCTGGAGAGTGCGCTTGGCGTCGTCGGTGGCCTGCACGGCGACCTGCGCCTCGGCGAGTTTCATGCCCGTCTTGAGGCGGTCGTCGTCATTTCCAGCGACGCCGAGGCAATACTGGAAGAGCCCGATGGCGGCCTTGATAAGGTCTGGCTTGCCTGCATTGCTGCAGGCGAGCGCGAGCGGCCAGATGGTGCTCCACCATTCATGGCTGGGGGTCTTGGGGCATTTGGGGGCGATTTCCTGGAAATGCTTCCAGCCGTCGGCGAGTTTCTGTTCGCCAGTGTCGCATTGGAGGAGAAGCAGTTTGACTTGTAGGGCGGTATCCTGCGGGAGGGATTTCGAGGCGGTGTCGAGAGGCTGGAGGGCCTTGCGGGCGTCGGGGAAGCGCTGGGCGACGAGACATGCCTGGGCGAGGGGGAGGAGGATGTCGGTGCGGCGGGGGTCTTCGGGGCGGTAGTCGTTGACCTTCGGGGCGAGGAGGGCGATGGCGCGGGACCATTCGCGGCTCTTCATATAGTGGTCGGTGAGGAGGCGGACGGCGGGGTGGCGGACGGCGCTGTCGACGGGGGCCTTGGCGACTTCCTCCAGGATGGGGATGGCTTCGGCGGGCCGCTTGAGGGAGAGCAGCGCCTGTCCTCGGAAGAGTTGCAGCTGGAGTTTTTCGGCGGGAGGCGGATTGGCGCCTGGGGTGGCGAGCCAGCGGTCGATTTCCTGGAGGGCGGCGGCGGGATGGCCTGCGAGGAGGAGGGCATTGGCGAGGCGGGCGTGCCCTAGTGATGCGTCTGGTTCGGCGAGGCCCGCGGCGGCGCAGTATTCCCTGAAATAGTTGGCCGCGTTCATATAGAGGTGGTCCGCCATGGCCTGTTCGCCGCGTCGGTTGGCGAGTTGCTTTGCCTCGGCGGCGCGGTTGTCTTCAGGGAAGAGGAACTCGGCGGGGCCTTCCGCCGCGCGAAGCGCGAGCAGGGTGAGGAGGAAGATGGCGAAGAGTGAACGCATGATGGGAGAGGGGGGAGGGATTTGTCGTGGCGTCGCCGTCGCCATGCCGTCAGGGTGCCGTCACTTGAGGAGCGGCACGAGGCTTTGAGCGAGATTGGCGACGAGTTCCTGGTGGAGTAGGCGGATGGCGGGTGCGTCGGTTTTCCCTGTGGGCTGGTCGCCGCTGGTGTAGTTGAAGATGTGGGTGCGGCCGCCAGGCTGGATGGTGGCGATGCCGCTGGCGTGGAGGACGCCATCCGTGTCGACGCAGCACTGCTGGAATTCGAGGCGGAGCGTGCGCGGAGAGGAGGCCGCGGTGGCCAGGCTGCGCAGTTCGGTCTGGAGGGCGTCGCGGATTTGCTGGCTGAGGCGGGCGCCCCAGTTGACGCCTGGCACGGTCAGCAGTTCGCCGTCCTGTCGCATGAGGTGCATGCCGTTGTCGTCGAGGTAGGTCGGCAGGCGGACTTCGGTGACGGAGACGGTCGCGGCGTTCGAGGCGGCGCCGTGGTTTTTGGGGAGGAGGATGTAGCGGCGTGCAGGCGGGGCCTTGGTGATGCAGGAGGTGGTGACGCCGAGGATGGCGCAGGCGGCGATGGCGAGAAGGGTGCGCATGGTGGTTCTATCGTCCGAGGATAAGTGCCTGTGGGTTCTGGGAGAGCATGTCGAGGAGTTCGCGCAGTTTTGCGGCGGCCTCCTGGCATTCGCGCAGGGTGCCGTCGATGCGTGCGTTGAGTTGGGAATCGGGTTTGGCGCCCTGGTCGATGTGTTCGATGAGCTGGTGGGCCTTGTCGAGCGTGCGCTGGACGGCGTCGAGGGAGGTGGTGAGTTTCACGCCGATTTCGCTTAGGCGGCTGCGGTTTTCCTTGAGGATGGCGTTGACTTCGAGGAGGGTCTTGCGCCCAGTTTCGATGGTTCGGTTGGTGTTGAGGACGGTTCCTGCGAGGGAGACGCTGAAGGTGGTGACGAGGGTGTCGAGTTTTCCGACGGTCTGGCGGAGGGCGGCGAGCATTTCGGGGAGGTCCTTTTTCACGGTGTCGGAGCTGGTGCGCAGATTGGCGGCGATGGCGCTCAGGTCGGCGAGGAGCTGCTCGCTCTTGCCAGAGGAGATGAATGCGCCGATCTGTCCGACGAGTTGGTAGAGACTGTCGATGTTGGTGTTGAAGTCCTTTTGTCCGAGGCGCTCGAACATTTTCTCAAGCATGGAGCGGCGGGAAGGGATGATGCCCTGCCGTAGGATCGCGGAGATGCGTGAGTGCGTTTCGTCCTCTTCTGGCTCGCAGAAGGTGAGTTCGATGTAGAGTTGTCCCGTGAGCAGTGAGGCGGTCTGGAGCATGCCGCGGAGGTTTTCCTGGATGATCATGTCCTCGAGGTATTTGCGGGCGTCCTTTTCGCTTTGGGATGGGCCGAAGCGGAACGGCAGGACGGACTTGTCCACGAAGCCGAGGCGGTCGGGGGAAATGTCGACGATGACCTCGATGGGGAATTTCGCGCCTGCGGAGGTGTCGGTGAGGTTGTGTCGGGGGGTGCGGGAGAGGTGGATGTCGCGCACCTGGCCGATCTTGATGCCCTGGAACATGACTGGCGAACCCTGTGTGAGGCCCTTGACGGAGGTGTTGAAGTAGAGGCGGTACTGGATGGCGTTTCGCTGCCAGCGGCTGCTCCCGAAGGAGAGGAGCAGGAAGATGGCGAGAGCCAGGGAGGCGAGGATGAAGATGCCGAGGCGCAGTGCCTGGCTTTTGGAGGAGGCGGTGGACATGGGAGGAACTCAGGTGGTGGTGGCGGTCGGGCGGGATGGCACCCCGCGCGAGAGGAATTCTGCGATTCCAGGGGCGGCGGGGTGGGCGAGCATTTCGCGCGGCGAGGCCTGCTGGAGGATGCTCTTGGTCTTTGGGTCGAGGAAGATGGAGTCGGTGGCGATGGCGAAGATGCTGTCGAGGTCGTGGGTGACGACGACGATGGTGGTGCCGAGGCTTTCGCGCAGTTCGAGGATGAGTTCGTCGAGGTTGTGCGCGCTGATGGGGTCGAGGCCCGCGGAGGGCTCGTCGAAGAAGAGGATTTCGGGGTCGAGGGCCATGGCGCGTGCGAGGCCCGCGCGTTTCTGCATGCCGCCTGAGATCTCGGATGGGTAGTAGCCGCCGAAGCCCGCGAGGCCGACGAGGGCGAGTTTGCATTCGCAGAGGTCGGCGATTTCGGCGGGGCCCAGGTCGGTGTATTCGCGCAGGGGGAGGGCGATGTTTTCGGCGAGGGTCATGGAACTCCAGAGGCCGCAGCGCTGGTAGAGGATGCCGACGCGGCGCATCAGGGCGGCGCGCTCCTGCTCGTCCAGCCCCCAGAAGGAGCGTCCGAAGAGTTCGACCTCGCCGTCGGCGGGGGCCTGCAGTCCGATCAGATGGCGCAGGAGGGTGGATTTGCCGCAGCCAGAAGGGCCCATGATCACGAATACGGAGCCAGGTTCCACCTGGAACTCCAGGTCGCGCATGATGACGCGCTCGCCGTAGGCCATGGTGAGATGGTGGACGGCAAGGAGGTTGGCGTGGGTGGTGAACATGGGCGGCGTCAGATGGCGAGAACGACGGAGAGGACGGTGATGAGGGAGGTGGCGATGACCGTGCAGATGATGCTGTAGACCACGGCGTCGGTGGTGGCGCGGCCGACGGCGGCGGCGCTGCGGCCGCATCGGATGCCGTGATAGCATCCGCAGAGTCCGTCGAGGGTCCCCAGGACCCATGCGGTGAAGAGTCCGACGAGGAAGTCGGAGACGCGGGTGGTGGTGACGAGGGTGTGGAAGTAGGCGAGCGGGGTGATCTTGAGGTGGAAGACGGCGACGGTGAGGCCGCCGAGGATGCTGACGCCGTCGGCGAAGACGCAGAGCATTGGCTGGAGGATGGACATGGCGAGGCATCGTGGGAGGACGAGGAACTGGATGGGGGGGACGCCGAGGGTCTGGAGGGCGTCGATTTCCTCGTTGACCTGCATGGTGCCGAGTTCGGCGGCGTGGGCGGCGCCAGTGCGGCCCGCCATGACGATGCCGACCATGACGGGTGCCATGAGGCGGAGCATGCCGATGCCGACAAGGCTGGCGACGTAGTTTTCGACCTGGAACCACTGGAGGGGGATGGCGCCGATGAAGGCGAGGATGAGTCCCATGAGGTAGCTGATGAGGCAGATGATGCCGAGGGCCTGCGGGCCGCAGATGAACAGCTGCTGGCGCAGGTCGTTCCAGCGCATGCGGGTGCGTGCGATGAGGAGGCTGCCGATCGCGGAGGCGACTTCTCCGGTGAATTCGGCGACATGCAGGAAGGTGTTGAATATGCTGATGCCTGCGAGGCCTGTGCGGACGAGGAAGCCGTCCTTGGCGGTGGCGGTGGCGGCGGCGTTCGATTGTCCCGCGCTCAAGGCCATGAGTTTGGCGAGGCCCTCGGGGAGGGTTTGGACATCGAGGGCGTGGCCGTTTTCCTGGAGTTTTCGGAGGAATACGAGGAGGGTGGTGTCCCAGCGCAGGAGGCGGGAGGCGTCGAAGCGGATGAGGGTGCCTGCTGGGATGGCGTCGAGGATGGGGCGCACGTCTGGCCTGGGCAGGGTCCGCAGCCAGCGGCCAGAGAGGGCGACCGTGTCAGGCGCCTGGAAGGTCGCCTGAGGCGGTTCTGTGGGAGGGGCTGGATGTTTGTCGTGCAGGAAGTCCATGCGGGGAGAGGCGGGGTCAGAACGGCCGCTGCTGTTCGCCGAGGCGTCGGCAGTTGTCGATGTGCTTTTGGAGGGTGTTGTCGAGTTGCTGGAGGCTTCTCAGGCGCGGGGCGATGACTTCGCGCAGGGGCTGGCTGACATTGGTGAGTGCGGCGAGCATCTGGCAGAGGTCCTGGTTGGTCTTGCGTGCGCGCTGGCAGAGGTTGATGGCCATCTCGATCTGGAAGCAGGAGAGCTGGTCGAGGCTGGAGCTGATGTTGGCGAGGAGCAGCGCGAGGAGCCCGAGGGTCTGGATTCCTTCGCGGCGCTTGCCATCGGGGAGGACGATGGCGTAGAGGTTGCACCAGTCGAACATCAGCTGGTAGATGCGGGAGGACATCATGCGGCCATTCTGGCTGAGGGTGCGCATGAGGGTGATTTCCTCGGGGAGGTGCCCGTCGGCCTCGGCTTCCTTGGCGGCCTCCTCCTCTTCCTCCTTGGCGTCGTCGGCGTCGGCAGGCGGCTGCGCGGCTGCGTCCGCATCCTCGATCATGGGGTCGCCAGGTGGCGGCAGGTAGCTGAACGAGGTGAGGTTCTGGAGGTAGCTGGCGGGGAATTCGCCCTTGACGGTCTTCTCGATGAGTTCGTCCCGAGCGGGCAGGAAGGCGAAACGCCCCCAGAGGTCGGCGCATCGGCGGATGAACCGATCGTTGAGGGCGGAAGCCTCCTTGCAGTCGGCTGGGTTGTTCAGGTCAAATCCAGGGAAGTCCATAGGCGGGGGATTGCAGAAAGATGAAGAGTGGCGCCAGGTTTGCGGGTTTCCGGATTTTCCGGATTTTCCGGAAGCGGGTGCTGGTTTGTTCGGCGGTCCGCCACGGCGGGACGCCGTGGCTACGGCCGCAAATGCGCCGGATTTTCCGGATTTTCCGGGGTTTCCGGATTTTCCGGAAGCGGGTGCTGGTTTGTTCGGCGGTCCGCCACGGCGGGACGCCGTGGCTACGGCCGCAAATGCGCCGGATTTTCCGGATTCTCCGGATTTTCCGGAAGCGGGTGCTGGTTTGTTCGGCGGTCCGCCACGGCGGAACGCCGTGGCTACGGCCGCAAATGCGCCGGATTTTCCGGATCTGCCGGATTTTCCGGATCTGCCGAATCTTCCGGGTCTTCCAGGTCTTCCGTGGCGCCAACAAAAAAAGCCCCCAGGCGCCGTCAGGCGGCGTCTGGGGGCGGATGCGGTCAGGTCATTCTACCTACACACCAAGGCGCAGCGTGCGGGCGAGTTCGCCGAGGCTGCGGTTGATGGTGGGCGTGTAGCCCTTGAGCGGCATGATGCGCTCGTGGATGGTGTCGAGGATCCAGCCGACCTGCGGGAAGAACTTCGATTCGAGTTCCGCGGCGGGGGAGACCCAGTTGCGGGAGCCGACCACGGCGATCGGCGCGTCGAGGTAGTCGAAGGCCAGCTGGCTGAGGGTGGCGGCGACGCCCTGCATCACGTTGCCACGCTCGACCGCCTCGCTGACGAGAACCGCCTTGCCAGTCTTCTTGACCGACTCGACCAGCTTGTCGTAGTTCAGCGGGTTGAGGGCGCGCAGGTCGATGACCTCGGCGTCCACGCCGTACTTCTCCTGGAGTTCCTTGGCCGCGTCCAGCGCCTTGTAGAGGGCGGGGCCGACGGTGATGATGGTGAGGTCCTTGCCGACCTTCTTGACATCGGGCTCGCCGATCGGAATCTCGTAGTAGCCTTCCGGCACGCCGCCCTGGTGGAACTGCTCGCCGCGCGCATAGCACTGCTGCGATTCAAGGCAGATGACGGGGTCGGTGCCGACGAGCGCGCTGTTCAGCAGGCCCTTGGCGTCGTACGGGGTCACGGGGTAGATCACCTTCAGGCCAGGGATGTGGGTGAAGATGCTCGACCAGTCCTGCGAGTGCTGCGCGCCGTACTTGAAGCCGACGGAGATGCGCACCACGACGGGCATGCGCAGCACGCCGCCAGACATCGCCTGCCACTTGGAGAGCTGGTTGAAGAGCTCGTCGCCGCAGCGGCCGATGAAGTCGCAGTACATGATCTCGGCGACCGCGCGGCCGCCCGCCAGCGCATAGCCGACCGCGGCGCCGATGATGGCGGCCTCGGAGATCGGCGAGTTGAAGAAGCGGTGGTACGGGAGCAGTTCGGTGAGGCCGCGGTAGCAGGCGTAGGCGCCGCCCCAGTCGCGGTTGTCCTCGCCGAAGGTGACCACGGTGGCGTCTTTCTGGTAGCGGTAGGTCAGGGCCTCGAAGACCGCGTCGCAGATGTTGTAGACCAGCATCTTGGAGTAGGGCTTGCCCGCCTCGTCCGCGAACCAGCGCTTCTTGCCCTGGATCTTCTGGTACTGGGCATTCTCCTTGAGCGGCTGCAGGAAGTCCTTCTCGGGATCACGGCCCGTGGTGTCGCAGTTCTCGACCTTCTTGTTGGAGAACATCACGCCCTCGATGAACATCGAATCCAGCGATTCGTAGGCGGAGACGCTCTTGTCGATGGCGAGGCAGAACATGGACTTGACCATGTCGTGCACCTGCGCGTCCAGCGCGGCGACCTCGGCCTCCGAGGCGATCTTCCCCTTCACGATCTTCTCGCGGAAGTGCGCGATCGCGTCGAAGTCCTTCCAGGTGTCCAGCTCCTCCTTGGTGCGGTAGCTGGAGGCGTCCGACGGCGAGTGGCCGCTCGTGCGGTAGGTGACGACATCCAGCAGCGCCGGGCCCTTGCCCTCCAGCAGCAGCGCCTTCTGGCGGCGGACGGTGTCGATGATCGCCAGCGGGTCATAGCCGTTGACGCGCTCGGCCCACATCTGGTCGGGATCGACGCCCGCGCCGATGCGCGCGAGCTGTCCGAAGCCCATGGTCTCGCCGAGGTAGCCCTTGTCGGAGCCGCCGGCGGTCTGGCCGCCCATGCCGTAGGCGTTGTCGGAGCAGTTGAAGAGGATCGGCAGGCCCTTGTAGCCCTTCTCCTTCCACAGGGTCTTGAACTGGCCCATCGCGGAGAACATCAGGCCTTCCCAGACCGGGCCGCAGCCGAACGACGCGTCGCCGATGTCGCACAGCACGATGCCCTTCTGGTCATTGACCAGCTTGAAGAGCG
>JAEEXV010000086.1 GCA_016287975.1 Lentisphaeria bacterium | reverse complement strand
GCCCCACCGTCCAAAGTCCAGCGTCCAAAGTCCAAAGTCCTGCGGCCGCCCCAGCGTCCAAAGTCCAAAGTCCAAAGTCCAAAGTCCTGCGGCCGCCCCAGCGTCCAAAGTCCAGCGTCCAGCGTCCAAAGTCCGCCGTCCCAAGTCCAAAACCTTGGTGGATATGGCGCTGGTTCGGCAGTATTCGCCGTGTCGAGTTCGTGAGTTTCCCGCATGAAAGGACTGGCAGAAACGGCATTGGGGTGTTACAGTATGTTTTTTGTAAAATGAACATTTTGACACCACTGTTTTAGTCCTGTTTAGTTCGGGCAGGGGTGATTTGGTTGCATTCGTTCTGGTTTTGTCGTAGTCAGGCATTGTTGGACCCAAAAGGAGAATGTAATGGACCGAGAGACTTTGAGGAAATGGATGTCCGAAGCGAGATTGGAAGGCAACGAGGACTCGGACGGCTTCCTGACGGTGGCCAGCGGCAATTTGGAGATCAGCGTCGGCTATGTGGCGGATGTGGATCTGGTGGTGTGTTTCGCCTCGATTCTGGAGTTGACGGGAGTGGAGGACGCCCAACGGATTGAGGTGCTGGAGCAGTCGCTTGCGCTGAACGGCGTCGGCAGTCTCCCGCCTGACTGCGTGGTTTCCTACGAGGACGCGGGGGATGTGGTCTATCTGCTGTGGCAGCAGTCGCCCGATCAACTGGACGCCAGCCGCCTTGAGACTGCATTCCGCGACTTTGAGACAGCCGCCGAACAGATCCAGAACCATCTGCAGGGATTGCTCTCTGGAGATGCTGGCGGCTTGCCCCCGCAGAATTTGATGATCAAAGTCTAACGTCCTGAACAGAAGCAGTATCCTGAAGGAGAATCCACCCATGCCGTTGAGGATTGACACCGTCCGAGCATTGGAGAGTCGTCGTCTGGAGATTGCGGGAGAGACGGTGCAGGCCGACTACTCCCGTTCCAGCATGAAAGCGATCAAGGAGAATATCCTGAAGAACTTCGGCTTCTGGAGCAAAACGAAGACGAGCGGCACGCTGTCCCGCGAGCATGCGGCGGGGCATGACACCCTGGCGCGGATTGGCGCGTCGCTGGCGCGGAAGCCGATGGGGCCGGAGGGCAGTGCCGTCATGAAGATATTGGAGCGCGTGAATAAAAACACGATGAGTGTCGTGGACGCGATGACGGAGATCGGCAAGCTGGAGCGGCAGTTTGCGGACGCCCATGCGGCGGCGCCAGACCTCGCCGCGCGGGCGTTCTTCACCACCGCGCGCAAAGTCGTCCTGATGGCGCCGATGGTGGGAAAGGAGATTCCCGCCAAGATGAAGCAGGCCCCCAAGTCGATCACGGACATCTCAAGCCAATACGAACGACTCGAGCGCGTATTCAATGCGGACACTCTGAACGAAGTGAATGACCTGCGTTCCCTCTACACCTGGCAACAGCAGCTGGCGACCCAGGCTGGCGACACCGAACTCGCGAATGCGACGCAGATGATCGTGGCGGTCCTGAACAACAAGCTCGCAATGCTGCAGGAACTCGCGAATGTCAGCGCACGCCTCGCGGCCGACCTTCCCGATCCGCAGACGATGCAGGATGCGGCGTCCGCCCTCGAGGCCATGGCGGAGGCATGCATGGTCTCATACGGCGACGGCGGAGAACTGCACAACCTCGGACGGGCGTCGCTCATCGGTGCCGTGCAGAACGGCATGAAGGCCTACTACAGCGCCATGCATCGGCTGGACATGAAGCGCATCTCCGACTTGCAGGCGCAAATCGACCAAATCGACTTCGCCAATGGCCTGACCGTCGACATGGCGGCCATCGACGCGCTGGCCAACGAAATCTCCAACGTCAGCGACAAGATGTACACGCAGGAGATGCAGGACGAGGCGACCGCCGCCCTCCAGAAACTCCGCCAGAGCGCGCAGATGAAGACGTTTGTGGTGCGGCTGCGCAACCTCGAACTCGACTTCATGCTGGGCAAGAGCGTCGGCAACGCCCCGCTGGCGGCGCTGACGGCGGAATTCGGCGCGATGCAGGTGCCCTCGCATGAAACGGTCACGCGGAGCGCCATCGAGTACCACGTGCGGGAACTCTGGGACGCGATGAATGAGTATTCGGCCGACCGTGTGCAGACGGCGCTAAAGCCCCTGCGCGCGGAACTGGAGGCGGCGAAAGGCGTGGAGGAGGTGCGCGCGTGCGGGCGGAAAATCGAGGCGGAACTGGCCACGCAGCTGGACTTCCTGACAAATCCTGACACGCCAGTCTCCCCGCGGATGCTGGATACGCTGAAGAAGGACCTGAACGACTTGAGCCGCGCGGCCATCCTGAAGGAGTACGACCTGGTCATGGATTCCATCGATGCGGGCGGGCAGCACACCCTGCAGGAATTGGCGGACAGCCTGGCTTCCCAGGCACACCTGAACGGGAAGGCTCTTGAGGACGCACAGCGGGACATCACGGACACTTCACGCACCAATCTGCGCACCGCGACGCGTCGGATTGACGATGTGGACAAGCGTGTCCGCCTTTTCCACATCAGCGACAGAACCCAGCCGAAGACGGTCTTCGCAAAGTTGCAGACTCTGGCGGATCTCATCTCCCAAACGCGCGCGACGGCCGCGAAGACCATGCTGGAGGCGGATCGCACGATGGTCGAGACCCAATGCCGCGAGACGGAGACCCGACTGGCGCAGCTCTACACGGAGATGATGGCGCTCTTCCCCGAAGGCATCCGCATCTCCCTGGATGCCGCGGAGCGGAGGGCGGTCGGAGAACTCCTCCGCCTGGGCGGCTTCGACACGGATCTGTCCATCGCGGTCCTGAAACTGGGCATCGAAAAGCCCGACGTCTTGCGGCAACTGTCCGACGCCGTGAACGCGCGGATGGACGGCCCCCCAGGCGCGGCCACCGAGTTGTTCAAGCAGATGGACACGCTCCTGGAAATGAACCCTGACGTCGCGGATTTGCTGCTCCAGGTCAAACTCGGCCTCGCGCCGCAAATGGACGCGAAGAAGGTGCGCTTGCTCCACAATGCCGCCGTCGTGCGCGACACCTTCGACCGCACCATGGGAGAACCTTCCAAGAACATCGCGATGCAGCGCCTGGGCATCTACTATGTCAAGGAATCCGCGCCCGCGTCGACCCTCCGCTACATGCTGGGCAAGATCGGGGTGGCGGGACGCAATCGCCCCAACAATCTCAACATGGCCATCCTCAGGAAACTCTGGATGGACGAATTGACCCAGGGCATGACCGACGATTCGCCGCTGCCCGATGCGCAGGCACGCTTCGCCGACTTCCAGGCAAAATTGCCCGAGCCGTTCAAAAGCGACCCGAATCTCTTCGGCGCCATGGCGTTCGATGTCAAGGAACTGCGGTTCGTCGAGGACTTCGGAAAGTCCCTGGCCGCCCTATCCACGACCATGGACGGCGCGCGCGAACTCCAGGAGGCCTTTGATGTCTGCGCGGGGCAGAGCGATGTCTTCGCCGCCCAGAAGGCCCTGGAGAACTTGACGCGGCGCTACGCGGACTGCAAGAGCGCCACGGGAGAACAACTGATGCAAAGCGGCGCAAGCGTGCGGCAAGGGCTCTTCGCGGCCTGCGAGACACTGCCCGCCGAACTGGCGACCGCCTTCCAGATCGAAGGCGAGCCGACCGAGGAGCAGCGCACCGCCATCGCCGCATTCGCGGAAAAGGCGGAGGAACTGCGCGGAACGAGCGTGCTTCTGACAACCCGCGCCAGACGCCAGCAGGAGGCCTACGTGGACGTCATGGGGAACGTGGCGGGACTGCAGCAGACCGTGAAGTCGGTGAAGGAGGTGGACGGCGGAACCTTCAAGCCGCAAAGGGTAAGCGGCGCGACCATCTCCGTCTGCATCCTGGCCTTGCAGGCTGCCGTGCATGGCATGGAGCGGGACTTCAATGCCGAAAGGCATTCCGCGACGGCGGAAGAGCGTCAGGCCGCCGCGCAGCGGATGCAGACCCGCTACGATTTGCTGGCGAGCATCCGCTTCCCCGAGGGGATGCAACTCTCCTCCATGACATCGCGCCACAAGTTCTCCATGGATGACGAGGGAAGGCAACTCTTTGCCTTGCGCGACAAGATCTTCCATTTGTCGGGAGAGGGGCTTGAGGAGAAGCGCAACCTGGTGGCGATCGGCAAGGAGATCGAGCAGTTCCTGGCACACGGGAATTACGTGAACAAGGCCAAGGCGGTCCTGGCATTCAAACAGCAGGACAGGCAAGGCAGTTCTCAGAAAATCTGGGACCGCGCGTTCCACCATGCGAATCTTTCAGGAGAGAAACTCGCGCCGGCGCGTGACATGATCTTCGCTGCGTTCCCGCAGGAAATCGCAGGACAGGGAGTGCGCGCGTCCATCGCGGGACGCACCCTGAGCACCGCCGCGAAGGCGGACTTCGAGGCGGCGAAGAAGTCGCTGGCGCAGACCACGCAGGCGTTCAGCGGACAGGTCCGCAAGACGCTGGCCGATGCCGTCCAGATCGCGGTCCTGGACGCGTTCCTGCGGAGCGACCCGCCGATCGGAAGCGCGGCCGCGCTGAAAGAGATGATTGCGCACATGACGGATCAGCGCGCGCTGCGGGAATCGAAGTTCTTCGTGCAATGCAAGCAGACGCTGTGCGGAAAACTCGCGGTGCCAGATGCCCTCGCCACCAATCTGCTGCTCCAGTTCCTCCCGACCATCGATGACCAGATGTTCCAGAAGATGGCGCGGAGCGGAGGCGCGCAGGGCGCGCACTCCTTCGTGATGGATCTGTCCGCGGCGGACCGCGCGCCCATCGAGCGTCTCCTGCACCGCGAGGACACGCTGCGCCGTTCCACCGCGCTGGTCGAGAGCATGACCGAACCCGACGCAATGGTCACCTTCGACCTGGGGATGACGCGCGGCTCCACCGTGCCTGCGGTCGCCGGAATCGTGTTTTCGGCGGCGTCCCGCAGAGAGCGCGCGCTGCAGGCGGGCATGGCGGTACGGCGCGAGGGCGCGGAGTTCGTCCTGACCCTTTCGCCATTCGCGGCGGGGAAGATGGGCAAGCGCGTCGGTGAGGCCCTGGTGGGCCTGGAGAACGCCGCCGCCCGCGCGGAGGGAGCGTTCCGCGACGGCCTCGAACTCCATTTCGAGAACGACGGCAAATGCGCGCAGTTCCTCGCCGACCTCATGAGCGGCGAACTCGAAATGGCGAGTTTCCAGAACTGCTCCGCCATCGATCTGCTCGCCTGGAAATCTGGCGCCCTGGCCTCCCAACGGGTCAATCTCGCTGGATAACCCCTGAAAGCCCTGCCAGGCTTGCAAAAGGAGTATTGGCACGACGCCGACTTTTGGAGGCGGGGCCAATGGAGCCCGCCAGCGGGGCCCCGCTCCACGGCCCATATCCGCGCGGGTCTGCATTTGCCTAGCGTGTGCCGGCGGGCTTGCCCGCCGTCGGGGCACCGCTTCCCCGCCCATATCCGCGCGGACCCGCATTTGCCCGGCGTGTGCCGGCGGGCTTGCCCGCCGTCGGGGCCCCGCTCCACCGCCCATATCCGCGCGGCCCGCGATCAACACCCCGAAAATGGTTGCCACGGCGGCCCCGCCGTGGCGGCTCGGTGAATGGGCGGCTGTCGGTTCCGAATCCCATGTCCGCTTCCGCCGCAAAAATGCGGCGGCACGGCACCGCAAAGGCTACACCCCGCAGGGCTTTGCGGAAAAAGTCTTCCATCTGCATATCCGCCACCCATGCGACTGGGATGAAATCGTGTTCCGTGATTTTCTCCGACAGAATCCTGCAAAAGCACAGGAATACGCCCGATTGAAAACGTCCTTGCAAAAACGCTTCGAACACGACCGCGATGCTTACACGGAAGCCAAAAGTGATTTCATCAGGGCCTTCTGAGTTTTCCCTTTATTTCTAATCGTTATCGGCTCTGAGCCGGATTCAGGCACGTTTTTCCAAAAAGTTCCTGGATCTGGCTTGCTTTTTGCCAAATAACGATTGTATTTCTAATCGTTACCGATTTTCACTCCATGAGGAGCAAGCGCAGATGCCACGCCCTGTCAATCCAGCAGCCGCCTACCGTTTTGTCGTCCACACCACCCACGGCCATGCCTATGCCAGCGTCCAGCGCACCGTCACTGGGAAGGACGGAAGGAACGTCAGGCTGCACAAGCACTACGGGGCGCTGGCGGGCAACAAGTTCACGCCATGGGCTGAGTTCCTGGCCCTTCCTGGCGGGGAACGCGCGAAGTTCGTCTTCCCCCCCGATTGGGATCTTAGCCTGCTGGACAAGTTGTCCGACCGGCGCGGGCAGGGGCGTTCAATCCTTGACGGCGACGCGCGGAACCGCCTGTACGGGGACATCTGGCTGCTGGAGCAGATAGCGGAGAAGACGAAAATACGGCGGGATCTTGAAGTCGTGTTCGACGGCAACAAGGAGATGGTCGACGCCGTCATGGCACTGGCCATGTTCCCGTATCTGACGAGGTTCAGCTTCAACCGCGTCGAGCGCTGGCAGCGCAACGTCAAGTCGCCATGCGACTACCCGCTGTCCCCCAAGACCATCACGAAACTGACCCAGTCCATTACGGAAAAGCACAGGATGGAGCTTCTCTCCCTGCGCGCCTCGCGCCTGGGCAAGGACGAACTTTGCGCGGTCGACTCGACGTCTCGAAGCGCGTTCGGCGATTCCCTTGCAGACATACGCTGGGGGAAGAACAGGGAACATCTTCCTCTTGAGCAGATTCTCTCCGTCGTGGTCTACACGCTGTCCCGGCACATGCCCGTGTACTACCGCTCCTTCCCCGGGAACATGCCCGACTCCAGAAGCCTTGATGTCATCCTCAAGGACCTCAAGGAGGCCGGCTTCCAGAATGTCGCCCTCATCACCGACCGCGGGTATGACTCCCTGAAGAACATGGAGAAGTACATACGGGACGGACAGGCGATGCTGATGAGCGTGAAAACCGGCCAGAAGTTCATCATGGACAGGATATCCGGGTTCGGGATGTATGATTCCTGCCCCGAAGCCATGTCGATTGATCCGGAGACTGAACTGGCCTATTGCCAGTTTGACCTGGACTATGAGGTGGTTTCCACGAACGGACGCACCAGGAAGGCGGACCGTCTGAAGCTCAACCTTTATCTGGATGTGAAGAGGCGCGCCATGGCCCTGCTCAGGCATCGCCTTGAGCTTGAAAGCCAGAAGGCGGAACTGGAGGGGATGCTGCGCAGCAAGTCCATTCTGCAGAATGGCGGAGAGGCAGACGGGGAACAGGCGGGAGAAACCGCCTGTGGAGCAAAGGGGGATGACGCGGGAGGGAAGTGCCTCAAGAGAGCATATGGCTACTACAACGTCTTCTACGACAAGAAGACGGAAATTATGAAATCATATGGGCTCCATAAGAAAAAGGAGGCCGGCTTCCGGCTTCTGGCCGGGTATTTTGCCAGCGTAACGCACCGGCTGGACTTCGGCCCGATGGAGGCTTGTCATCACTACAAGCTGCGGGACGAGCAGGAGAAGTACTTCGAGCAGATGAAGGACCAGGTGGCGGCAGACCGCCAGAGATGCTGGTCCGAGGAAGGCTGGACGGGACGCCAGCTCATCCTGTTCGTCAGTCTCGTCCTCGGCTCGCAGGTCAGGCACGTCTGGAAGACAAAATTGAAGGATAGGTTCTCCTCGTCCCTGGAGATACTTGACGAGATGAGGTCCATCAGGTGCATAGAGCATCCGGGACATGCCAGGAAAATCACGCCTTTCGTCGGCGCACAGCTGGAGATCTGCGAGGCCTTCGGCTTCGAACCACCCAAGGGATGCGACAAGGTGTACACCTCCATCAGGATGCAGGCGAAGAAGCGGGGGCGTCCACGGAAAAAGGTGATGGAAGTGAATAACGATTAGGAAAAATGGGAAAACTCACACTATCTGGACGTGAGGAGGCGCGCCATGACGCTGCTCAGGCTTCGCCTTGAGCTTGACAGCCAGAGGCGGGAGCTGGAGGAGCTTCTGCGGAAAAAGGCTCGCCTGGACGACGCGCCGGGGCAGGAGCCATGTGAAGACGGTGCAGGACAGGATGGCTCCATGGAGGACAACGGCAGTCCCAGGGGAAAGAAGAGCAAGGACATAAAAAGGGCATGCGGATACTACAACGTGTTCTACGACAGACGCACACGCGCCATGAAGTCGTTCGAGCTCAACGTGAAGAAGACGGACTCCTGCCGTCTGCTGGCGGGGTATT
>JAEEXV010000085.1 GCA_016287975.1 Lentisphaeria bacterium | reverse complement strand
GCCAATGTGCGCTGGCATCCGAGGCGGCGGCGAATCTGCGCGGGGCGGCATCCGCAAGCGGCCTATTCCCCAGCCATGGCGCGCATCACAATATGGATGGCGGCGCCGCAGAAGGGGATGCGGATGCGCTCATAGAGGCCAGTGCGGTTGACGGCGGGGCCGTCGAGACAGGCGCCCTCGCCGTCGCTGGTGACGCGCAGGGTGCAGTCCTGCATGTCTGCGGTGAAGGAGGCCCCGTCGAGCTCCAGCGTCGGGCGGTTTTCGCCGTCGAAGCGGAGGACGGGGATGATCAGGGCGGGGGAGACGGCGTCGCCGTCAAGGCGGACATCAAGGGCGAGCTGCCCCTGGGTGCGCAAATCGGCGGTGTATGTGGCCTGCGCGCCCCAGGCCTCGTAGCGGACCTGCCAGACACCTGGCGCGATCTGGCTGAAGGCGCCTGGCGGGCCATCGGACGCGGCGAGGCGGCGGAGAGTCCCCGCGGCGTCGAACCACTCGGGCGCGACGGCGGAAGGGCATCGGTTCTTTGGCAGTTCAGGCGCGATGGTGTAGACTGGTTCCTGCGCGAACGGCAGCACAGGCAGCAGCCCCCACGGGAGGCCAGGCAGCAGGATCCGCCCGAGGCCGCAGGCGTCGTGGAGGGGGTTAGGGCGCAGATCGAACTCCAGGAAGGCCCCGTTGAAGTTGCAGAAGAACTTGTGGAAGTTGTCGGGAAGGCCGAAGGCGTAGCCGCCCATTTCGGAGACGGCGGGGGCCTCGGGGATGGCGTCGTCGGCAAACCACGCGGCCAGCGCGAAGACCGACGCGGCGAAGAGGCTGTAGACCGAATAGTGCCCGTAGGAATCGCAGCCGTGCCGCGTTTCGGGCGGGAAGCGGTTCTTCACATGGAAGAGCCGTCCGTCCGCGCGCAGCAGTCCAGGGAAGACGGCCTGGGCCGAGAGATGGGCCTGGCGCTTGAAGGCCCCCGCCAGGCGCGGGTCGTCGTCCTTGCGGCGCGCGGCCGCCAGTTCGCACAGCGCGCAGACGATGCCCTCCTCGAAATAGAACTGCGAGGAGCGCCCGCCGAAGGGGACATGCCCCGTCGGCGACATGAACAGCAGCGTCGGGAACATCGCGTCGTCGAGGATCTGGCGCAGGCCGCCGCGCCAGACGCCGTCGTATCCCGTCGCGAGCGCGGTCTCCAATTGGAGGCGCGTGGCGATGTCGTAGGTGATCGGGTCCCCGGGATCCTGGTACATCCCGAACTCGTTGAAGCGCCACAGCTGCTGGCGGACATACGCGTCGAAGAAGCGCCTCCCCCACAGCGCGTCCGACGGCCCGCCGATGCCTGCGGCCTCCCGCATGCTCTCCCCCGCGGCGGCGTAGATGGCCCAGTTGTGGAAACTGCGCCGACGCCCTGGCAGCGGGCTCGCGCACTTGTAGTTCCGCTCGGGGACGACCTCGGACAATTCCCGCGCCCACCGCGCGCGGCGCTCCTCGGGCGCGATTCCCTCCAGGCAGATGTAAGCCGTGGCGAGCTCCCGCATCCAGAAGTCCGGCGAGCGCTCCACGGAATCCGCGCGCCGCAGGCCCTCGCAGCAGTGGTCCATGACCTTGAAGAGCGTCTCCCGCATTTCCAGGCCGCGCCCGAAATGGAGGAGCACCGCGCAGGACGAGGCGAAGCGCGGCGAGGTCTGCGCGTGCTCCCGATGCAGCACGGGGTCGATGACGGCGCCCCCCGCATCGACCCAGGGCAGCGCGTGGCGCACGACCCGCTCCACGATGTCCAGATAGGCCGCGCGCGTCATCCCGCTGGGCCGCCAGCCTGGCGGAGGCGGCTGGCTCAGGAAACGCCCCGCCAGCGCCTCCGGAGTGCATTCCTGCAATTGTGGATCAACATTGTCCATGTTCACCGTCCGTTGCAGAATGCCATCCACGAATCCAGCATCGGACGGATCTCGGGAAGTTGCCTGCGCCAGAACTTCTCGTGCTCCAGCGTCACTGGCCCCGCGAAGCGGGCCTGCTCCAGGAGGCCGAAGAGTTCCCGCAGCGGCACCGTCCCCTGCCCGATGAGGTCATACGAGCATTGGCGCGCGCCGTTCTCGTCCAGGACATGGTGGCTGTCCTTGAAGTGGACGCCGACGATGGAATCCTTCAGTTTGCCGAAACTCTCCTGGAAGGCCTCGTCGGCGATGTGGTGGGTGTGGTGGGCGTCCCAGACGATGGGGAACGCCTGGCCGCACTGGCGCTGGAGTTCGAGGCAGAAGTCGGCGGAGGAGCAGATGTCGTGGGTCTCCAGCGCGAGTTGGGCGCGGAAGCCCTGGCCCGCATACCACTCCAGGTTCTGGCGCGCGGCGGCGGCGCGCGCCTCGTCCAGCGGTTCACCGTAGTTCCCGCCGCCGAAGACGCGGACATAGGGGATGCCGAAGTCGTCGGCGGTGGCGGCGATCTTCGCCAGCGCCTCCCGCGCCTGCGGACTGACCGCGGCAAGGCCGAAGGAACTGTCGAGGACGCGGCAGCGCCCCGCCTCCGCGAGGCGCTTCATCGCGGGCTGGTTCTCCGGGCGGTGCAGCGTCTCGTGGCAGTCGACGGAGTTGTTCAGCGTGCGGATCTCCAGGAACTCAATGCCGTATTCGTCGGCAAGGTCGATCGCCTGGGGCAGGCTGTACTCGGGGCATCCCAGCGTCGACAACCCCCAGCGCAGATCGGGGTAATGGGCAAATCCAGGTTTCATCGGTCAACTCCTTGTCTGGTCGGGAACGCAGTGCCTCCAGATTACCTGGCCAGGCGGAACTGGCATTGCCGTCCCGAATAGTATTCGGTTCCAGGCGCCAGGATGTAGTGGCCGAACTTGCCCTGCTCCAGGCGGTTGCGCATCAGGTTGAAGGGGACGGGCTTCCCCGCCTCGGGGCGTCCGCCCAGTTCGCCCCAGGGGAGCGTCACGACGGCCTCCCACTGTCCGTCGCGCACCGCGAAGGCGGCCTTGACGGTGGAATCGGCGCGCTCGATGTTCCGCGCGCCTGGCTCCCGCACCAACCTGGCGATCTCGACGAAGCGGGCGTTGGCGACATCCAGCACCACGTGGTAGATCATGCCAGGTTCGTCGGTCTTCCCGACGAAGAACTCGATGCCGTCGCCGAGCCACGGCTTGTTGATCTTGCCGCCCTCGGTGTTCAGGATGCGGCCTGGCTCCTCCTCGCAGCGATAGTGGAAATAGAGGTTCTTGTCGTCGTAGGCGGCCTTGACCACCGTCTTCAGCGGCGGCATCGCCGACTTCACCGCATGCATCTCGCCCAGCGCGGGGAGCGCCTTCCAGTCGGGCGCGCCCTGGATCCGCGGGATCCCGAGCAGCATGGGCTCGACGCGGCCGAGTTCCTGCGGCTTCAGCGCCTTCGCGCCATTCGGCAGCTGGTCGGCGCTCTCCACGACTTCGACGGCGAGGCTGCGGTCGGGGCAGATGTCCTCCAGATGCACGGCGAGGCAGAGGCGCCCGTCCCAGTCCTCGGGCGCGCCGAGGGAATGCAAATCGATCCAGACCTCCTTCTCCTTCGTCTTCTCGTCGACCAGGATGCCGTCGAGGAGATAGACGTGGTCCTGCTTCGCGCGCTTGCCCCAGCCTTCGGGCTGCGCCGTGTCCCGCTTCTCGTTCTGGATCCCCAGGCCCGCCGCGCTGCGGACCGTGTATCCCGCGGGCGTCCCGAAGTCCAGCACCAGCCCGCCGAAGACGTCGGGGCGCGAAAGGCGGACGCTGTGGCGCTTGGGCTGGTAGCCGAAGACGTTGTGGAACCAGAAGCCGCTCGCAAGCCGCAGCCGCAGATAGCGCCGCGCCTGGATCTCCAGCATCGCGGACAAGCGGTTGAAGTGGCTCTCGTAGAAACGGTGCGTCCCCGCCTTCAGGACGAGGCGCCCCGCGTCCGCGGACGCGTAGCCGCACGCCTCCGTGGCCGAGGTCCCGCGCGACAGCACGCGGACGCCTCGGACGGTCGCCTCCACCTTCGCGGTCTCGGTCCGCGCCTTCTGCGGCAGGAGGATCGGCCGCAGCTTCATCGGCCTGCCGAGTTTCTTCAGGGTGAATGGACGGCGCAGGCCGCCTGAAACGGCCTCGTAGTCGCCGTCGCGCACGGTGTCGGGGAGCTCCAGGGTGAACGAGCCTGTGCGCGACAGCGCGAGGCGCCCCGCCTCGTAGATCTGCACTGGCGCGCCCTCGGGGGCGACCTTCACCGTGAGCGTCCGCCCCTTGCGCGAGACCTCCAGCGCGGTGGCGACGGGCGCGGCGCCGGGCCTGGTCGCGAGTTCGATCTCGCTCCTGCCCTTCCCCACGGGCACGATTGCGAGGCGCATCCCCGCCTCGGCGCGCAAAGTGGCCTCGGCGGGCCTGCCGTTGACCGTGACGGAGGCGGCCGACTGGCCCTCGGGGAGCATCAGGCCGATCTCGCAGGGCTCCTCGCTCTCGACCGTGAAGCGCCGCCCGTCCCCCTCCAGGCGGATGCCAGGCTGCCCCGCCAGGTAGTAGTGCGAGGGCTCGCCCGCGACGGAGACGACCACCGCGGGCGTCTGCGAGAGCATCAGCACCTGCGCGACGCCTGGCTCCGCCTCCACCTGGCGCGTGAAGCGCGCCGCGTAAGGGAACGCCCCCAGGTAGCGCGGCACGACCGCGCGCTCCGCGATCCAGCCGCTGGACTGGTAGGCGCGCGCGACCGCGGGCTCCGCGAAGGTGCCCTTGTACTGGCGGCCGTCGCGGATGGTGTAGAGCCACGCGTGGATCGGCCTCGACGGGTCGGAGAGGCCCAGCGGCGCGGTCTCGACGGAGACCTCGCGCACGGCCTTCGCGGCCCCGTGGGGGTTGATGAAGAGCCAGCCGTTGCCGCCCTGGCGCAGCGCCATCAGCTCCAGCTCCTCGGCCGCGTCGAGCCGCCAGTCGGGGCGGATGCCCGCGTCGGCCAGCTGCGCCTGGCGGATCTCGTAGCGCGCCGCGATGTAGGGCAGGTCGCGGGCGCTGAAGCCGCGGCTGCAGTAGGAGCCCACGACGCCGACGCCCGCCATGTAGTTGTGGAAGGCGCCGTCGACGCCCGGCAGCCAGTAGATGTAGACCGAGTGGTGCAGCGGGTCCTTGTAGTTGTAGAGCTTGAACTTCCACATCAGGATCGCGCCGCGGCGCCACTCGCTGGTCAGGGTGCCGCCGAAGCTCTCGAGGTATCCCAGGTCGCCCAGGGGGTTCTCGCTGTGGTTGAAGAAGACCACGCGGTCGGGGTGCCCCTCCTTGATGGCGCGGCGCACGTCGAGGTAGAAGTCGGTCTGGCCGAGCGGGTCGTCGATGCGCATGGTGTCCCAGTCCTTCGCGTAGGGGCCCGACTTGCCGCCGTCCAGGTACCAGTTGTCCTGCTCGTAGTAGTTGACGAAGTTGACGATCTGGTTCCGCGCCTCCTCGCGCGACTCCCTGATGCCGAAGAAGCGCAGGTAGTTGGTGTTGACGCCTGGGAACCACGACGCCTTCGCGCCCGAGCGCAGCGTCCGCACGAACCACTCGGGGTGGGTCTTCACGGGCGTGCTCCACGGGAAGGCGCTCCAGAACCACGTGTAGTAGCCCAGTTTCAGGCGCGGGTTCATCTTGCGCAGCGCGCGCACCTTGTCGCGCAGTTCCTCGGCGGTGTTACGGTTGCCGAACCAGCCTCGGATCTCGCCCTTCACGGGCAGGTCGCCCCAGATGCCGTCCTGGTCGCTCATCGCGCACTCGTGGATATAGCCGCGCGGCGAGAAGGCGTCGGTCATGTTGGCGATGTGGCGGCGGCTGCTGCCAGGGTAGTTGGCGTCCCATCCGAGGGAGATGTCGCAGCGCAGGTCACGCAGCCACGCGGGGCGGCGGATCTGCCCTCGGAAGGCCTTCGCGTCGGGCGTGGAGATGTATTCGTCGTAGGCGCGGATCATCCCGCCGCGCGTGAACGACAGCCGCTCCTCGAAGCTCTGCGACGGCGCGTCGGCGGGGACGAGGGTCGCGGCGGTCAGCAGCCAGCCGTTGGGGCGGAAGAACTGCAGGTTCTCCTCCTCCGTCCCCACGTCCATGTAGGTGAAGCGCCCGTTGGCGCGGTAGCGCGTGTGCCAGAGGGTCAGGCCCGCCTTCGCGTTCTCGAAGGCGATGGTCGGGATGTTGGTGAGGGTGCGGTCCGCCTGCACCTCCGCCGACGGCAGGCGGAACATCGCCGCCGCCAGCGCCGAGCCTGGCAGGTCGTAGAAGCCGTCCCTGCGGAAGGAGGGCTCCAGGATGACCTCGGTCGCGAGGCGCAGGAAGAACCGCTCCTTCATCCCGTTTGCCAGCACCTCGGTCTTCACCATCAGCGCGTTGCCCTCGATGTGCCACGTCCGCCGCAGGCGCAGCCCAGGCAGGCCAGGGTTCGCGAGCACCGCCGCCACCGAGCCGTCCGCCTCCAGGCCGATCTTCTCGACGCGGTCGCCGCGGCCGTCGACGGCGGTGTCCTTCTCGCGGGTCTGCAGGGTGTACTTCGGGGTCAGGCGCTCGGCGACGAGCCGCCCGTCGCAGAAGACGCCGTTGACCGCGCCGTCCGCGCGGGAGATCCAGAGTTCCAGGCCGTTCCCCGCGAGCCTCACGTAGTCCTTTTCAGTGCGCGGCGGCATCGGCGCGCCGCGGTCGTAGGCGGCCTCCGCCGCGCGCGCGGTCTCCTCCGCGGTCGGCTCGTGGCCCGTGAACTCGACCTCGGAGAGTTCCGCGGGGAAGTCCGAGCGCGGGCGCGCCGCCTTGAGGCGGACGTAGCGGCCCACCATCGGGCGGTCGGGGCTGCGGAAGGTGTACACCAGCTGCCGCGGCTCCGTCCCCTCCGCCGTGTTGCGCAGTGTCCCCGCCGCGTGCCACGCCGCGCGGTCGAAGCTCAGCATCACCGCGATCTCCGAGAAGTTGTGCGACGGCGCGCTGTTGGCGTGCACGCGGATCTCGTCGACCGTGAAGCGCCCGCCCAGGTCGAAGACGATGTCGGGGTCGTCGCTGTACGCGCGGAAGTGGACGTTCTTCCCGAGGTCGCCGTCGGTCAGCGTCGAGCCGCCCTCGCCTGAGGTCGGCGCCGCGAGGTGCGTGTAGTTCATCGCCTTCAGCGGGCGCGGCCCGCCCGACTTCGGCAGCAGGCGGAAGCCCGCGAACTCCAGGAACTTGCCTGGCTCGTTCATCCCGCCGTAGGGATAGATGCGCAGGGAGGCCACGCCCGCGAGGTTGACGCTGTTGCCGCGCTGCGGGGTGAAGCTCGCCTTGTCCAGCGGGATTTCAACCCGGCTCCAGTCCGACGAGGGCACCGAAAAGGAGCAGTGGCTTCGGCCGAAGTCCCCCTGGACATGCATCACCAGCGACAACTTCCCGCCGTTCTTCTGCGTGATGCCGTGCCGCATCCAGAACTCCAGCGCCGCATATTGGCTGAAGTCGACGGGCGCCGCGAAGTGCGCCACCGCCCCCTGGAAGTTCCCCTTCGCCGTCGCCTCGATCCGCACCGCCGCCTGCCCCGAGGGGCCTTTGGCGGCGCCCGTTTTCGGCGCCGCCACCGCCTTGGCCTTGTAGCCCTCCCAGGTCATCAGGGGGAACAGGTCGGCCTCCCCAGCCGCCCGAAGCGGCGGGACGAGGGCGCAGAACAGGACGGCCAGCAGCGACGGCAGGTGTTTTTTCATGGATGCCTCCAGGGAATCAGCGCACGGTGTCGTTGTAGTAGTAGCACTCCATCGCGGGCCACTTGCCGTCGCTGAACGGCCCGTCCATCACGTCGTATTTGGTCATGCGGCGGTTGCCGAGCATGGTGTACTTCGTGAAGGCCGTCGCGTGACCGTCGAAGAAGGCGCCCTGCGCCGTCTTCATGGACGAATGGCGGAAGTGCAGCCCCACTCCGCTGTTGAACTTGCCCATCTGCATGTAGATATGCTGGATCGGCACCGAGCGCCCTTTCGCATTCGCGGCTGCCAGCACCGTGTCGATGCTGTCCGCGTGCGAGAAACTCTGGCTCGGATAGCGGATGTCTGGCTGAAGCCAGTGCGCCGCCCCCGAATACGGCGCCGCCGCGCCGTAGGCCCACGAGCCGTCGTAGCCGTCCCCGCGCGGCTTGAACGGCGAGAACGACGGGCAGATTAGCAGCCCGTAGTTCTTGGGCAGGTAGCCGTTGCTGATGAGTATGCCATGCCAGCGCGTCGCCGAACCGCTCGGGCCGTGCGTCGCGTACACATACAGCCCGTTGAAAGCGTCCGCGTACATCGCGTGCGCCAGCGCAATCTGCTTCAGGTTGCTGATGCACCGCGTCTCCTTCGCCTTCTCGCGCGCCTTCGCCAGCGCAGGCAGCAGCATCGACGCCAGGATCGCGATGATCGCGATCACCACCAGCAGCTCAATCAGCGTGAAACAACGCACTTCACTCGTTCGCATGACGTTTCCTCCTAGCAAAAAGCATGTCGGCGACTCAAAAGACGACACAGTATTATTATAGCCCTCCGACCTTGTTTCCAAAATGGCGGATTTTATGAATTGCATATATATTTTTACGATTCGGAATGAATTTAGGAAATGGAAGGAATGGCCACATGATTGAAGACGGCTGGGGCGTTTCGGAGCGGTGTCGCCAGGGAAAAACGCCATGGGCGACATAATTCCAGCCGAGGGTGGAAAGAGCGCGAAGCCCGACCGCCCCCACTGGCGGCCTCCATTTCCTACGCGGGGAAGCCGTCCGTGTCCGACTTCAGCAGGTCAGGCAGCCTTGCGGCCAGGTAAAGCGGCAGATCGAGGAGATTGCCATGACGGCAAAGATTTCGCTCGGAGAAGCGAATGGCGAGGGGCGGCTGGCGTTTGGCGAGATAGTTCTTGAGGCTGATGGCCTTGACATTCTCGCCGCTCTTGACCTCAATGGGAATGAGATCGGAGCCGACCTGGAGAATGAAGTCAAGCTCCCGCCCGGCATGGTCGGCGAAATAGAATGGTTCGACCTCGAATTTGCCGACTATCTGCTCCAAGATGAAGTTTTCCGCCAACTGACCCTTGAATGGATAGGCGTCCCGAAGCAGGATGGCCTCGTTGGGGATGCCCGCCATCGCCTTGATGAGACCGGTGTCATGCAGGAAGATCTTGAAAGCGTCATCCTTGCGGTAAGCCCGAAGCGGCACCTCGATCCGTGCCAGGTTGTGCACGCGATGGAAGAGCCCCGCCGCGACATTCCAGGTGATGGCGTCCTCCAGATCCTTCGCCCTGGCGCCCTGGCGCACCGCGCCATAGACGAACTTCTCATTCGCCTTGGCCAACTGGGCGGGCACGCTCTGGAAGACCTGCAGGCATTTCGCCGCATTGACGGCATTCGCGTGTTTCCCGAAGTCCCCCTCGTAGAAGCGGAGAAGTGCGCGCTGGCGTCGCAGGATGGACGCGGGGTCGCGCCGATCCGCCCAGTCCGCGACGCACTCCGGCATTCCCCCCACGATGAGGTACTGGTGATAGAGCTCGGTCAGGTGTCGATGAAGAGGCTCCAGCACCGGCTCGTCCCACGGCAGCTCCAAATAGGCGCGGTGCAGCGCCGGCTCCACCGCCCGAATGAACTCCGAAAAGTCCATCGGGCGCATTTCAATGAGGTCGACGGCGCCGACTGGATAGGAGTGCCGTGCCAGCAGAACTCCCAGCAGACTTCCCGCCGCCGCCACATGCAGGTCACGTTTCTCCTCAAAGAAATACTTGAGCGCATTCAGCGCTTCAGGGCATTCCTGGATCTCATCCAGGATGAGCAGCGTCTCGCCTGGAATGATCTGGCGCCCGGACAGCAGCTCCAGATTGCCGAGGATCCGCTCCGGGGACTTGCTCGCGAACAGCGCCTTCAAATCCTCATCACGGTCAAAGTTGCACACTACGCACCGCCGGAAATGCCGACGCCCGAAGTCGTGCAGCATCCACGTCTTCCCGACTTGGCGCGCACCTCGCAAAACCAGCGGCTTCCGCTTGGCATCCCGCATCCAGGACATCAATGCTTTTTCAACATTTCGTTCCATTTTTCGCTCGCAAAAACAGCTAAAATCGACATCCACTTTACTATAAACAAAAAACGCGATTTCACAAGTCGAGAAAACTGCATTTTCATCAAGGATTTTTGGATTTGAAACTGCATTTTCATCAGCTTTTTTTGTTGATTTCACTGCATTTTCATTCATTTTAGAGGGTGCCTTGCCGCGGCAGTCTTCGGAGCCAGTCGGGCGTTTCGGGGATATAGTACCCCCGATTTTCCTTTCAGCCGCCAACGGGAGCGAAGCCAAATGCCGACAAAGACAAAATCGAGCGACGCACTGGCTCCGGAGCTGGTCTCCGAGGGGGCGGCAAAAATGGACCCGCGCGAGTACGTCGAGAATGCGATCCGCCGTCTGGAGCAGTGCCTTGGACTGCAGATCACGATTGTGGACCACGAGGGATGGTTCCAGACGCGCCAGAAGAGCGCCGTCTTCAGCGAGTGGCGCAAGTCCCACGGCAAGTTTCCGTGCTGCGCGGAGGGTTTCTGCTGGGACTGCAGAAAGCACTGCCGCTATGCGCTGAACCAGTTGTGCATGGATGAGCCGACGCCGCACTACACCGTGTGCTGGAAGGGCATCGGGCAGATCGCGGTGCCGCTTCGGCGCGACAACTTCCACTACGGCGTGCTGTTCGCGGGCAACTTCCGCCAAGGGGACGCGGCGCCTCCCGAAGGGCTGCCGCAGGGCTTCTACAAGGCCTATGCGGCGCTGCCGCAGGTGGACCACGCGCTGGTCGCCAGGACCATGCCCGTGCTGTCGATTTTCGCGCGCGGCCTGCTCGACTACCTCTGCGACGAGAACATCCTGAACTTCGCCTACGACTTCCGCGTGCGCAACCTCCTGGACTACCTGGAGGAGCGCCACGGCGCCCCCGTCACCCTGGGGGATGTCGCGCGCCAGCTGAACCTCTCGACCGCCTACGCCAGCACTTTCATCAAGCAGTCGATGGGCTGCAGCTTCTCCCAGCTCCTGCGCTCTGTCCGCATTGCGCACGCGAAGAAACTGCTCACGACCACCGAGGAGAAACTGCGCAGCATCGCGCAGGCCTGCGGCTTCTCCAGCGAATTCCACCTGAGCAAGGTCTTCAAGCAGCAGACGGGCGAAAGCCCATCCGACTTCCGCCGACACAAGTAACCCCCCTCCGACCAGAATGCGCAACTCCTTCTTCAACCAGCCCGCGACTGTCGTCACCGCCCTGCTCACCCCCGCCGACGACCAGGAAGGCACCCTCGCCATGATCCGAAACGCCGCCGAGCAAGGCGCGCAGGGCATCGCCATCCAGATGATGCAGATGCCCCCAGAACAGCGCACCGAGGACAATCTGCGGCGCCTGATGGACGCCGCGCCGCAACTCCCCTTCATGTTCATCGACTACCGCGGCGACAAGTGGCTCGGCGGCGACGACGACGCGCGCCAGGAGTGCCTCTTTGCGGCCGCGCGGGCGGGCGCCGAGGTCGTCGACGTGATGGGCGACCTCTACGACCCCGCCGCGAATGAGCTCACGATGAAGCCTGAGGCGATCGTGCGCCAGAAGGCGCTGATTCGGCAGTTCCACGACCTCGGGGCGAAGGTCGTGATGTCCAGCCACACGCACCAGGCCTTCACCGCCGAGGCCATCCTCGCGCATCTGCGCGAGCAGGCCGCGCGCGGCGCGGACATCCTCAAGATCGTGACCCGCGCCGACACCGAGGAGGAACTCCTGGAGGCCTTCCGCGCCACCATGCTCCTCAAACGCGCCCTCGCGCAGCCCTTCATCCAACTCTGCGGCGGCAAATACAGCCGCCCCCACCGCTATCTCGCACCCAAGTTCGGCCTCGCCGTCGCCTTCGCGATCCTCGACGAGACCCCCGCCTCCGTCCAGCCCAGCATCCCGCACCTCCGCACCGTCCTCGACACCATCCAGTGGCCCGCGACATAGCCAACCGCGCCGATTGGCCCGCCGGCTTTTCGCCGGCGGCACACAACCGCCGAAACTCCCCGCCCAGCGCCCGATGCTCGCGGAGCGGGGGGTGCGGGGGGCGGAGCGAAGCGAAGCCCCCCGTCGTTTGCATGGCTGGATGAAGGCGCCAGTCCTCATATTTGCACCGCCCCGCAAAGCCAGCCCGCCCGTGAAGCGCCAGGCCCCGCCCGCGCACATTGGCCCGCGGGGCAAAGCCCCGCGGCACACGCCGCCCATACATCGGGGCCAGCGCAGATTCGCCGCCGCCCCG
>JAEEXV010000084.1 GCA_016287975.1 Lentisphaeria bacterium | reverse complement strand
GGGCCGAGGCGGAATTGCGCGGCGTTCGCGCCAGGCGTGAAGAGCGGCCGCTGCGCCAGGGCGATCTCGGGGACGGCGGCGGCGAAGCGCAGTTCGCCCAGGTTGGCGGGATGGTGCAGCCCCGCCTTGGCAGGCTGGAAACTGCTGACCTCCTTGACGGCGTGCTCGTGGCGCCCGACCGCAAAGCGCCACGGCCTGCCGCCAGGCTGCGGCTTCCCGCCCAGGCTTTTCCACGGGAGCGCGGCCTCCACGCCCCAGCCAGGACGGATCTTGGCGGGCTCGGCGAAGACGGCGATGCGCGCGCTGGACTCCCAGGCGAAGTCGCGGCCGTTCCACATGTCGCGGAGCGGCGCGGCGCTGTCCGCGCAGGCGCCTGAGGCGCTGACGACGAGGTCGAAGACGCGGGCGCCGCCGTCGGGGTTCAGGAGCAGTTCGACGCAGTCGTCCTTGTAGATGTTTTTGCGGTCATGCTCCTGGATGTTTCGGCGCAGGTCGCCGAGGCGGTTGGCAAGGGGGTCGAGGACGGCGGCGTGGCACCAGACGCCGAGGTAGAGGCACTCGTCGTCCCACAGCATCCGCACCTCCGTCTGCTCCTGCGCGAAGCGGTTCTGGCCCTGCAGGACGAAGGGGGTCAGGACGACGGCGTTCCGCCAGGCGGGATCGTCGAGTCGGCCGTCCAGTTTGGCGGGGGTGCCGCGGCCGACGGTGACGAAGCCGTTGCCCGCGGGGAGGGCGAGGGCGGCGAAGAGCAGCAGGGTGGCGAGGATGGCTTTCATGGCGGGCTACTTCATGGCGTCGAGTTCGGCGGGCGTGAGGTCGGCCTTGGTGGAGAGGACGATGCGGTCGCAGTGCACGTCGCAGCCCGCGGGCACGAGCGGGGAGATGGAGACCTCGGGGTAGGCCAGCCAGGCCTGCACAGGCCCCAGTCTGACCCACTGCCAGGCGATGCCGTCGGCCATGGGCGCGGTGGCGAGTTGCTGGACGGAGGCGGTGTGGCGCAGCGCGATGGCGCGCTTGGCGGGGACAAACTCGCCGCCGACGGCGGTCGCCTTCACGCGGGCATAGTAGAAGACGGGGCGGGAATTGGCGGGCACGGGCAGCGTCACCAGCTGGTACCAGCGGCGGCCCCAGACGGCCTGGCCGTTCAGCGCGTCCGCGACCTTGTGGACTTTGCCCTGCGGGTGGCGGCGCTCGACGGCGGCGAAGAGCTTGCCTGGGATTTCGGCGTCCTGGAGCGGCGGCGCGGGCTGGGCGGTGACGGTGACGTTCCGCACCTCGAAGGCGGCGGGAGTCTCCTGGGCATTGTAGACATTGAAGCCGGTTTTGGGTGCCTTCTCGGCATAGCTGACGCTGATGGGCTGCCACTGGTCGGTCAGGGTGACGGCCTTGCCGTAGCACCAGCCGTAGGCGCCGAAGGCGCCGACCTGGATCTTGCCCGTGCCGCGCACTTCGCAGCGGAACTCCTGGCGGACGCCGTTCGCGGGCATCAGGAACTGCACGCCCATGAGGCGTTTCGGCGCGGTGATGGCGAGGACTTCCCCGTCGGCGGCGACGGGGGTCTTCTGGATGGGCTTGTACTGGGGCAGGGCGAAGGCGGAGAGGCAGAGGACGGCGGCGAGGACGAGGGCGTGCTTCATGGATGGTTGTTCCTTGAATGGGGGCTTACTTGTCGCGGACGTAGAAGTTGTCGTCGGAGAGTTCGGAGCGCTTGGTGGCGGAGACATGGCCGTCGCTGAAGGCGACGTTGGCGCGGTCGCTGTGGATGAACCAGATGCCAGTGCCCTCGCAGACGAGGCCGCCGTAGCACTTGTCCCACTGGACGCACCACTTGTAGTTGGAGGCGCCGAGGGACGAGCCGTCGTGGCGCATGTCGGCGAAGAGGACGAGTTTGGCGGGGGAGACGACGTGGACGCGGGAGAGGGCGATGTAGGCGGTGCGGGTGGCGTGGTCGTTCATCATGCAGTTGTAGCTGTAGTCCATGTATTTCCATCCTGCGCAGCCCTTGGGGTTGGTGCGGCAGTTGAGGATGGTGGTGGGCAGGTCGGTGGTGTTGTAGACGCCCGTGCGGACCCAGCGGCAGTTGAGGTAGGGCCCCGCGAAGGGGTGCGTGGGGCGGCTGCACCAGTAGCTGGCGGTCGGGCTTTCATAGCCGCGCGACGGGAAGTAGTAGTCGCGGTTGTCGTCGGTGTACATGCTGGCATAGAGTGCGAGGGTCTTGAGCTTGGAGGCGCAGTCGATGGCGTTGGCGCGCTCGCGGGCCTTGGAGAGGGCGGGGAGCAGCATCGAGGCGAGGATGGCGATGATCGCGATGACGACGAGCAGTTCGATCAGGGTGAAGTCGCGTAGGCGGTTTGTTCGGGTTTGCATGGAGGCGGCTCCTTTCGGTTGGGGGTCAGCCGCTGGCGCGGAGGACGAGTTGCGGCGCCAGGCGGGATTGGATGGGGAAATGGGTGTCGAGGAAGTCGTTGCAGAGGCAGTGCACGGTCTGGATGCCGAGTTCGCGGAAGGGCTGGCGGATGGAGGTCAGTTCGGGCTCGCACAACTTGCACAGGGTGGAGTCGTTGAAGCCGATGACGCGGATGCGGTCGCCGATCTCGGCGGCGCGGCCCGCGCGCTGCAGCAGGCGGTAGAGAGCGAGCGCGCCCTGGTCCGAGCAGGCGAAGTAGCCGATGGGCGCCGCCGCGGCGGAAAGGCGCGACAGGACGGCGCGCGCGTTCTCGGGGCACCGCAGCCCCTCGCCCAGGAAGCCGTCGGGGACTTCGAGCGCGTCGGCGCCTGCCTCGCGGAGGGCGGCGAGGAAGCCGCGGCAGCGCGCGGAGAGTTGGCGGCTGCCAGTGATTTGCGCGTGGAGGAAACTGCGGCAGCCCGTCGCCAGGAAGCGCTGCGCCGCGAGGCGTCCGCCCAGTTCATTGTCGATGATGATGGAGTGCAGGCGCGCCGATTCCGCCACTGGCGCGTTCATCACCACGATGGAGCAGTTCGACTGCTCCAGGCGGCGCAGGCATTCCGGCACCTCGGGGCCCGTGTAGTTCGAGGGAAGGTAGGTCGCCAGCGCCACGCTGCGCTGCGCCGCCGCGCGGTTCACGAAGGTCTCGTACAAGTCGCTTGCAATGTCAAAGTGGAGGTTGTAGACCAGACCCTGCTCGTTCGCCGCGTCCGTCAGCCCGCACGCCAGTTGCGCCGCCAGCTCGTCCGCGTAGTTCGGCAGGAAAAAGCCGATCGAGGGATTCCGCCCGCGCGCCAGCAGGCTCGCCGCATGGTTCGGACTGTAGCCCAGACGCTGCGCCATCCGATGGATCGCCTCCCGCGTCTTCGCCGCCACAGGACGGTCAGGACACGCCTTCAGCGCCCGCGAAACCACCGCCTCCGAAAAGCCCGTGGCCTGCGAAATGTCCTTCAGAGTCACCATCTGCAAGAATTGATACAAGCGGTTGTCATCATGTTGCATAATGTAATGTCGTCGGGGAGAATGTCAAGTTTTTTTGCGGGATGTCGGGATGGGGTGTGGTTGTTGTCATGGGGTGTATATTGTGTTTGGAGGCGGGGAAGGAGACGCGATGCATTTGAAGATTTTGATGATCGGGAACAGTTTTTCGAAGTCGGTGACGAAGCAGTTGCCGCAGCTGGTGTCGTCGTCGGGGCATTCGATGAAGTTGTGCAGCCTGTACATCGGTGGCTGTCCGTTGCGTCGTCATGTGGCGAACGTTCTGGAGAGCGCGGCGGATGCGGAGGCGCGGCAGTATGACGTGGATGTGCATGAGACGGGGGCGGAGGTGTTGTCGTTCCGGGGTTCGGTGAATGAACTCGTGGGGCAGGACGCGTGGGACATCGTGACGATCCAGCAGGCGAGCCAGGAGTGCTGGGACTACGCGAACTACCAGCCGTTTGCGGACCAGCTGATCGGTTATGTGCGGCGGCGCTGCCCTGGTGCGGAGCTGGTGATCCAGGAGACGTGGGCGTACAATGCGGTGGCGCCGCGCCTAAAGGCGTGGGGCTTTGGGCAGCGCGGGATGCATGAGCGGCTCGTGGCCGCCTACGGGATGCTGGCGGCGGTGACGGGCTTCCGCGTCATCCCGACAGGCGACGCGGTGCAGATCTTCCGCGAGCGGCATTCTGGGCTGCCTGACCCCGTCAACGGCATCGAGGGCGGGGACACCATCCACCTGACGAATCCCGCGGGGTGCTATCTGCAGGCGTGCGTCTGGCTGGCCAAACTGTTCGGGGTGAATCCGTCGGAGTCTGGCTATGTGCCCGACACGCTGCCGATCGAGCATGCCGCCGCGCTGCAGAATGCGGCATGGGAGGCCGTCCGCCGCTCCCGCTGGCGCTGAAGAACGTCCGCGCGCCCGCTTTTTGGGCGCGCGTGATTTGCAAAACGGCAAAGTGTGCTTATCTTGTACCAATTCCACCTGTGAGGGGAATCGGGGCGCCATGCCGCCGCCGTGAAATGGTCGGCCTGCGGCCTGGGCTTCGCCCCTCGCGTAGATCTTTGTGCGCTTTCACACCACTTTCTTCCTTTCGTCATGGTATTGTTCAAATGCGGCAAATGCGGTCGGATTCTGCAGGCGCAGGATGCGGATGCGGGGGCGGAGATGCAATGCGCTTCGTGCGGCACGGCACAGCCAGTGCCCCCTGCCAGCGACCCCGACTGCCATCTGATCTATAGCGAGACGGCCCCCGAGCCGACTTTCGCCGTGACCGACGAGCAGTTCGCGGCGTTGATCGCCGACAAGAAACTGGGCGCGGACGACCTGATGTACCACGAGGGCGGCTGGAAGCAGCTGGGCAGCCTCTATGAATTGCCGCTCAAGGAACTGCCCGCCGTGAACCAGGACCAGCCCGAGATCGCGGTCGCCCTGCGGGAATTGAAGCCGCTGGACGGCTTCCCGAAGCTGCCCCGCAAGGGCGGCGGGTGGTCTGGCTGGTTCTCGAAGAAGGGCGCCGCCGCCGCGTCGAGCGGGCCTGAGGAGGCGGTGCCGCTGGGCAGGCGCATCCTCAACTGGTGCAAGGTCGCGCTGGCTCTGGCGGTGGTATGCTACGGCGTCTACCGCGCCATGCTCATCTACAATTACTTCAACAAGAAGTTCGCAAGCGTCGCCGTCTACAACCAGACGGCCAAGCCGATGTATTTTACGAGGGATGGCAACGAGTCCGAGCCGAGGCTCGTCAGCCCGACCAGCCCTGGTGTCTTCACCGACATCAATGTCCCGTGGTCCTGGCACACGTCCCTCGACTATTGGCCTGGGGACGGGAAAAGCCTGGGGATGCCCGCGAAGCCCGCCGACCACAAGACGGTGAAGGTGCCCGTGGCGCCGATGCAGGACACCGTGGTGAATCTGGAGGGGGCGGGCAAGTTCCATTCGCTGTCGAAGGACGCGAAGCAGACGCTGGAGGCGACGGAGCCGTTGCCGAAGGAGTACAAGGTTATGCTGCTGAAGCAGTTGAATGCGAACCAGGCGCCCGAGGCGGCGCGCGAGATTCTGGATGCGGTCCTGGCGAAGGTCGCCGAGCCGCAGTTCGTGGCGGTCACGGGCGTGTTCTTCCACGAGCGGGAGTTCCGCTTCGACCTGCTGAACATCGGCGACGGCGACCGCAAGCCGCGCCCTGCGCCGAAGGCCGACGACAAGCGCCCGTATCTGGTGCCGCCGACGGAAGTGCGGCTCCCGATGAAGGGCGGCGCCCTGCGGATGGTCAAGGCGAAGGAGGATGTCGAGGTCACGGTCTCTCTTCCCAGGACGACGCTCTCCCCTGCGGGCAACCAGATCAGCGGGAACTTCACCCTCACCATCCGGCGTGATCTCGGCAAACTCACGGTGGCCTTGAGCGGCTCCAGTCTGCGCTGCGACTTCGCCCCCAAGCCGACCCTCTCCTACACCGCCACCTTGGATCTGAAACGGAATGCCTGGCAGTACGCCTGGGTCTGGACCAGCGGCCAGAACCAATGGCGTCTCGACGGACAGGGATTCCGCCAGACCAAATGACGCGTTTTCCCATTGTGGTCCGATAGCTCAGCTGGATAGAGCATCTGCCTTCTAAGCAGAGGGTCGGGAGTTCGAGTCTCCCTCGGATCACCATTTTAAGGCCCTGCCAGAACGAGATTTCTGGTGGGGCTTTCTTTTTTTCGCCATGCTCCCCAAGATGTTGCAAGTTCTACAGGAAGATTCCGGGCATAAAGATCCGGAAAAACCACGCACTCGAAAAGTGGTTCGAGAGCCACGAGATGAATGCCGTGGTAAGCGTGATGGGGAAGGACGTCCGCGTCCGCACTCCGTTCGACAAGGATTCCGAATAGAGATGAATACTGCTACCCCCGAAGCGGGGTAGGCCGGCGGTGGAGCATGGATCACCTCCATGCTCCACCGCCTTTTAGGTTCACCGCAAGGCCGAGATGCCCAGGTATAGCAGGGCTATCGCCGCCAGTGGACAATGAGCCACCAGCAGAACGACAGCCATGATTCCCACGCACAGAAACACGTATTTCAACGCTTCCATGGTTCCTCCAGTTTTTGGTCGTCCAGGTCCGACAACCAGGAAGACAGCTGACGGCCTGTCTAATATATTATGCCATGGGAAAGGTACTGTTATTTAGCTATCTTTATGTTAGGCGCTGTTCCCCATCTGGGTGAAAATAGCCGTGAACCGTTCAAGTCTCCCCTTCGCGTCATTCAGGACACTGTTGAACTCCCGAGTGTCCCCGAGGATGCGGATGACTGCCTGGCCTGCATTGATGGAGGTGATGCTCATGGCGGGAAAGATGGATTATATTTAGCGAAAGGAGGAGACGATCGAATGTTGGCGATTGTTCAGCAAATCGTTTTTTGGGCTCTGCTTCTGTTGGTTGTGGGTTTCCCGGTGTTCGCTTTTGTCTACTCGGTTGTCGTGCCCACCATGATGGCCAGGCGCTACGACGTCGAATTGTCCCGGCATCCGCTCGAAGAGGCCGACGCGGGGCGGTTCGAGGTGCACATCGTGAATGCCTCGCACGTATGGGGCGTCCGCGATTCCAAGACGGGGATCTTCTATCCTGACTACACCTGGCCCAGAATGCTCCGTCCGCTGGATGAAAAGACCCTGCACAAGGTGGTGGTCATCAAGGACCACTGCGTGAACGCCGACAAATGCCCGCGGCGGTGGTATCTGTCGAAGGCGCCAGGGCATGACCCGGAGCTTTCGACGGACCACCATGAGGAGCATGTCAATTATCTGGACAAGTATCCTGGCTATTGATGCCGTTTGGCGCTGGCGGCCATCTGGCGGAAGAGCTGGACGGCCTCGTCGCGGGAGACGGTGATGGCGTCTTCGGAGACGTGCGCGGTGCCGTCGCGGTAGGGGGTGAGTTCGCGGGTGGAGACAGGGCGGGACTTCCTGGAATCGCGGTTGCTGTTGACGATGGTGGCGCTGGCCCTGAACCAGAACTACGCGCAGTCTCAATCCCCTGAAAACGGGGCAGTATTCAGACACGCGGGCGTTGGACGGACATGGACGGAGACGAATACAGTCTCAATCCCCTGAACACTAGTGTCCCGTAAAAATGAGGTTGAAAGAGTTTTTAATCGAAGAGGCCTGGCAGAAAGGGCGTGCCCTGGACTTCAGAGGCCGGCACATTGCTTTTCTCGAACGCGCTGTTCCCCATGAGGGTCGGTTCCATCGCCATTTCGCCAAGTCGTCATGCCGGATTGTCTGCTTCACGAGGGATCATTGCCGCCCCGCCTGAGAG
>JAEEXV010000083.1 GCA_016287975.1 Lentisphaeria bacterium | reverse complement strand
TTGCCCAGCGTGTGCCGGCGGGCTTGCCCGCCGGCTGGCTCCGATTCCCCCGCCCATCTTCGCGCGGCCCCGATCATTGCCCAGCGTGTGCCGGCGGGCTTGCCCGCCGGCTGGATCCGATTCCCCCGCCCATCTCCGCGCACAGCCCCGATCATTGCACCGCGCCCCCCGTCCCGTGGCGGGCCGTCTCGGCCCGCGCCCTCAGCACCGAACTCCCTCCCAATTATGGAACTCTTCCTCGCCCCGAAGCCTAAGCAAGTCCAGTTCACCGATGGATTCTACGAAGCGCCGCGCCGCAATGGCGCCCGCACCGCCTCCGTCGGCAAGAATGTCATCCGCTCCGTGGCCGCCAGGCTCTTTCCTGGGCGCAAGCCCGCCCTCCGCCTGGCCATCCGCCGAGGCGCCGTCCAGGCCCCGAAGAACGCGGACCAGGCCTACGCCCTCTCCGTGACCCCGAAGGGCATCGCCGTCTCCGCCTGCACCAATGTCGGCGCCCTCTACGCGCTCCAGACACTCAGGCAGCTCAAGCACGGCAACCGATTCCAGTGCTGCGAAATCCTCGACTATCCCGACACCGAATGGCGCGTCTGCGCCCGCCCCCTCCTCTGCGGAGAGGGCCTCCGCGGCGCCCTCGACTGGGGCGACGGGCGGCGCGCGTTCGTCGCCCGCTGGAAGCACGAAATCGACTTCGCCCTCGCCTGCCGCTACAACGGCATCTTCTGCCACGGCATGACCCTCGACACCGACTGCTGGCCAGGCTTCGCCGACGACATGCGCGCCATCAACCGCTATGCCCGCGCCCGCGGCGTCCGCCTCATCTTCAGCATCTACGGCATCAGTTTCGGCGGCTGGGGCCGCGAGACCTACCTCGGCGCCGCCCACGACTTCGTCCCTGGCGCGGGCCACGAATACGAGCAGACCTACCTCTGCGGCATCAACAACCCCGCCAAGCCCGAGACGGGGCGGAACGGCACCTGCCGCAGCAACCCCGCCCTCTGGAAGCAGAAGGTCGCCGACGTGCGCGCTTTCATCCAGGCCATCGAACCAGGCGCCCTCTACATCCACCACGAGGACATGTCCGACTACCACGCCGAATGGGAACTCTTCTGGAGCCTCCGCTGCCCCGAATGCCGCAGGCGCTGGCCCAACGACGCCGCCAACGCCATCGACGGCGGCGCGGGCGCCATCGCCCACGGCTACGACGCCTTCGTCGAGGCCCGCAAGGGCGTCCGCATCGGCGACTACGACGCGGCCCGCGACTGCACGCTGTGGCTGACCTCCCCCTCCTACGGCAGCGTCTCCGACGACGACGCGACCTGGGCCCAGGTCGCCACCCTGTGGGCCAATGTCGCCCAGACCATGCGCCAGGCCCCCAATGTCTATCTGTGCCTGCGCGAGCAGTTCGCCAACGACGACGGCTCCCTCCGCATCCAGGCGCTCCACGAGGAGTTCCGCCGACGCCAGGTCGCCCCGAAACTGATGGTCTTCTCGGTCAGCGGCGCCGCCCTCTACGGCGTCAACAACGCGGGCTTCTCCTCCCTCCCCGAGATGAACAGCCTCTTCACTGGCGCCGACGGCGTCTTCAACTTCTCTGGCGTCCTCTACCAGCGCCCCCAGCAACTCTTCAACTGCGAGTGCACCTGGAATCTGGAATGCTGCCAGGACGGCGAGACCTGGAACCCCGTCGGCGTCAGCCGCGACGCATCCATCCAGCATCTCCTGCGCACCTGCGGCACCGACAGCCGCCAGGACGCCATCCAGCACCGGCAGGCGGGCACCGAGCCCGCCGGCGTCGTCGCCCCGCGCCACCAGCAGCCCGACGGCTGGCTCGCCAAGGCCTGCCGCCTCCTCTACGGCGACGCCGCAGGCGAACTCGTCTGGAAGTACCTGCTCCTGCGCACCGACTACAACATCTACCCGCTCTCCACCATCTTCAAGCAGGCCATGATGGACCGCGTGATGGAACACACCAGGGGCCCCTTCCCCGAGACGATCCAGCGCCGCGGCCTCCGCTGCATCTACCCGCTCCCCGACGCGATCGACTACTGGCAGCAACTCGACCGCGTGACAGGCGAGGGCCTCGCCCTCATCCGCCAGGCCGCCCACGCCTCCCGCCCTGGATTCCTCCGCGATGAACTCGTGCTGCAGACCAGAACCCTCGCCTTCGGGCAGCTCTTCGCCCGCGCCATGGCCCAATTCTTCCTCCACGCCCAGAAGCCCTCCGCCAAGGCCCGCCAGGCCATCGCCGACACCCTCGCCCAGATGGAGGCCGCCGCCCACGCCTTCCCCCGTGACTTCCTCACCCCTGACGACGGCGAAGCCTCCCTCTACCCCCGCTACTGCGACAAAATGCGCCAGATGCTCGCCGAACTCGGGTGAGGCTGGGCCACCGCCGCCCCCCGCCGAGCCGGCTCACCGCCAGTACCCCGCCCACCTTCCCCGCCGGCTTTTCGCCGGCGGCACACAACCACCGCCCTCGCCGCACCCCGCCCGCGATTGGCGCCCATAGGGGGTGCGGGGGGCGAGCGAAGCGAAGCCCCCGTCGTTTGCGTGCCCCCGATGAAGGCAGCAGCCACCATCGGTGACCCGCGCCGTACAGGTAAGCCGCACATGCCTCGCGCCGCCTTCCCCGCCGGCTGGCCGGCGGCACACAACAACCGACTACTCATCCACCCCGCGCCGCACCCCCCATGAAGCCCCTCTTCCTCGCCATCCTCGCTTCCCTGCCGTTGTTCGCCGCGCCGCTCACCGCCGTGCGCAGCCGCGCCCCCATCCAGATGGACGGCACGCTCGACGAACCAGTCTGGCGCGAGGCGCCCGCTTTCTCGGAGTTCCGCGACTACCGCCTGCACACGCCCGCCAAGGCGAAGACGGAGGTGCGCTTCGCCTACGACGACAGCGCCGTCTACATCGGCGTGCGCGCGCAGCTCGGTCCAGGCGCGAAGTCCATCGCCGCCAACGACAAGAACATCTACGCGGGCGAATGCGTCGAAGTGATGCTCGACCCTGGCGCCACCCGCACGCGCTATTTCCACTTCCTCGCCAACCCGAACGGCGCCACCCTCGACGAATTCCGCGACCAGGGTGGCTTCGTCGGCGATTCCTCGTGGGACGCCATCTGGGAAACCAAAAGCGCCCGCACCGCCGACGGCTGGACCTGCGAAATCCGCATCCCATTCTCCAGCATGGAGTTCCCCGATGGCGACAGTCTGACCTGGGCCGTCAACGTCACCCGCTCCGCCTACGACATGCCGCCAGACGGCAAGGGCCTTGAAAACAGCGCCATCACCCCCGACGGATCCTACTCCATCGCAGGGAAGTTCCGTGAACTGGTTGGCTTCGACCAGCCGTTCCGCCAATACGCGGGCTGGTCCCTCCGCAAGCCCGCCGTCACTGTCGCCCAGGCCGCCAAGGGCCTCGCCGCCGAAGCCGCGCTCACCGTCGCCAACAGCGCCGCCGCGCCGCGCCGCGTCCATCTCACCCTCGACTTCCACACCCCCGACGGCAACGGCGTCCAGCGCAAATCCACCTCCGTCGAAATCGCCGCCGCCTCCTCCGACACCGTCCACCTCAAGGGCTTCCGCTTCGACGCGCCAGGCGACTACCGCTGCGTGGCCACCCTGCGGGACGCCGTCACCAAGCGCATCCTCCTGAGCATCCCGTGCGTCATTCCGCTCCGCTACCAGATGCTCGCCCTGAAACTCGATGCGCCGCACTACAAGAACGCCATCTTCGCCACGATGAACCTGAAGGAGGTCCGCCTCCGCGCCCTCGCCGCCCTCCCGCCCGCCGAACTCAAGGGGAAATCCATCCGCGCCGAGATCCGCGACAAGGATGGCAAGGCCCTCGTCTCCGCCGTCCGCCCCGCCGCCCCCGAAACCGCCTTCGCCTTCCCCGCCCGCCCGCTCCCCGAAGGCAGGCTCTCCATCCATGCCGAACTGCTCGACGGCGGCAAGGCCCTCGCCGCCGTCGACCACCCCCTGCGCAAACTCCCCTACAGGCAGGGCGAAGTCTGGCTTGACACCGACGGCATGCCCGTCCTCGACGGCAAGCGCACCTACCTCGTCTCCCAGTGGTGCGGCACCGACGACTACCTCCCTGGCGTCCACGCCTTCCTCGACTGGCACTCCTACCAGGGCACCCTCGTGCTCTCCCCCGCATTCTCCCACAACAAGGCCATCGGCGCCCTCAAGAAGCGCGAATCCCTCTCCGCCACCGACCGCGACTTCATCCGCCAGACCGCCATCAAGGCCGCCGCCGAACCCAGACTCTTCGCCTACTACCTCTGCGACGAGCCCGAGGTCTTCGGCGTCTCCGTCTCCACCCTCGAGCAGTTCTACGAGATCATCTCCGACGTCGATCCGTACCACCCCGTCCTCGTCTCCAACGACACCATCAAGGGCCTCTACGACTACCGACGCTGCTACGACCTGAACGGCCTCCACGCCTACCCCCGCCCCGCCCGCGACCGCTACCACGCGAACTTCTCCCGCATCCTCGCCAACTGCGACAACTTCAAGGGCGCCAACGCCGCCGCGGATTCCGCCATCACCTTCCTCTGGCTCTGCCAGGGCTTCGACTACACCGACTACGCCGCCGCCAACACCCGCGTCCCCGCCTACCGCGAGTTCCGCACGGAATACTACCTCACCATCATCGCGGGCGCTGGCGGCGCCGAAATCTACAACCGCCTCAACGACCACTACCCCGAGGTCGGCATCGGCCTGGCCGCCATCGTCCGCGAACTGCGCGCCTTCTCCCCCATCCTCGGCGAGCGCGCCGTCGAACTCCCCCTCAAGGCCCCCGCCGCCTTCCGCTGGACCGCCCGCCGCCACGACGGCCACCTGTGGCTCGTCGTCGTCAACGCCTCCGACCAGGATGCGGGCGAGGCCGAACTCGCCCTCCCTGAATTCAAGGACGCCACCCTCCGCGTGATGGGCGAGGGGCGCTCCGTCCACGCGCAGGGCGGGCGCCTCCGCGACCGCTTCACCCCGTGGCAGGTGCACGTCTACACCACCGCCCCCGACTTCCCCGAACCTGTCCGCTGCGCCGAGGTCGAGGCCGCCATCGACCGCGCGAACGCCGCCCGACGCAAACCAGGCAACCTCGCCTTCCAGATGTTCGAGCACACAGGCGTCAAGGTCTCCGCATCCTCCAACTGCGCCTTCAACGTCCGCCCCGACAACTGCCTCTGGCACCTCGTCGACGGCGTCATCGAGCCGCCTGACTACAAGCACTACATCGACCACTATGTCATCTGGTCCGACAACACCCCGAACCAGTGCCCCGACTGGGTCGAGCTCGCCTTCGACAACCCCGTCACCGCATCCCGCGTCGTCCTCTACCCCGCCTACCAGTCCCTCAAGGACTACCAGATCCAGATCTGGAAGGACGGCGAATGGCAGACCGTCGCCGAGGCCAGGGACGCCCAGGGCGACACCCACACCCTGGCCTTCCCCGCCGCCACCTTCTCCCGCCTCCGCGTATTCATC
>JAEEXV010000082.1 GCA_016287975.1 Lentisphaeria bacterium | reverse complement strand
GATGCCGCGCAAGGGCGCGGGCGAGTCCTACGCCCCCGCGCTGAGCGCGCCGCTGCACGCGGGCGCGGAGGTCACCCTGGGTCGCCGTCGCGATGGATGGGCGGAGGCCACTCTTTCCAATGGCGCGCGCGGCTGGCTTCCCGAGGGCGCCGTGGAGACGGTCGCGGAATGACGGGCGCTATGCGCGGGGGAAGAATCGCCGGAAGGTATCGGCGATGCGGGAGGTGTCGGCGTGGGTATAGATCTGGGTGGTGCCGATGGAGGCGTGGCCGAGCATTTCCTGGATGGCGCGCAGATCGGCGCCATGCGCGAGGAGGTGGGTGGCGAAGGAGTGCCGCAGCAGATGGGGGTGGATGCGCTTTTTGAGCCCCGCGGCGTGTCCCGCGTGCTCGACGATGTCCCATACGGTCTTGCGCCCCATGCGGGCGCCCCGCTTGTTCAGGAACAAAAACGGCGCCTTCGCGGTGGTGTCGAGGGCGGCGCGCCCTTTTTCAAGATATCGCGCGATGGCGTCGACGGCGGCTTTGCCGCAGGGGACGACGCGCTCCTTGCTGCCTTTGCCTATGACGCGGAGCAGCCCTTCCTGGAGATTCGCGCCCGTTACCTTGAGGTCGCAGCACTCGGAGACGCGCAGGCCTGAGGCATAGAGGACTTCGAGGATGGCGCGGTTGCGGAGGCTCTCTGGGTCGTCGCCCGCATAGACCTCCATGAGGGCGCGGGTCTCCTCCTCGGTGAGGCATTCAGGCACGCGCTGCCAGACCTTCGGCGAAACCATCGGCTCGGTGAGGTCGGCAGGGAGGATGTGGTCGACGGCGAGGTAGCGGAAGAATGCCTTGAGCGAGACCAGGCGGCGCGCGACGGTCTTTTCGGCGCGCCCTGCCGTGCGCTCGGCGTCGAGGAAGGCGCGCAGGTCCTCGCGGGTGAGGTCGGCGACGGTATGCGGGCGCTTCTGCTCGGTGAGGAACTCGTCGAAGGCGGCGAGATCCGTGCGGTAGGCGTCGCAGGTCAGGCGCGCGAGGCCGCGCTCGAGGGTGAGATATTCGATGAAGTCCTGGAGATGCTCAAGCATGGGGGATTCAGAAGGCGCGGACCTCGGCGATGTCGGCGGCATCGCAAAGGACCATGGCGAGGCGGTCGAGGCCGATGGCGGTGCCTGCGGACGGGGCGAGGCCGTTCCAAATGGCGTTCATGAAGGGCTGGTCCATCGGATAGACCGCGCGGCGGTCGGCGGCCCGCAGGCGGGCGGTGGCCTCGAAACGGCGCTCCTGCTCCGCGGGATCGACGAGTTCGCTGCAGGCGTTGCCGATCTCAAGGCCCGCGATGTAGAGTTCCCAGCGGGCGACGCAGCCTGGGCGGCCTGGCAGCGGCGCGGCGAGGCCGCTGCATTCGACCGGGTATTCGGTGAGGAAGACCGGCGCGTCGAGGCCGAGGTTCGGTTCGACCTGGCTGCAGAGGACGAGTTCGAAGTCGCCGTCGGCGATGGCCTGCCGCAGGGGGCGGTCGGCATGGCGGCGGAAGGCCTCCTCGACGGTGAGTTCCTGCCACGGGGGCGCCAGCCGTATCGAATGGCCGCGGAACGGGACGGCGGCGGCGCCAGGATGGGTGGCGGCGAGGGCGGCCTGGGCCAGGGCCTGGACATCGGCCATGAGGTCGCGCCAGTCGCCGCCTCGGCGGTACCATTCGAGCATGGTGAATTCGGTGCGGTGGTGGTCGCCTGATTCGCCGTCGCGGAAGCACGGGCCGATTTCATAGAGGCGGTCGTAGCCCGCGGCGAGCAGGCGCTTGAGGTGGAGTTCAGGGGAGGTGCGCAGCCAGCGCGCGGATCCAGAGGGCACGGCGTCGATGTAGTCTTCAAGGGCGGGCGCGGGGATGCGCACGGGGGTCTCGACCTCCAGGAAGCCCGCGGCGGCGAACCATTGGCGCAGCGCGGCCATCATCGCGGCGCGAAGGCGCAGGTTGGCGGCGCGTGCGGCGAGGCGTGCGGCGTCGGCGCGGGCGGCGTCGAGATCACGGTCGAAGTGCAGCGTCATTCGCGGCCTCCTTCGGCATCGGCGAGGGCGCCAGTCTGCCGCAGGGCCTCGTAGAGTGCGATCGAGGCGGCGTTGGCGAGGTTGTGGCAGCGCGCGTGGGGGCCTGGCATCGGCAGGGTGTAGAGGGAGTCCGCATAGCGGGTGTAGAACTCCGTCGGCAGGCCATGCTGCTCGTTGCCGAAGACGAGATAGTCCCCTGGCTGCGACTTCAGCGCGAAGAAACTGCGGCGGGTCTTGGAGGAGAGGAAGACCAGGCGCGGCGGCTGGCATTCCGCGAGGAAGGCGTCCCAGTCGGGATGCCGATGCCATTCGAGGAACGGCCAGTAGTCGAGGCCCGCGCGGCGCAGATGCGCGTCGTCGATCTGGAAGCCCAGCGGGTCGATCAGGTGCAGCACCGCGCCCGTACAGACGCAGAGGCGGCCGATCGTGCCAGTGTTCTGGGGGATCTCGGGCGCATACAGGACAATGTGGAAGGGAAGCATACCCACGTGCTGGAAAAAAGTCAAGGATACATGCGGGACAGGGAGACGACGCGCGGGGGCCGCGCCTGGCGTAATATAGCCCCATGCCGCATCGCCGCAGGCATGCGGCACGGGATTTCCCCTGCGCCGTCGGGCAGTCGGCGGTTTCCGTGCTACATTAGCGCCCTCGTCTTGGTACTGGTTGCCTGTCATTCGCTTTCCTGCATTTCACACTTCCACGGGAGGTATTCACCCCGCCCTATCGGCAGCTGTAAAGGAACGCCGCGCGCGGATGCCGAGAATTTGGGACCCCCGACCCCCGACCCGGGACCCAGGACCCAGGACCCCCGACCCAGGACCCAGGACCCCCGACCCAGGACCCAGGACCCCCGACTTGGGACCCCCGACCCGGGACCCCCGACTTGGGACCCCCGACCCAGGACCCAGGACCCCCGACCCGGGACCCAGGACCCGAGACCCGAGACCCGCGACCCCCGACCCAGGACCCAGGACCCGGGAGCCAGGAGCCAGACAAGGCCAGCCTTGAACAATAATCGGAATCAACGCATTTCATGAATCCCTTGCATTGCATCATCCCCGTGCCCGTTTCGCTGACGGAACGGGAAGGCTCGTTTCCATTGCGCCAGCTGCGCGGATTCACCTTGGAGAACGGGTGCCCCGCGTTCGCGGAAGCGGCGCTGGGACGGCTGGCGCGCTGGCTGACGCTGGAATGGCGTCCCTCGGCGGCGGGCGAACTGCGGGTCGGGCTGGATGCGGCGCTGCCAGGCGAGGGCTGGGCGATCGAGATCGCGCCGTCGGGCGTGCGCGTGACGGGCGCGGATGCGGCGGGGCTGCGCTATGCGCTGGACGCGTTGGCGCAGATGCTGCATGCGGCGGCCGCCGAAGGCCCCCTGGCGGCGGTGCTGCCCTGCGGCCGAATCGAGGACGCGCCGCGATTTGCGTGGCGCGGGCTGCTGCTGGATTCGGCGCGGCATTTCCAGCGTGCGGAGACGGTGAAGGCGGTGCTGCGGCTGATGGCGCATTTCCGTTTGAACCGCCTGCACTGGCATCTGATCGACAGCCAGGGCTTCCGCCTGCCGCTGCCGTCGTTCCCGAAGGCGCGCGACATCGCGGGGATGTCGGGGGGGCAGTACACCGCGTCGGAGTTGCGGGAGATCGGGGAATTGGCGTCGGAGTGCGGCGTCGAGATCGTGCCTGAACTGGACTGCCCAGGGCATTCGGGGGGGCTGCTCAGGATGTATCCGGAGTATGCCTGCGATCCAGCGCATCCTGGCGAGGAGTTGTGCCTTGGCAATCCCCGCACGATGGAGATGCTGAAGACGCTCTACCGCGAGGCGATGGCGCTGCTGCCGCAGGGGAGGTGGCTGCATGTCGGCGGCGACGAGGCTTCGACCGCCAGCTGGGAGGCGTGCCCGAAATGCCAGGCGGCCATCCGCGCCCAGGGGCTTGCAGGCGCGCGCCACCTGGAGCACCATTTCATGGCGGAACTCAAGCGCTTTGTGCGCGAGGAACTGGGGCGGCAGCCCATCTCGTGGACCATCCCCGAAAACACCCAGGGGCGCTTCCCGCTGGAGTTCCCGACGGACGACCTGATGCAGTCGTGGAACGACCTGCGCGAACCCGTGTTCTGGGCGCAGCGCGGGCACCGCGTCATCTATTCGCTGCACTATTCGCTCTATCTCGACTATCCGCGCAACTACAGCGAGACCCACCTCACCTGGATGTTCCACGTCGGCGACGAGCAGATCTACCTCTGCGAACCCTGCGGCGTCTGGCCTGAACTGGTCAAGGACTCCATCATCGGCACCGAGGCCTGCCTCTGGACCGAGACCGTCCCCGAATGGCGTGTCATGCCCAAGCTGCTGCCGCGGCTGCCCGCCTACGCGGAGTGCTGCTGGAGCCGTCCCGAGCGCAAGGAGTGGCACGACTTCGCGCGCCGCAAGGAGATGCTGGAGGCCGCAGGATACTATGAGTATTTGCGCCAGGAGGCGTCATGCTGAAGGCGGCGCTCTTTGACCTGGACGGCACGCTGCTCGACACCGTCGCCGCCATCCGCCACAACTGCAACCTCGCCCTGGCGCGCTTCGGGCTTCCAGGCATCGGGGACGAGCAGGTCAAGGTCTTCGCGGGCGACGGCGCCGCCAAACTCGTCGAGCGTTCGCTCGCCTTCGCGGGCGGCGCGCCGGATCTTCTGGATGCGGCGCTGGCGGCCTATCTGGAGTATTTCCGCGACGGCTGCATGTACCAGGTGAAGCCCTACGACGGCATCCCCGAACTGCTGCGCGAACTCAAGGCGCGGGGGCTGAAACTCGCGGTCGTCACCAACAAGCCGCAGGCGATGGCGGAGCGCAATATCCGCGACATCTTCGGCGACGGGGTCTTCGACTATATCTGCGCCGCGCGCGACGGCCTCCCCCGCAAGCCCGATCCCGCTCCCGCGCTGGAGGCCGCGCGGGTGCTCGGCGCAACGCCCGCGGAATGCCTCTACATCGGCGACACCAACACCGACATGCAGACTGGCACGGCCGCCGCCATGGTCGTCTGCGGCGCGCTCTGGGGGTTCCGCACCCGCGACGAACTCGCCGCGTTCCACCCACGCCTGCTGGCGGCGCATCCCCTTGACATCCTCGCCGCGCTGTAAGGCGCCCTGCCCGAGAATGGGCAGGCTTGCCACCCCGCCTGCACACGCCCCGCTTTCCCATTGCCCATTGGCCCGCCGGCTTTTGCCAGCGGCACACAACCGCCGCCCGCCCCTTCACCCCAGCCGCCAGTCCACGGGTGGCCGTCCGTGGGCGGCGAGCCAGTCGTTGGCGCGGGAAAATGGGCGGGAGCCGAAGAAGCCCCTGGAGGCGGAGAGGGGGGATGGATGCGCGGAGGCGAGGATGCCGTGGCGCGCGGCGTCGATCAGCGGGATCTTGCGCTGCGCTGGATTGCCCCACAGCAGAAAGCATACTGGCACGGGCCCCTGGGAGATGGCGCGGATGATGGCGTCGGTGAAGGGCTCCCAGCCGATTTTCGCATGGCTGAACGCGGCATGTTCGCGCACGGTCAGCGTCGTGTTCAGCATCAGGACGCCCTGCGCCGCCCAGCGCGTCAGATCTGGCTGCGCGGGAATGGGCAGCCCCAGGTCGTCGTGGTATTCCCGCAGGATATTGCGGAGGCTGGGCGGCAGCGGGCGGCACTCGCTCGGCACTGCGAATGCGTAGCCGATGGCCTGCCCTGGCTCATGATAGGGATCCTGCCCCAGCAGCACGGCGCGCACTGCCGTCGGCGGCACCGCCGCCAGCGCGGCGAAGACACGCCCTGCCGCAGGATAGACGGCCACGCCCTCCGCGCGTTCGCGCGCCACCTGCGCCAGCGGCTTCGACGCCAGCCCCTGCGGCAGCGCCGCCGCCCAGGCGGGCGGCACGCAATCCACCGCGGACGGCTCGGGCAGGAACGTGAGTTCAGGCTGGCGGGGATCTGCCACAGTCCTACCCCCGCGCCTCTTCCTGCGCTTCGACGACAATGCCAGTGCCGTTTTCCGCGACGACGCGGATGGCGGCGCCCTTGCGGATATATTCGCCCGCGGTGAGGACGTCGATGCGCTTGCCGTGGATTTCGGCGGTCCCCGCGGGGCGCAGGTCGGTGAAGGCGACGCCAGTGGCGCCGACGAGGGCCGCGCGCTGCTGCGCGGCCTCCGCGGTGGCGCCGTTGCCGGTGGCGAGGCTCTTCTCCAGGACGATGCCGCGCAGAATGGGCACTTTCGGGAGATATCGCAGCAGGAGCATCGCGCCGCCGATGGTGAGCGCCATGCAGATGGCGAGTTTGACGATGGCGCCAGGCAGCAGTTCCATCAGCGAGGGCGCGGGAAGGCCCTCCAGCGGACGGGCCTCGGGAAGCACAGGTAGCATCGCGAGGACGAAGGCCACGAGGAGGCAGGCAATCCCCGAGAGCCCAGTGATGCCGAAGCCGGGGATGACGAAGATCTCCAGCGCCAGCAGGATGATGCCCGCGACGAAGAGGACGAGCGCCTCCACGCCCGCCAGCCCCGCGAGATGGTGCCCCAGCAGGCAGACCGCGAGAAGCGCGATGCCAGAAAAGCCCATGACGCCGAAGCCAGGAGTCACCATCTCGGCGAAGAGCAGCAGGAACGCGAGCGAGAAGAGCAGCGGGCTCAGCGAGGTGATCCAGCGCGCGAACTGGTCGGCGGGCAGCAGCCTGAACTCGGTGGCGCTGGCATCGGGCAGACCGACCTTCTGGAGGAGTTCCTTCAGCGACTCGGCATTCCCCGACGAGCACAGCGGCTGTGTCGTCCCCTTCGGCACCAGCGCCGCGTCCCGATCGGTGAGGTTCAGCAACTGCCCTTTGGGGCAGTGGAAGGAGCGCCCCTCCGCGTCGGTGAAGTCGAGGTCGGGATGGTTTCGGTCGACCATGGCCGAGGCGATCTCGGGACGGTAGCCGTTTTCCTGGGCAAGCGCCGTCACCATGCCGCGGATGGCGGAGAGCATCTTCTCCTGCACATCAGGCTCCAGGCGCTCGATGTTCCCTGTGATGGAGACGGAAATCGGCATGGCGGAGCCGATGGTGCCGCCGCGGGACATGTAGATCTTGTCGCACGCGAGCGCCAGCATCGCCCCCGCCGAGAGGGCGTCCGAATGCACCCACGCATAGACGGGGCACCCGCCCTGGCGCGTGCTGCGGATCCACGCGATGAGCTCCTTGGTGTCTTCGATGCCGCCGCCTGGCGTGTCCAGCTCCAGGACGACCGCCGCGGGGCGCAGGCGCTTCGTCTCGCGGAAGGCCCGCCGCAGCACCGTCAGCAGCCCCTTGTCGATGGCACCTTTCACTGGCAGCACATAGACCTGCCCTGCGGAGACCGCGACGCACATCAGCAATGCAATCAGAATGAGACGCCTGACCATGCAACTCCTTCCCCCGTCCTTGGTCCACTGGATGAATGATTGAAAACGGACATAATATAAACCCGTTGCCCAATGGCAGGGATTTCACCCGGCAAGGTGTCTCGTGCTGGTGGGCGATCGGGGCTTTACCGGCGGGCCAATGGGCGCAGGGAAAGCGGGGCTTTACCGGCGGGCAAAGCCCGCCGGCACACGCCGAGCGGACGGCGGTGGTTGCGCGGAGGCGATGGTTGCGCGGGGGCGATGGCTGCGCGGGGGCGATGGCTGCGCGGGGGCGATGGCTGCGCGGGGGCGATGGCTGCGCGGGG
>JAEEXV010000081.1 GCA_016287975.1 Lentisphaeria bacterium | reverse complement strand
TTGGCAGGAATTTCCTCCGTGCCCAGCATCTGCCGGACAATGGAAGAGACCTGCTTGACTGCGGGGGCGTACTTGCGATTGTCTTTGATTTCCTGCGCGACCTCGACGTGTCCGGGCGAAAGACGCAAGTCGGAGACATCCTCGGAAGCCGTCTCGTCGTCCAGAACCGTGGCATCCCCCCCCTGGACCTTCCCATCTTCCCTGACGTCCTTGACCTTTGCAGAACGTTCCGTGTCGTCTTGACCGGGTTCGCCCATTGCACGATTTTTCGGCTCGGCATCCACGATTTTTCGGTTCGCGCCTTCTTTTCCCGCAGGGAACTCATCTGGGATCTTTTCCGGCGTCGGAGCGGCCGGCACCTCAGCGGTTCTGCGGGTGGCGGCATCCCCGGCATCCTTCCGGGCGTCCTCGGGCTGGGGAGGCACCTCCTCCTGGGCTTTGCGTGCCTCCTCCTCGGCCTGCCGGCGTGCTTTTTCCTCCGCCTTGCGGGCTTCCTCCTATGCCGTCTGTTTCGAGACCTCGGCCTCGGCGGCCTTCCGGCCGGCCCCGTCCTCCGCCTGCCGCCTGCCCTCCCCCTCGCCGGTCCTGCGGGCGGCTTCCTCGGCGCGCCGTGCCTCCTCTTCGGGCGGCGTCACTGTTTCCGGGATGACGGGGCGGGCCTCCTCCTCGGCGAGTTTGCGCTCGGCCTGTTCGCGGATGCCGGGCGGGAGGTCGGCGGGCGGCGGGATGGGCTGCTCGTCGAGCGAGCGGGACGGGTCGAAGCCGAGGGATGACGGCTCGAACTTGAAGCCCTCGCCCTCGGGGGTGATGCCGCGGCGCTCCAGTTCCTCGGCGGAGACCACCTCGCGCCAGCAGTGGCAGTTGAACTCGCCGCCAGGGGGCGAGACGGTCCAGATGGGGTGGTTGAACGGGAAGGCCCTCCCGTCGCGGGCGAGGTGCTCCTTGCGGTGTTCCCTGGCGTTGCCGCAGTGCCAGATGCCGTAGGGGAACATCTCCTTGACCTGGCTCCACTGGCGGTAGTGGCCGGTCTCCTGGGCGAGCTTCAGGTTGGTGTTGAAGATGAGCATGAGCCGGGCGGTCGAGCCCAGTTCGGAGATCCCCCGCTGCGTGCGCGGAGGCGCGAAGCCCAGCCGCGCCAATGCGTCGGCGCCCTCGCCGACGAAGTAGTCCTGGACGAGGCGGGTGGCCTGCTTGGGGGACATCTTCCCCTCGACGACCTGCGCGCAGACGCGGTGGAGTTCCTTGAGGATCGAGACCTCGGCGACGCGCGCCGAGAAGAAGGCGCGCTGCCGCGCCTCGCCCGACCACGCGGCGGCGATCTGCCGCGTGGTCATCGCGGTCGCGGTGTCCTGCCTGGCCTCGATCATCTCCGAGGCCTCCTCGAATCGCATCGGCGCGTGGAACATGGGCTGGGCTATTTCACTTCCTCTCCCCTGGACTTGAGGGCGAGGGAGAGCTGGACGACGAAGGGCTTCCATGCGGCGTCCGCCAGTTTCGGGAGGGCGAGGCGGTAGAACCTCCGCAGGACGGGGAGTACATCGGCGTCATCGTCTCCTGCGGTGAGCCCGATGTACTCGCCGAGGAGCAGGCATGCCTTGTCCTTGTAGGACCGGACAAGGCAGACATCGATGGCGGCCACGAGGGCGGCCCGGCGCTGTGCACCGGTCTGGACAATGCCCAGTTTCGCGGCGTAGAGCCCCTTGACAAAGAGGACGACGTACCAGTGGATGGCGGCCTCCGGATCGGCGAGGCAGGCGTCGACCAACTCCGGACGGCCCGCGTTGGCGGCGACCATGGACGCGTAGTGGATCACGTCGGGGGCGGCATGGCCCTTTCCATTGAGATAGGCGGCGACGAGGGACTTCACGGCGGGCCAGTCCTTCACGGAGTCGGGGGATTCGAGCGCCGCGATGCGGTAAACGCAGGACACCTGCGGGCCGAGGCTGAGCCCCGGTTCGGCCAGGGCGGAGCGGATGGCGGCGGCGTCACTGGTTCTCCAGGGGGAGAAAGTGGCGGCCTCGACGGCCAGGGCAAAGACGAATGCCGCAATGGCGAATGCGATTCTCTTCATGGGGATGTTCCTACTTGAGTTCCGCGACTGGCGTATCGGCCAGATTGTTGTTGAACTTCCCTCCGCCGACGCCGTCGCGGCCGTCGTCGTGGAAGGTTACGGTGCCGGCCGCGCCGGCGCCGGACAGGCGTCTCTCGACAAACTCCTTGATGCGCAGGTTCTGCGCCGTCGGCAGCCCGTTGCGCCTGACGGTCAGGTAGTAGGGGCGGTGCCCTACGACCAGGGGCAGGACCGGCAGCCCCGGGCACTGCCGCCGAATGGCGGCGACGGCCTTTTTCGGCTCGACATCGAGGTAGCCGAAGTTGACGGCAAGCACGCCCGAGGCCCACTCCGGGCAGTTGGCGCCCCAGCCGGGGCTGTCGGGATGCGCCGCAGTGCTCCCATAGTAGAGTTCCCCGACAATCGGCAGACGCGGGTTCGCCTCGCGCGCGCAGGCGGCGAGATATGCCATGAAGGGGGCGTCCTGGAGGAATAGGTGCGCCGAGGTGCGCCGCCAGGCGAGAAGCATTCCGCTGGACAGCGCGGCGACGGCCTGGATCTGCCGCTTCAGCAGCGCCGGGTCGATGAAGACGGGATGCTTGAGCTCTTCCGGGCCTCCATACGCGAACCAGACGGAGAAGCCTTCCGAGAGGACGATTCTGGCAAGGCTGGCCAGGTCGTCGGGGGATTCGGTGCCGTCAAAGGTGAGCAGGGCGCTGTCGTAGCCACGGCCCCGGTAGAAGACAAGGTTTTCGCGGAGGACGCGGAGACTGCCCCCCTGCCCAGGGAGGCGCACCTCGGAAATCATGCGCACGGGCTTCCCCAGCGGGATGCGCTCCGGGACGCCCCCCGCATATTCCCGGTAGATCCGCAGCCACGCCTCCATGCGGCCGCCGTCATAGCGCCCCATGTCGTGCCCGATGCTGCGGCGGTCGCGGAAGGCGGCCTGGCACTCGGCGTCCAGCGCGGCGGCTGCCCGCAGATCAGCCATCGCGGCAGCCGCGAAGCCTGCGTCGGGGACGGCCGGGAGGGCCGCTTCCGCGCCAGCCGAGGGACACGCCATTTCCGGGAGCCCGGCGTCCGGCGGCGCCGTCTCCGGAAGAGTTGTGTCCGGGAGCGTGGCGGCGGGGATCTCCGGCAGATATCCGACATAGTCTACGGCGGTTGCAGCGGCAGTTGTCGCGACGGTCGTCACGGTGGTCGTGGCCGGGCTTTCCCCGCCAGCGGGGGCGAGGAACCAGAGGCCGGTGGCGGCGGCTATGGCGGCGAGGCCGCCGGCGGTGGCTTTTTCGGTGGCGTTCATTGGAGTTCTCTTCACTGGGGGGTGATGGCGATTCCCGAGCAGTCCGGCGAGGTGTAGCTGCCGCTGCCGACGAGGGACGAGGTTTCAGCAGTCCGATACTGCTGGAGCGATACGTGGAATTTGCCGTTTCCTTGCAGGAGAGTGGCATCGATTCGCAGGCCTCGCGGGGCGGTCGTGAACACGTAGCCGGATCCGGCGTAGTAGTAGTTGCCGTCGCCGAACTGGACGGGCGACGGCATGTCCAGCACAACCATCCGCATGTCCTGCACGTACCATCCCCACGGCGTGCCTTTCCAGACATAGCGGCGGTAGTAATTCTGCCCGTTGTAGGCGCCTTCGTAGACGTAGCGGCCACCGTATGCGGAGGAATAGGGGGAGACATTGTAACTATAGTTGTCAAGGTTGAGGTTCTTCCCGCAGACGCCGCAGGTCCCGCCATACCGGTCCGCCATTTCCGTGTGCGGACAGGCGCCACCGCAGCGTTCGCATTTGCCGGTGGACGCGTCCCAGACGTGGGTGTCGTACGTGCGCCCGCAGAGATCGCATGTCCCGCAGGAGGATGCGGTGCGGTCGGGGAAATGGTGCTTCTGCTCCAGGCCGCATCCGTCACAGGCGCGGCATTTCCAGAGGGCGGCGGGATGGTTCACGTATCGCCAGCTGTGGTCGTGCTCCAGGCCGCATCTGCTGCATTTCCCGGTGGACGCGTCCCAGACGTGGGTGATCACATCGCCGCACACGCTGCATGTGCCGCACGCCTCCTGCGACTGCCCCTCAAGGACGTGGCTCTGCTGAAGGAAGCACACGGTGCACTTCCGGCAGCGGCCGGCCTCGTGCAGTTCCTGCCACTCGTGCTGGTCGTGCTCCCATCCGCAGACGCTGCAGACGCCGGGGCGCGTGGCCTTCCATTCATGGGGGCTGTGCGTCTCGCCGCAGATGCGACACTGGCCGGTGCCGCCGGTGCCCGCGAAGTCATGGCGGTGCCAGCCGCCGCCGAGGAGTGAAATGAACCTGGTGATCTTCATTCCATTATCTCGGGGAGGTGTTGCCGGTCCAGCAGAGGAAGAACGGGTCGGCGCCGGCCAGCGACGCCGCGCTGCGTTCCCTTCGGTTCGCCTGGAAGGTCGCCAGGTCGAAGGATTCATGGTTCTCGGAGGCAAAATAGGTGACCACGGGGATGACCTCGCCCGGCGCGTATCCCATGGAGTGCGGGATGGTGTGCATCCCGAAGAGGGCGCGTTCCGCGCCGCCGGCGTCCGCGACGGCGTACTGGGGGTTGCGGATGTCGCGGAGCAGGACCCACTCCCCCTTCCTGTCCCAGATATACAAGGAGAGGCGGGTGACCGGTTCGTCGATGGGCCGCCCCTCCAGATCCGCGAATCCGGAAAAGGAGACCTGCAACGTGAGCGGGAATGAGACCGCCACCGTCCGCGAAACGATGTACGCCCGCATGGCCTCCCGCAGGAAGTCGGAGAATGGGGACATGTCGGGCAGCATGTACCCCGTGTGCACGCCCTCGACGGTTACGGTGGTGATGTCGCCGTTGTCGCCGGTGCTGGAGACCGTGCGCTTGTTGCCCAGGATGGACAGGGGATCGTCCAGCAGGCAGGCAAGCGCAAGGGAGGCGGCGTAAAGGAGGCAGCAAGCGAGGATGCGGATGGGTTTCATGGATGGACTCTCCCGGTTAGATGAGTTCGGAGACGGCCATGCGGATCTGGCCGAAATTGGTCACCGCGACCTGGTACGTCGCGCCGGTTTTCGTGAAGGAGGCGTTGCCGACTGTCAGCGCATTGCCCAAGGTCACAGTGACGTAGGCGAGCAGCGCGCCGCCCGGCGGCAGGTTGGCGATGCCGGAGGCGGCGAGCGAGGCGTTCCCGGCGAGCGAGGCCGTCTGGATCTCCCCGTCCTGGTAGTCGAACGCCAGCGCGCCGCTGACGCCGCCGAGGTCGTGCACGACGGGGGCGGGGTCGTCCTCCATGGCGCGCACGGGGCGCATGTCGGCCACGTCGCCTGCAAATGCGAAGCCGATCCACCCGTCGGTGCCGCCGCGTGAATCCACCCAGCAGTAGCGGGCGTAGTAGCGCGTGCCCGCAGCATACCCAGGCAGAAGAGTGGAGTCCAGTTGGAAGGCGACGGAACCCCCGTAGTCGGGGACGCCGACACTCCCCGCATCCAGCGTCCGCCACACGCCGGAGGAGAAGACCTTCATCTTCGCGTAGTCGTCCTCCATCGAAACGCGCAGCGGCGGATCCTCGTCGAAAGTCCCGGTCGCGGAGAACTCCACGACCAGGATGAGGTTGTCGTTCTCGTCGTCGCAGGGGATTGGCAAGGTGATGGTGGCGGGGGGCATGGACGCGCCGACCTCCTGCTCCGGGAGCTGTTCGACGGGGATTTTGCCCCCCGCCCCGAGGGTCGCGATCCCGTTGGGGGTTCCCTTTGCTGACGACGGGATCTTGGCGTCCAGAACGTTCTGGAGATTCGCGACGTCAGAGATGGAGTGGCCATGGGAAGAAGGTGCCTTCCCTGAGATGGCGGTGGCAAGGAGTGAATCGGCCGCATCGCGGGCGGCGGCCTCTTCATTGAGGGCGGCTGCGGTGGCGTATCCAGAGAGGTCGGGGGCGCCGGCTGCGGCGAGCGACGCAAGGAACTCGGCCTCGGTGCCGGAGTTGCCCTGGGCGAGCCAGAGGGCGTAGGCGGACTGGCCGTCTACGGCGCGGAACTTCACGGGGGAGGACCAGGTGGCGCCGCCGTCGATGGAGAGCTTGTAGTAGAAGTCGGTGTCGGCCATGGCGTCGTGCCACGGGTCGGCGACGGGCGAGAGCTCGACGGCGGAGATTTCGCCTCCCTGGAGGTCGAGTGTGTAGGTCTTCGCGACGGTGCCGGCGGCGTTGAAGACGCGGACGACGCAGTCGCCAGCCTGGAATGCGGCGTGCCAGGCGGGGTTGTCGGCGTCGGCGGCGAACTGGAGGCGGAGTTCGCCGGAGCCGACCTCCTCGCCGGCGGCGTCCACCGCGTCGCCGTAGCCGTGGAGGGTGCTGGCGATGCGCAAGTAGCGTCCGGTGCCGAAGGAATACGAGGAATTGGAGCGCACGGCGGCCCAGGCGGAGGAGGCGTCGGGGTTGAAGCGGTAGAGGACGGGGACGGCGGACTGGGTCAGCGGGACGGGGACGCCCCAGGTGGCCCCGTCGTCGGTCGAGATTCGGAACCACTTGTCCTCGGAAGTGTAGGGCGGCGTGTGCCACTGGGCGGCGGCGTGTTCCGCGTCGGGGTTGTAGGAGAAGATGGGGGAGACGCCGGGGGCGCCGTCCTGGACGATGAGTGTCCACCACTGGTCGGAGACGCGGGAGGCGGGCGGCTCGTGCCCGGTGTTGCCGTCCTGGGCGGAGTACCACCAGGCGCCGTTGTGGCGGATGGCGGAGCGCAGGGCGTATTCCGTGGTGGCGCTCCAGGCGGTCGAGAGCGGGCTGATGCCGGTGCCGGGGAGGCCGCGCGGGAGGGTCAGGCTGAGGAGGTAGGATCCGTCGTCCTGCAGGGTGATGGAGGCGGCGGGGGTCTCACCCTGGGCGACGGCGCCGATGTCGATGACGGGGGAGGCGGTGTCGGGGATGGTGAGGTTGAGGAGGTAGGAGCCGGGGATCTCCGCCCCGTGTTCGTCGGTCGCGGGGACGACCTCCGCGCCGAGGGTGCCGGCGGAGACGGTGCCGGCGGCGATCCCCGGGGCGGGGCCGATGTCGCCCTTGTCGCCCTTGTCGCCCTTGTCGCCCTGGAGTTCGGCCAGCTGCGTGGCGATGTAGGCGCGGATGGAGGCGGCCAGCTCCCCGGACATCTCGTCGGGGGTCTCCTCGGCGCCGTCGTCCGGGTTCCAGACGGTGTTGTCGATCTGCAGGTCGCTGCGGAAGGAAAACAGCTTCTCGCCGCCGGAGGAGAGGCCGCCGATCTCGCAGTGGAGGGTGACGGAGGCGCGGGCGGCGAGGGCGGCGACGAGGCCGGAGTGGGCGGTGGGGGGAAGGACGGCGGTGACGATGGTGCGCCCCGCCGCGTCGGCGGCGACGGTGATGCCGTCGAAGCGCAGGAGCCTGGGGTCGGTCCCGTGGTCGTAGTCGCCGTCGAGGGCGATATAGTAGGTCGCCACGTCCGCCGTGAGTTCATCGATTGGGTACGGCGGCAGTTCGTCGGAGACATCCGGGACGAGTGGCGCGCGCAGGTCGATGGCGAGCTGCGCGCGGACGCCGACGATGAAGCGGGGGACGGGCGCGGGCGTGCCGTGGGTGTCGCACCAGCTGGCGCCGGAGGGGGAGAGGCGGAGGATGGCGGAGATCTTCTGCATGGCGTTGTTTCCTTTCCAGTATGCCCCGCCGTCAACCGAAATGGAATCGGTTACAGCGCGTCTGCCTCGCGCGGACGGGCGTCGGAC
>JAEEXV010000080.1 GCA_016287975.1 Lentisphaeria bacterium | reverse complement strand
GTAATATAACCCTAATGCAGGCCGCGCAGGGGTGGCGCGCCGATCGGGGGTGCCATAAATGCGCCCCGTGTGCAGCCGCGCTCCCGGCGGGCCAATCCGGGCCATGATTGGCCTGGATCGGTGCGCGGTCTGGCGGCATTGCGCGCCTCCCGCACGCAGATTGTGCCGCGATTCCGTCGCGTGCGTTATAGTATATCCTGGTACGATTCAAAGACAATCCCCCTGCGGCGCTGCGCCCGCAGGAGCCGTACGAGTCCATTTCTCCGAATGCCCTGGGAGAAATGGCAGTAGAGAAACCATGAAGCTAGACTTCGCGAAAAACACCCGACGCAACATCACCGCCGCCGCCATCAACAGCGTCCTCCGACTGGGGTTCCCGTTCCTCAACCGCACCCTCTTCCTGTGGCTTCTTGGAAAGGAGTTCCTCGGCCTCAACGGCCTCTTCGCCTCCATCCTCGGCGTCCTCTCCCTGGCCGAACTCGGCTTCGGCGCCGCCATCGGCAGTTCCCTCTACAAGCCCATCGCCGAGGACAACCGCCCGCTCGTCTGCGCCTATCTGCGCTTCTACCGCGCCGCCTACCGCTGCGTCGGGACCTTCATCTTCGTCGCGGGGCTCTGCCTGCTGCCCTTCCTGCGCCGCCTGATCCACGGCACCGTCCCCCCTGGCATCAACCTGTATGCGCTCTACCTGATCCACCTGGTCAACACCGCCGCCAGCTATTTCTTCTTCGCGTACCGCGGCTGCATCCTCAGCACCCACAACCGCACCGACGTCCTCACCAACATCCGCACCGTCGCCTCCGCCGCCCAGTATGTGACGGTCTTCCTGATCCTGCTGCTGACCCGAAACTACTACCTGTATGTCATCGCCACCGTCTTCTTCACGGCGGTGGTCAACCTCCTCATCTTCCGTGAATCCCGCCGCCTCTACCCTGAGATCGAGCCGCGCGGCGAACTCTCCCCCGAGCATCGGCGGATGCTGCTCTCCGAGGTCAAGTCGGTCTTCCTCCACAAAGTCGGCGGCATCATCTCCTACCAGGCGGACAACCTGGTCATCTCCGCCTTCCTGGGCCTTGCCGCCGTCGCCGTCTACGGCAACTACTACTACGTCGTCACGGCTGTCGGCGGGCTTGTCGGCGCCCTCTATGCGGGGATGAACAGCGGCTTCGGCAACACGATCCACACCGAATCCAAGGCGGAGAACTTCGCGCTCTTCATGCGGATGAGCCGCCTGACCCAGATCGCCATCCTCTGGTGCGCGGCCATGATGACGGCCCTCTACCACCCCTTCATCAGCGCCTGGACCCGCTACGACCAGACCCTGATGCGGCATCTCCTCACTCCCGCCCTCATGGTGCTCTACTTCTACGTCAACCAGTCCCGCCAGACCCTGCTCTACTTCAAGGCGGCCGCCGCCCTCTGGAAGCAGGACCGCTGGAAACCCATCGTCGGGGGCGCCGTCAACCTCGCCCTCAACATCTCCTTCGTCCTCTTCCTGCCCGAGGAGTACAAACTCGACGGCGTCATCCTCTCCACCATCCTCGCCTACGTCTTCATCCAGATCCCGTGGGAATCCCGTGTCGTCTTCACCTGTTTCTTCGGGCGCAAGGAGAAACGGCACTACTGGCGCTTCCACGCCAGTTTCGCCGCGCTGACGCTGGCGCTCTGCGCCGCCACCTGGAGCGTCGCCCATACAATCCACCTGGTCGGCACCCTTGGCTTCATCCTCAAGGGGCTGGCCGCCGCCGCCGTCGCCACCGCCTTCATCCTGGTCTTCTTCCGCAACGACGCCTGGCGGCTGCTCGAAAAAATGCGGAATCCCTCACGTGCTTAGGAATGGCCGCAACGCCCCGTTGCCGCAGGGCGCAGCGCAATCAATATGGCACCGTTTTTCTCCATCATCGTACCGTGCTGCGAGGTCGATCCGTTTGCGCGGGAATGCCTTGATTCGGTCTTGAACCAGCCGTTCCAGGACTGGGAGTGCCTGCTCTGCGTAGAGACCTCGAAGGACAAGACCGAGCAGATCGCGCGGGAATACGCCGCGCGGGATCCGCGATTCCAGGTCTTCACGGGGCCCCGCAGCGGCTCGTGCTCCGTGCCGCGCAACACCGGAATCGACAGGGCGCAGGGAGAATACGTCATCTTCCTTGACGGCGACGACAGCATCGTGGCGGGCTCCCTGCAGCGCCTCCATGACCGAATCGCCGCCCGCCCCGGTGCCGACCTCTATCCCTGCGCAATCCAGGTGCACAACGACATGACGGGGCAGGACGAGGAACTGCGCGACAACTATCCGCCAGACGCGCCGACGGAACTGACTGGCCCAGAGGCGACGATGCGGACGGAGCGCGGCAACGGCCACCACCCGTGCCCGATGCTGCAGTTATCCGTGTTCCGCCGACGGTTTCTCGTGGAGAACGCGTTGAAGTGCGTGCCTGGGCTGCGGCGCCAGGACAGCGAATTCTCCCCGCGCGCGCTGTATCTGGCGAAGCGCGTGGTGCCGTTGCACGAGCCGTTCTACATCTACAGGCTCCAGGCCGCGTCGGTCTCCTCCTCCGCGCGCGGGCCTGGCTACTTCCACGGCGACTGGGTGACCATCCTCCGCTCGCTGTTTTCCTTCCATGCGAAGGTCTCCCAGGAGCCAGGCTTCGACCGCCGCGTGGGCGCGTGCTGGATGCGGCAGTGGTGCGGCTGGCTCTTCTTCTTCTGGTTCGCCCCCGAAAACATCGCGGCGATCCCGCGGGCGCGGCGCCTCGACACGCTGCGGGCGGTCTTCGCGTCGGGCTTCGGGGACTTTTCCAGGCTGATGGCCTACGCGCCGCTGGCCAAGCGTCTCGGCGGCTGGTGGGTCAGGATGTTCGTGCGCCATGCATTTCTGCGGCCTGCGGCGGAATGGTTCTTCAAGGCCTATTTCCGAATGGGGAGCGCCAGAAGAGGGAAATGAAGAACGTCCTCCTTTACTACAGTTTCAGTTTTGCGCTGGGCGGCGGCGAGCATCTGCCGCTGTCGCTGATCGCGTCGCTCCAGAAGATGGGCAACGTGACGGTGGCGCTGGACCAGGCAGACAACCTGAAGCGCTCCTCGGAAGTGTTCGGGATCGACATCGACCTGTCCGCGCTGAAGGTCGTCCAGGTGACTTCGCCTGGATACGACCCCAGGCGGCACGGCTTCCGCGATTCGCTGTGCAGGTTCAGGAATCTGCGTCGGCTGGCCAAAGAGGCCGACGTATGCATCTCCACCGCCAACATCATGGACTTCGGCAGGCCAGCCCACCATTTCATCAACATGCTGGCGTTTGGCGACGACGGTTTCACCGCCTACGCGCACCGCCGCGTCGATGGAGTGCAGACGGCGGACGGCGGCGGCGCGCGGCGTTTCCTGGTGGAGCATCTGCTGCGCCCGCTCCTCGGCATGAGCTCCAAGAGAAGCATCATCTGCGATCCGAGCCAGCGCATCTATCCGAATTCGCATTTTGTGGAAAGGCTGATGACGGATTACTACGGCCCGTTCAACAGCCGCGTCTTCTACCCGCCCACCCTGTTCGAGGAGGCTCCCGCGGCCGTCGAACGCGACCCGCTGAAGGTCGTCTATATCGGCCGTGTCATCCCTGAGAAGCGCGTCGCCGAAATCATCGGCATCGTCGAGAAGGCGCGGGCGGCCACGGGGCTCGACCTGCGGCTGGAAGTCGCAGGCCGCATCGACCAGGTGCGCTCCTACGGCGAACAGCTCCGCCGAATGGCCGCGGAACGGAAGTGGCTGGCATTCCGAGGCCCGCTCTACGGGCGGGAAAAGGCGGATCTCCTGTGGTCGGGCTCCTACGCCGTGCACGCCGAGCGCTTCGAGGCGTTCGGCATTTCCATTGCGGAATACCTCAAGTCGGGCTGCATCGCCATCGTCCCCGACGACGGCGGGTCGCGGGAAATCGTGGATTCGCCCGAACTCACCTATCACACCGACGCCGAGGCCGCCGACATCCTGGCAAGACTGCTGGCCGACGCGCCGTTCCGTGAGCGGCAGCGCCTCCACTGCGCCGCGCGCGCGGAAAGCTTCACGCGCAAGGCATATATGGAACGCCAGCAAAAACTGCTGGAAGAAATCATGAATCCCTGACGGCGGGCCAGGCCGCGCCGCGCGCGGAAACAGCGGGGATTCCGCACGGGCGGGGATCATGGGCCTTGGCGGCATGCCTGGCTTCCGCTGCAAGAATGCGGCGGCACAGCACCGCGGAGGATGGTGTGTGTCGAACCCCGCGCGGAAACAGCGGGGATTCCGCACAGGCGGGGATCATGGGCCTTGGCGGCGCATGCGGCAATTCGGCGGATTCGGGCTACATTATGAAACCCTTCCAGTTTGAGTTGTCTCCACCATTCCTCCGATACCGCCATGAAACTCCGCCGCATCCTCCTGCTTTGTCTCGCGCTGCTTCTGATTGGCAACGCCGTGGTCGGCTACCGCGCCTACAGCAAGGACGCGAAGGCCGCCGACACGGAGAAGGTCTTCGACGACCTCGCCATCATGATGCAGGTGCTGCAGCTGATCCGCACCAACTATGTGGACGCGGGGGAGGTGACCAGCGACCAGCTGCTCACGGACGCCATCATCGGCATGACGGCTTCCCTCGACCCCTTCAGCGAATACATGCCGCCTGCGGATCTCAAGCACCTCAACGAACAGACGCAGGGGTCCTTTGGCGGCGTCGGCATCCAGGTCAGCATGAAGAACGGCTTCATGACCGTCGTGACGACCATCGACGACACTCCCGCCTCGCGCGCGGGCATCATGCCCAACGACCAGATCGTCTCGGTGGACGGCAAGGACATGACGGGCGTCTCCAGCGACGGCGTCCTGAAACTGCTGCGCGGCGAGATCGGCACCAAGGTCACGGTGGGCCTGAAACGGCAGGATGTCGCCGAGCCGATTGTGGTCGAACTGCTGCGGGCGCGGATTCCCATCCACACCGTCGTCAACGTCCATCAGATCGCGGGCACGAAAATCGGCTACATCCGGGTCACGGAGTTCGCGGAGCCGACGCCCAGGGCGCTGCGCGATGCCCTGGAGAAGCTGGAGGGGCAGCGCTGCACGGGGCTGGTCATCGATCTGCGCAACAACCCGGGCGGGCTGCTGAACTCGGCCAGCGAGATGTGCAGCATGTTCCTGCCGTCGGGGAAAATGATTGTCTCGGTGGAGGGGCGCAACCCCGCCAACAACTACAAGACGCATTCGACGGACGGCTACAAGGTCGCGGAGACGCTCCCCGTCGCGATTCTCATCAACGGCGGCAGCGCCTCGGCGGCGGAGATCATGGCCTCCTGCCTGCGCGACTACCGCCGCGCGGTGCTGATCGGCGAGAAGTCCTTCGGCAAGGGCTCGGTGCAGGCCGTGCACAACTTCCCCAACGGCGCGGGCCTCAAGCTCACCATCGCCAAATACTTCACCCAGAGCCACACGCTGATCCACGGCAAGGGCCTGCAGCCTGACATCGTGAGCGCCATCGACCGCGCGGGCTACGTGAAGCTCTACGAAACCACCGACCAGGCGAAGAAGGACGAGATCGACCTCAACATCCAGGCCGCCCTGAAGTGGTTCCAGGAGGGCGCGAAGATCCCGGAGGCGCGCCCTGCTCCCCCCGCCCCCGCCGACAAGGTGTCCCGCAAGAAGAAGACCCCCCCGAAGGGGAAATAGAAGGAAACTCAGACGATGTTGAATGTGATGGTTGCCGGCGCCGCCGGCCGCATGGGGCGCATGCTCGTGACCCAGGTTCTCCATGATCCCGACCTCCGCCTTTCAGGCGCTCTGGAGGCCCCGGGCTGCCCGCTGCTGGGCGTCGACGCGGGCGCACTCATCGGAGAGCCCCCGTGCGGTGTCAAGATCGCCGCCGACGCGGCGGAGGCGCTGGCGGGCGCGGCCGTGGTCATCGACTTCACCGCCGC
>JAEEXV010000079.1 GCA_016287975.1 Lentisphaeria bacterium | reverse complement strand
TACGACCGCTCCCACCTCGGCACCTGGGTCGACAAGGACTGGGCCATCGCCTACTACGCCCCCTACGCGGGCAGCCGATACTACGACGTCCTCCTCGACGACGTGAAGAAGGTCTTCGACAACGGCGCCGTCGGCATCTACATCGACGAGTTCAGCTTCGGCAACCACCGCGACTACTCCCGATACGACTACGGACGCTGGGACGGCTTCTCCGCCGACCTCGACGAAAAGGGCAACCCCGTCCACCTCAAATACGACGTCGCGCTCGCCAGCGAGGGCCTCCAGAACGCCATCCTCTCCATGGCCAAGGAGCGCGGCAAGTTCTTCCTCGGCAACGGCTCCGCCGCCCTGCGCAGCGTCAACACCGCCTCCGCCCAGCGCTTCTGGGAGGGCGGCAACGGCATGGCCACCCTCGGCTACGCGCACCTCGACCAGGTCCCCATGGCCTTCGGCAACTACGGCGACACCAAGACCATGAAGGGCATCTTCAACGCCGTCAAGGACGCCCTCGCGATGGCCTGCACCTACGCCCCCGCCACGGGGCAGACCCTCCTCAAGGGCCGCGACAACTTCGTCTGCAAGTGCTTCCCCCTCACCGTGCTCGAACTCCAGCCAGGCCGCATCGTCGGCAAGGAGCGCATCATCACCCTCCACAGCGGCACCTTCGCGTGGCCAGGCGCCCCCGAGGGCGCCGCCGTCACCCTCTACCGCTATGACGAAAACGGCGAGCGACTCCCCGAAAAGGGCCCCGCCGCGGTCGTGAAGGGCGGCAAAATCACGCTGACCGTCCCCAAGGCGGGCCTCGTCATCGCCGAACTGAAGTGATGGAAGGAAACATGGACGGGGATTTGATGGGCACGAGGCACCAGATCGTTTTTGGCGACAGCCGCGCGATGGCGCAGGTCGCGGATGAATCTGTGCAGCTGATCATCACCTCTCCGCCCTATTGGCAGCTCAAGGACTACGGAAACGGCGCGCAGATCGGCTTCGACGACAGCTACGAGGCGTACATCAACAACCTGAATCTCGTGTGGAGGGAGTGCGTCAGGGTCTTAAGTCCAGGCTGCCGCCTGTGCATCAACATCGGCGACCAGTTCGCGCGTTCGGTCTATTATGGGCGCTACAAGGTGATTCCCATCCGCACGGAGATCATCCGCTTCTGCGAGGCGATGAAGCTCGACTACATGGGGGCCGTCATCTGGCAGAAGGCGACGACGATGAACACCTCTGGCGGCGGCGCGATCATGGGCAGCTTCCCGTATCCCAGGAATGGCATTCTGAAGATGGACTACGAGTTCATTCTGCTGTTCAAGAAACTCGGCGAGGCGCCTAAGCCGACCGAGGAACAGAAGCGCCTCTCCGCCATGACCCGCGAGGAATGGTCGCAGTTCTTCAGCTCGCACTGGACCTTCCGCGGGGAGAGGCAGGAAGGCCACCTGGCGATGTTCCCCGAGGAGCTGCCTCGGCGCCTGATCAAGATGTTCTCGTTTGCGGGGGAAACGGTCCTGGACCCGTTCGCGGGCAGCGGGACCACCTCCCTTGCCGCGATGCATTTGGGGAGAAACTCCATCGGCTATGAGATCAACCCGGAGTTCAAGGCGGTGATGGAGAAGAAGCTGGGGGCAGGGCAGGATCTGTTCCACCAGCATGACGTGGTGGAGTTCGTCACTGCGCCACCTTGCCCCCCGCCTTCTGCAGACACGCTGCCATACCGCTTCCAGGATCCCCACCGCATGGACAAAAAGGTCGATGTGAAAAAACGCAACTTCGGCTCCAAAATCGACGGAACCGAAGCCGCGCCGCTGGAGCTGCATACCGTCCGAGAAGTGCTGGCGCCAGACGCCATTCGGCTGGACGACGGGCGGACCATCCGCCTGCTGGGGATTGTCGCGCTGCCTCAATATGAAGAGGCCGCCAGGCAGTTCCTGGAGCAGAAATTCCACAAGCGCAGGATTTTCCTGAAACAGGACCCGTCCGCCCCAGAGGCTGGCGGCCAGCCTGCGGCATACGTCTATCTCGACAATCGCACTTTTGTGAATCTCCACCTCGTGCGCACAGGCCTTGTCGGGGTGGAGGCGCAAGCCGCATACGCCTGCCAGGAAAAGTTCCTGAAGGCAAGCCAGCGCTGAGCAATACGCAGCTATTCCTCGAACTCCAGGCGCAGCCCGTCTTTTTGCTTGTCGTAGAAGACAATTGTGACGCCAATCTGTTCGGGGAGGCGTTTCATGGTGTCCCGATAGGAAAGCGGTTTGATGGAATAGGGCCTGTCGCCGACGAAGCCGTCAATTCCCTGCGCCTCCTCCTCCGGGGTAGCCAGGCGATAGGTGCTCTGGCTGCGTCGGGCGAGCACCGCCAGAATGGCGCGCTGGACATAAAGGCCAGTGAAAGTCTTGTGGACAACCAAATCATGCACCCACCGCGCCACCAGGTCGCGGTCTATGTGGGTGATGGCTTCCTGTAGATTCCGCACTTGCTGGTAAATCCTCTCGGTCGCGTTTTCCAGTGCATCTGGTTTTCGAGCGGAATACCACTCCTCCCAGGCCTGCACCGTGATGTCCTCGGTTTCCTGCTGGAATTGCTGGAACAGTTCCGACATCTGCCCTACTATGCGCGGCCTCGTGCCCTGGGCATTCTGGTTCGCCCAATTCACAAGCTGCGAAGTATATTTGGGAAAGGATACAGTTGCAATGCCGTTCAACTGGGACAACTCGTCCGAATGAATGTGAAGATTGATGTGCATGAGACGCTCGGTATGGAAAAAGGGGCGGATGACGCGCAATGCCGTCCGTCCAGGCATTCACGCCGAATGAAAATATAATGCTGAATTATTGTTTTGAAAACGCGCTGTTCGCCAAAAGTGTAGGCTGAAAATGGAAAAGGTAAACGCACCCCCTTTGTTGCGTTCAATCCTACAAATGGGAGGGAATGCATTTTCTCCTGCAAAGTGCTGCGGTTGCATTTACTCCTGCTGGAGGGTGCCTTGCCTCCCCGTTTGTTGCAGATTGG
>JAEEXV010000078.1 GCA_016287975.1 Lentisphaeria bacterium | reverse complement strand
TGGCAGGCGGGTGAGCCACACAGGGTTTGCAATGGGGCGGCGAAATCGTTCGCTGCGTCGCTCGCCGGGGGGACCACGGCGGGACGCCGTGGCTACCATTTCCGGGGCTTTGACTGGGCAATCGCCTACCCTCTTGGGGAACAGCGCCTTACGCTTTAAGCCTTTGGCTTTAGGCTTCATGACCCTCGGCGCTGGCTGGGCGGAGTGCCCCGGTGCCTGCGGTAGAGTCGGGAGAAGTATGCGGGGTCGTTGAAGCCTGAGCGGGTCGCGGCTTCCTTGACGGACAATTCGGGGTGGGCCTTGAAGAGGGCGTCGGCGCGGGCGAGGCGCTTTTCGATGAGCAGGCGCTTGAAGGTGGTGCCGTGGCGCTGGAGGAGGTGGGAGAGGGTGGAGGCGCTGCGGCCGAGTGCGCGCGCGGCGTCGGGCAGGGTGACGGAGGCGGTGAGGTGTTCCTCAAGGAAGCGCAGGGTCGCGAGGTAGAGGCGGTCGCCGCCGAGGGTGACGAGTTCGTTGCGGACGATGTAGTCGACGAGGAGTTTCATGAGGCCTGCGAGGTTGTCCATGCCGTCGGCGGAAAGGAAGGGCAGGTCGAGGTAGGCCTTTGAGAGCGCGGCGGCGGCGTCGGGGGGGAAGGCGCGCCGCAGGGCGTCTGGGGGGCGGGTGGCGCCTCGGATCTGGCCGAAGACGATGTATCCGAGCAGTTCGCCGCCAGTCATGACGGGCATGATGGCCTCCCAGAGGCCTGCGTGGCAGGTGTAGATCTGGCAGCGTCCCGTGCGGCGGGCGAGGGCCTGCCGTTCGCGGTCGAGGGCGAGGCACCGTTCCATCGAGAGGCATTGCTGCACCATCTGGCAGAAGCGGCAGTTGCCCTCGCCGCGCCCCTGCCGCAGCACTTCGCCGCGCGGGCCGAAGAAGACGACGTGGACGCGCATCACCGCGGCGAAGTTGTCGAGCAGCTGCTGGACTTCGCGGTGCAGGATGAGTTCGAGGGAGCGTTGGGGATCCATGTAGAAAAATGCCTCCGTATTGCAGAAAAGTCCATGGAATTGCAGGATAATCTATTTTCAAAAGGCGGGATTGCAAGTATAATAGGCGCAGGGGGCGAAAAAGGGAATTCATTTGGAGGAGCAAGCGATGAGCAAGATTCGGGTTGGCCTGATTGGTCTGGGCTTCATGGGGAGCACGCATTTTCGGATTTACGAGGCGATGGAGAATGCGGAGATCAAGGCGCTGGCGGATGTGGACGAGGCGAAGCGTCGCGGGGACGTCTCGAAGGTCGTCGGGAACATCGGCAACGCGGACAATTCGGTGCCGCTGAATCTGGAGGGCGTGCATGTGTACGAGAACGGCTTCGACCTGATCAACGACCCCGAAGTGGATGTCGTGGACATCTGCTGCCCGACGCCGTTCCATGCGGACTTCATCGTGGCGGCGCTGGCGGCGGGCAAGCACGTCTTTGCGGAGAAGCCGTTTGCGCGTTCGCTGGAGCAGGCGGCGAAGATCCAGGCGGCGGCGTCGCAGGCGAAGACCTTCCTGAACTTCGGGATGTGCGTGCGGGCCTGGCCTGAATACCGCCATGTCTACGAGCAGTACAAGGCGGGCGCCTTCGGCAAGGTGTGCTCGGCGACCTTCCGCCGCCTCTCCCCCGACATCGACGGCAACGCGTGGGACAACTGGTTCATGGACGGCAAGCGCTCTGGCGGCGCGCTCCTCGACATGCACCTTCACGACACCGACGAGGTGGTCTATTTCTTCGGGCGCCCGAAGGCGGTCACCTCCGCGGGCGTCAACATCAACAGCAAGGGCGGCATCGACCATGTGATCACGCTGTACCACTTCGACGACGGCAAGCTGGTCGAGGCGGAGGGCTCCTGGGCGCAGGCGCGCGACGTGCCCTTCGAGATGTCCTTCCAGATGATCTTCGAGAAGGCGACCGTGCGCCTGATGGCCGAGGGCTTCCGCATCTACTGGAAGGACGGCCGCGTGGAGGCCCCGCAGGTCGAGGCGACGACTGGCTGGCACAAGGAACTACAGTACTTCATCGACTGCGTGGAGAAGGGCGTGACCCCCGACAAGTACCAGACCTTCGACAGCGTGCTCGACGGCTTCAAGGTCGTGATGGCCGAGCAGCAGTCGATCAACGAAGGCGGAAAGCGGGTGGAGATTGAGTACTGAGGTGCGGGCAGGAGGGGGCGCAAAAGGAAAGGGATTGAAGGGATTTCAGAGATTCAAGGGATGCGATGGTGTTTTATGGGGGCATGGGGCATGGTATCCCTTTGATCCCCTTGATCCCTTGAATCCCTGAAAAGGAGCAGGAACCATGTACAAGGCATTGAATTACTGGGTGTTTGGCGGTTTCGATGGTCAGAAGACCCCGTACGAGTTCATCGACTGGGCGGCCGCGAAAGGGCTGGACGGCGTGGAGTTGACGGTGGGCGAGTGCCTGAAGGCGGAGATCACGGAGGCGGAGTGCAAGGCGATCGCCGCCTACGCGAAGGCCAAGGGCGTCGGGCTGCGCACGCTGGCCTCGGGGGCGGGCTGGGGCTGCGCGCTGGGGGCGGCGGACGCGGCGGAGCGCCAGCAGGCGATCGCCTTCGTGAAGCAGTATCTGCAGATCGCGGCGTGGATCGGCGCGGAGACGGTGCTGGTGGTTCCAGGGGCGACGCGCGTCGCCTGGGAGCCATCGCGGCCCGTGCTTCCCTACAAGACGGTCTGGGACAATGCGACGGCCTCGATCCGCGAGCTGGCGCCAGTGGCGGAGGCCCTCGGCGTCAACCTCGCCATCGAGAATGTCTGGAACCGCTTCCTGATCTCCCCGATGGAATGGAAGTTCTTCCTCGACCAGTTCAAGTCCCCGCGCGTCGGCATCTACTTCGACACTGGCAACGCCTGCCTGAACTGCCGTCCGCAGGACTTCCCTGAAATCCTGGGCGGATACATCAAGGCGGTGCACCTCAAGAACTTCGCCGAGACCGACTGCGCGGGCGGCCTCCACGGCTTCGGGGACGACCTCTTCCAGGGCGTCGCCGACTTCAAGGCGTTCTTCGCCGAGATGGACAAGATCGGCTACACGGGGCCGTACACCGTCGAGATGATTCCGTTCTCGCGCCTGCCCGACCTGGTGCTGCCCGACGCGGCCCTCGCGGACAAGATGGCCGAGCAGATCAAGCAACTGTAGGTGACCCATGATCGACATCCACTGCCATATCCTCCCTGGCATCGACGACGGCGCCGCCGACTTGGCGACCTCGATGGAACTGGCGCGACAGGCGGTCGCGGACGGCATCACGCACATTGTGGCGACGCCGCATTTTCGTCCGCCCTACGAGCCGGAGGCGCAGTTGGCGGCGCGGGAGGAGGCGCTGGCGACGCTGCGGGGGGCGCTGGCGGCGGCGGGGGTGCCGTTGACGCTGCTGGCGGGGGGGGAGTGCCATGTGGTCGAGCGCATCTTCGCCGACGTGCTGCCGCGCTGGCCTGGCATGCTGGTGCCCGGGACGGGCTCGGACGGCCAGTCGCCTGCGGTGCTCGTGGAGATGTCGCAGGAGATGCCGATCGGCCAGGCGGGGGATCTGCTGTTCCTGGCGCAGACCCACAACTTCCGGATGATCCTCGCGCATCCCGAGCGCCAGCCTGGCTTCACAGGGGCGTATGAGACGCTGGCGCCGTTGCTGGAACGCGGGCTGATGCTGCAGTTCAACGCGGACAGTTTCGAGGGCGGGCTCTTTTCGATGTGGCGCCGCCGCACCATGCTGCGGCTGATGCGCCTGGCGCCAGAGCAGGTATTTCTGGCGTCCGACGCGCACGATGTCAGCGAGCGGCCGTGTCGGCTGTCGCCCGCCAGGCCCGCGATCACGCGCGCGCTGGGGCAGGCGTTCTGGAAGCGGCTCACCGAGGACAACCCGCGCGCGCTGCTGGGGTTGGGGGCGTAGCGGTTGGCGGCTGCCTGCGCGGGCGGCGGAAAGAATTTCCCTGCTTGCGGATAAGAATTCCGAGGTGTCCGACGTATTAATGGGTAGACACGACTGTGTGATTCACCCATTCAGGAAGGAGCCGATGATGAAGCGAGCGTTTTTGCTGTTCTTTGTATTGAGTGCCGTATGCGTGATGGCGCAGTCGCGCCGTGAGTTGCCGCCGTTGCCGCCGATCGGGATCAAGGTGGCGGCGCGGGACAATGTGGTTCCAGTGCAGGTGCAGGAGGCGTCGATCGAGGCGGAGATCAACGGCGTGCTGGCGGAGACGCGGGTGACGCTGACGCTCTTCAATCCGAATGGACGGGTGCTGGAAGGCGAATTGGAGTTCCCGCTGCCGGCGGGGGCGACGGTCGCGGGCTACGCGCTGGATGTGAACGGGCAGATGGTGGAGGGTGTCGTGGTGGAGAAGGCGAAGGCGCGGGTGGTCTTCGACGAGGTCACGCGGCAGGGCGTGGATCCAGGTCTGGCCGAGCAGGTCGGGGGGAACATGTTCCGCACGAAGGTCTATCCGCTGCCCGCGCAGGGGATGCGGCGGATCTCGGTGCGCTATGTGTCCACGACCAAGGCGGTCACGGAGGGCGGGAAACGCGTCTACTACCATGTGCAGCCGCTGAACTTCCCTGGGAAACTGCGGCGCTTCAGGCTGAAGATGAACGTGGCGGCGGCGGTCCGCCCGCCCGAGGTCGTCGCGGGCGCGGCCACGAATCTCGCCTTCAAGCAGTGGCGGACCTTCTATACCGCCGAGACGGAACTCGAGGACATCGCGCTCACGGAGGACCTGACCGTCGCGGTGATGGCGCGGCCCGAGGAGGACTTCCTGCATCAGCGCGCCTCCGACGGGCAGGAGTACTTCCACTATGCGTTCACGGTCTCGCCGACGATGCTTCAGGCGAGCGTGCCGCAGTCGGCGGAGCCCGTGATCGTGTGGGACGCGTCGATGTCGCGCGACAAGTCTGAGCATGACGCGGAGTTCGCCTTCATCAAGGCGGCCTTCGGACAGGCGAAAAAACTGACGCTGGTCGTCTTTCGGAATGTCCCTGAGGCGCCGCGGGTCTTCGATTCGGCGGAGGCGCTCGTGAAGGCGCTGGAGACGGTGGTTTACGACGGCGCGACCAACCTCGCCGCCGCCGTGGCGGCCATCCCAGCGGGCGCGGAGGCGTGTCTCTTCACGGACGGGCTGGACAACTTCTCCGCCGCGAAGGCCCTCCCGAAGGCGGCGCGGCTCTCGGTCTTCACCGCCGACAAGCAGCAGAACGCGCCCGCGCTGCGGGCGCTCGTGCGGGACGGCGCGTTCCTGGATCTGCGGAACATCTCCACGGCGGACGCAGTGAAGATGCTGGGCGTGGCGCAGCCGTCGGTGGTCGGCGTCCAGTGCGACGGCAAGGCGCTGGAGCACGTCTGGGAACTTGAGGGCGACCGCCTGCATGTCGCGGGCGTGCTGCCAGAAGGCGCCAGGACGGTCGCGGTGGCGATGCGCGTGGGCGGCCGCGAGGTGCGCCGCGAGGCGGCGGTCGCCGAGGCGAACGCGCTGCCTGCGGGCGGCACGCTGCGCACGGGCTATGGCCAGTTGAAGATCGCGGAACTGCTCTCGTCGGGGGCGGCGGAGGCGGAGGTGACCGCCGCTGGCAAGCGCTTCGGGCTGGTGACGCCAGGCACCTCGCTGCTGGTGCTGGATTCGCTGGACCAGTATGTGCGCTACCGCGTGCGTCCGCCAGAGGGCCTCGCGGAGATGCGGCGGCGGTATGACGAGATCGTGAAGCGCCAGAAGAATGCGCGCTGGGGGGAGTCGTTCCAGTTGGAGGAGAAGCCTGCCGAACAGGTGCTGCTGATGTGGAATGCGCTGCTTGTCTGGTATGGACAGGACTATCCCAGGGAGGCCGCGAAGGCAAAGAAGGTGAAGCGGGAAGAATCGCGCAGATACAGCGCCCCCGTTCCGGATGGCGCGGCAGGGGCGGTTGCGTATGCCGCGGAACGGGAAGAATCGCGCAGATACAGCGCCCCCGTTCCGGATGGCGCGGCGGGGGCGGTTGCGTATGCCGCGGAACCGGAAGAGGTCGCTGAGCCACGCCTCGCCTTGCGAGCCGCAAACGAGGCTCCCCGTGCCCGCATGGCGGCGGCTCGCGCGCCAGCGGCTCCCCGCGCCCCCGAGGCGGCGCCGGGCGGCCCGAAGGCGGTGATGAAGGCGTGGAATCCGCAGACGCCGTATCTGGAGGCGTTGAAGGCGGCGGGGAAGGGCGCGTACGGCGCCTATCTCAAGCAGCGCGCGGAGCATGGCGCGTCGGCTGGCTTCTACATGGACTGCGCGGACTACCTGGAGCGTTCGGGCGAGCGTGCGCTGGCGCTGCGGGTGCTGTCGAACCTGGCGGAGATGGACTTGGAGAACAAGCAGGTGCTGCGCGTGCTTGGCTACAAATTGCGCTTCTGGGGCGAACTGGCGTCGGCGGAGGCGGTTTTCCGCGCAGTGCTGAAGCTGGCGCCCGAGGAGCCGCAGTCGTACCGCGACCTGGCGCTGACGCTGGACGACCAGGAGCGTTTCCAGGAGGCGGTCGACATGATGATGCACGTGGTGCGCTACCACTTCGACGGGCGCTTCCGCGAGATCGAGGTCATCGCGCTCACGGAGATCAATCGGATGATCCTGCGCGCGGAGCGCAAGGGCATCGCCATCCAGGGCGTGGACAAGCGTTTTGTGAAGCCGATCCAGACGGACGTCCGCGTCATCATCAACTGGGACACCGACATGAGCGACATGGACCTGTGGGTGACCGACCCGTTCGGCGAGAAGTGCTTCTACTCGCACCGCTTCACCTCGACTGGCGGGCGCAACTCCTGCGACTTCATGCAGGGCTACGGCCCTGAGGAGTTCATGATCCGCGAGGCGGTCAAGGGCGAATACAAGGTGCAGACCGACTACTACGGCACCCACAGCCAGAAGGTGCTCGGCCCCGTGACGCTCTACGCCGAGGTCTTCACCGACTACGGGCGCGAGAACGAGACGCGGCAGGTGCTTGCCTTCCGCCTCAGCGCGCGCAAGCAGGTCGTCGACGTGGCGGTGATTTCGCAGGACGGCGTGCGTGCGGGGCGCGTCCACGCGAAGCCCTTCCCGTACCAGGTCAAGAAGGGCGACACCCTCGAATCCATCTCCATCGCCTTCTACGGCGACAAGAGCTACGTCGATGCCATCGCCGAACTGAACCATCCGAATGTGGCGAAGGACAGGCCGCTGAAGGCGGGCAGCATCATCACGCTGCCCGCGACGAGGAAGTGAACCATGTGCGACGGATGCGGCCAGCGGGACGAGATCATTCTGCGGGGGGTGAATGTCAACAACCTCAAGAATGTCGACTTGACCCTGCCGAAGAACCAGATCGTGGTCTTCACGGGGGTGTCGGGTTCGGGGAAGAGCTCGCTGGTCTTCGACACGATCGGGGTGGAGTGCAAGCGGCAGATGGTGGCCGCGTTCCCCGCGTATCTGCGCTATCGGATGCCTCGGTATGAGCGGCCTGCGGCGGAGGAGATGCGGAACCTCACGGCGGCGGTGGTGATCGACCAGCAGCCGCTGGGGAGCAATCCGCGCTCGACGATCGGGACGGTGACCGACATCGCGCCGCTGGTGCGGCTGCTCTTCTCGCGGATGGGCGAGCCGAGGATCGGCGCGGCGATCGACTTCTCCTACCAGAGCACCTTCGGGGTTTGCCCGGAGTGCAATGGGCTGGGGGAGAAACTGACGGTGGACGGCGACGCGATGGTGGATCCCGAGAAGTCCCTGAACGACGGCGCGGTGCGCTTCCGCTATTTCTCGAAGAGCAACTGGCAATACATGTACTACACGCAGTCGGGGCTTTTCGACAACGACAAGCCCGTCAAGGACTACACGGCGGAGGAGTATCGGAACCTGCTCTACGGGCCTCCCGAGAAGGTGAAGGTGCCGTTCTACCTGAAGACGGGGACGGTCTACAGCGACTACGAGGGGCTGGTGCCGCGGTTCGAGCGGCTCTACATCAACCGCGACCTGACGAAATACCCGTCGGTCAGCATGGCGGAGGTCAACCGCTTTCTGCGCAAGGCGCCGTGCGGGGCGTGCCAGGGGACGGGGCTGAACCAGAAGGCGCTCTCCTGCAGGATCGCGGGGCGGAACATCGCGGACTTCCTGAACCTGCAGATCCGTGACCTCCTGCCAGTGCTGCGCGCGATCGACCATCCCGTCGGCACGCCGATTGCGCTGCAGGCGGCGGAGGCGCTTGAGAAGGTGGTGGACATCGGGCTGGGCTATCTGCCGCTGTCGCGGCGCACGGACACGCTTTCAGGCGGGGAGGCCAAGCGCCTGAAGATCGTGCGCTCGCTGCGCAGCAGCCTCAACAATACGACCTTCATTCTGGACGAGCCGAGCGCGGGGCTGCATCCGCACGACGTCCTGCAGTTGAATCGGCTGCTCCGCGAATTGCGCGACCGCCACAACACGGTGCTGGTGGTGGAGCACAACCCCGCCGTCATCCGGATTGCGGACATGGTGGTGGACCTGGGGCCTGAGGCGGGGCGTCGCGGCGGCGAGATCACCTACCAGGGGCCGGTGGATGGGCTGCTGCAAAGCGGCACGGTCACCGCGCAGTGGCTGAAGCGAAGGATTTCGTTGGAGCGGACGCCTCGGGCGTGGTCGGAGGCGTTCTGGGTCCGCCATGCGCGGCGAAACAACCTGCGGGATGTGTCGGTGCGGATTCCGAAGAATGCGCTGACGGTGGTTACGGGGGTGGCGGGCTCCGGGAAGAGCACGCTGATCTGCGAGGAGTTCGCGCCGCATTGCGAGAAGGCGGTGTTCATCGACCGCAAGCCAGTCGGCGGCTCGGTGCGCTCCACGCCTGCCACCTACACTGGCTGCATGGATGCGATCCGCGCGCTGTTCGCGAAGGCGAACGGCGTTCCCGCGGGACGGTTCAGCTTCAATTCGGAGGGCGGCTGCCCCGTGTGCCACGGCAAGGGCGAGGTCACGCCCGATGTCGCCTTCGCGGATCCCGTCGCGATTCCCTGCGAGGCGTGCCACGGCAGGCGCTACAACGACGAGACGCTGCAGATGAACTACCGCGGCAGGAACATCCTGGAGGTGCTGGGGATGACCGCGCGCGAGGCGATGGAGTTCTTCGCGGACCAGCCGCGCATCGTGAAGCGCCTCCAGGCGATGGTGGAGGTCGGGCTGGGCTATCTGACGCTGGGGCAGTCCACGGACACGCTCTCAGGCGGCGAAAACCAGCGCGTCAAACTCGCGGAGGAACTCCACAAGTCCGGCAATGCCTATATCCTGGACGAACCGACCGCGGGGCTGCATCTGGCCGACACCGCCAAGCTGCTGGAACTGCTCCAGCGCCTGGTGGACAAAGGCAACAGCGTCATCGTCATCGAGCACAATCTGGAGGTGGTCGCCGCCGCCGACTGGCTCATCGACCTGGGGCCAGGCAGCGGCTCCGACGGCGGCCAGGTCGTATTTGAGGGCACCCCGCGGCAGTTGCTGCAATGCCCGCACTCCCATACCGCCGACGCCCTGCGCGCGGAGATGGCGGGCGAGTGGCGGTGACCCCGCATCGGGGGGGGGCGCCGTCCCCGCGCCGCCCGCGCTGGGCGCATCCCCATCC
>JAEEXV010000004.1 GCA_016287975.1 Lentisphaeria bacterium | reverse complement strand
GGCGTTCTGTGGCGGCCCATTCTTGGGCCGCGAAAAGCCCCCAGAGCCATCGGGGAGCCTGGCGTTCTGTGGCGGCCCATTTGGGGCCGCGAAAAGCCCCCAGAGCCATCGGGGAGCCTGGCGTTCTGTGGCGGCCCATTCTTGGGCCGCGAAAAGCCCCCAGAGCCATCGGGGAGCCTGGCGTTCTGTGGCGGCCCATTCTTGGGCCGCGAATGGCTTCAGCCTCGCGCAGGCGTCATTTCTGGATGCGGAGGGCGGTTCCCTGGAAGAACGGCGGGTGGGTGGTGAGCGAGAGGGGTTTGCCCGATGCGGTGCGAAGTCCGCGGACGACGACGGCGCGGGTGCGGATATAGGGGAACTGCTCCTTGTCCCCAGGCTTGTATTTCGGGTTGAAGGCGGTGAAGACGCAGGGGCCGCGGTAGCCCTTGCGGCGGATGGCCTGGTCGTTGATGCGCAGTCCGTCGATGGTGACGGTGGTCGGCATGCGGCATTCATAGCCGAAGTCGTGCTGGCCGCTGTTGCCGCCGTTGATGATGCAGGCCTGGCGGGAGTCTCGGCACTCGAATACGCAGTTTCGGATGATGATGTCGCCGCGCCAGAAGGCGCCGTAGTCGGGGCGCAGATGCAGCATGTTGCGTCCATGCACGGTGGTGTTTTCGATGAGGAATGTTCCGTAGCCGATGAGGTTGACGCCAGAATGGCCCAGGACGGAGTTGCGGATGGTGGCGTTGCAGACGCCGCAGTGGGCGTCGAAGCGGGAGAGTTCGCAGCGGTCGTAGAGGAGGTTCTTGCAGTAGTTGGTGCCCAGCACGCCCCAGTAGCGCGAATCCAGGATGCTGTTGCTCTGGCGGATGCGGATGAAGGAGACGTTGATGGACTTGGTGGCGCCCAGGTCGTAGGAGCCCATGTTGACGGGCGTGCCCGCGGCGCCGATGGTCTTGTAGGTCTTGTGGCCTGTGACGACGCAGTCGCGGATGGTGATGTCCGCGGCGTTGCTGACGTTCAAGAAGGCGGAGTAGGGTGCGCCGTGCTCGCCCTCGCCGACGACCAGGTGCGTGAGCCCCTCGATGGTGGTGTTGGGGCGCATGACCTGGATGTTGCGGGAATAGTAGGTGTATTTGGAAGGGGCCTGGTTGGCGATGGTGGTGAAATGGCCGCCGCGGATGGTCCTGGGCGCGACGGCGAGCGGAATGGCGGTGGAACTGGTGATGGCGGCGAAGTCCCAGACAATCGGGGTCGCGGGATCGACGTCGCCCTTCTGGTCGACGATGAAGCAGTCGGTGGCGGCGACCCCGTTGTTCTGGTTGGCGCCGTGGCGGATGAAGTGCCTGCGGGTGGAATCGGCGACGATGATCATGGTGCGGCATTTGAAGGCGCGCCCAAGGCCGCGCTGCCCCGCCTTCAGCGGTCCCTGGAGGCGGGGATTGTAGGCCGTCTGGTCGGAGACGACCCTGAAGATCGGGCGGTTGCGGAAGGCGAAGGGAAGCCTGGCGTCGTCGACGATGAACTTCGCCTTGCCGAAATCGACGTCGGTCATGATGGTCGCGGTGACTCCGCTGGGGCCCAGATAATAGACGGCGTTGTCCTCGGCGCGGACGGGAAGGCCGCGGGCGTTGGCGTATTCATGGGCGGCGACAATGGCGGGATGGTCGTCGGTCTTGCCGTCGCCCTTGGCGCCGAAGTCGCGGTAGCGGACGACTTCCTGCGCAAGGAGCGTGGCGGTGAACAGAAGGACGGCGATGGCTAAGGCGGAATGGAGGTGCGTGCTCATGGTCGGTCTGGCGGTTGGTGGGGGTGAGAGTACTTTAGCCGCTTCGGGGAAGTCGGGGGGCGGGGGCGGAAAAAACATGTGGCAACTGAAAAGACTGGGACTTGGGACTTGGGATTTTAGACGGGACATTGGACTTTGGACGCTGGACTTTGGACGGGACTTTGGACTTTGAGACTTTCGGACTGGGGCGGGACGGGACATTGGACTTTGGACGCTGGACTTTGGACGGGACTTTGGACGGTGGGACATTGGGACTTGGGGTGATTGGACTTTGGACGCTGGATGCGGCGTTCTGTGCCGGCCCATTTTTGGGCCGGTCAGGGTGACGGGACATTGGACTTGAGACACTGGGCGGGGGCGGCGGGGGGCAAAATCGGCGTGGGGGCGGGATGCGCGATTGCGCACCAGGCATTATATTTACCTAATTTCCGAATTTCCGTTTTCTGCAATACACCCAACCTCGGAGACACGACATGTCCAAGACCTACATTTTCCTCGGCCCTCCTGGAGCCGGCAAAGGCACCCTCGGCGAACTCTTCTGCAAGCGCACTGGCGTGATCCACATCTCGACGGGGCAGCTGCTGCGGGACGAGATGGCGGCGGGCAGCGAACTGGGCAAGAAGGTCAAGGACCTGATCGCCTCGGGCGGACTGGTCTCCGATGACATCGTGACCGCGATGGTGGCCTCGCGCCTCGCGAAGGCCGACATCGCCCAGCACGGCGCGCTGCTGGACGGCTATCCGCGCACGGCGGCGCAGGCCGAGAGCCTGCAGAAGATCCTGGCGGACACCGGGCTGGAACTGGGCGCGGCGGTGCTGGTCGATGCGCAGCGCGAGACGCTGATGAAACGCCTGACCGGGCGGCGCATGTGCACCAACAAGGAGTGCGGCGCGATCTACAACATCTACGATGTCGCCCCGAAAAAGGAGGGCGTGTGTGACCGCTGCGGCGCGCCGCTCTACCAGCGCAAGGACGACACCGAGGAAACGGCGCTGAACCGCCTCAAGGTCTACGACACGCAGACGGCGCCGGTCATTGACTTCTACCGCAAGTTGGGCTCGCTGGTGACGGTCGAGAACACCGACAGCACCATCGAGGTGAACTACGGGCGGCTGGTCGCGGCCCTCAAGTTGGATTGACGCAAGGCGATGATTCCGCGGGGCATCCACATCTACAGCGAGAAGGAGATCGCGGGCGTGCGGGCCGCGTGCGCGGCCTCCGCGCAGGTGCTGACGCGCCTGTGCGAGGTCGTGCAGCCCGGCATGACGACGCTGGAACTCGACGACCTGGCGGGATGCTTCATCCGCGAAACCGGCGGGACGAGCGGCTCCTACCGCTACTGCGGCTATCCGCGCCAGATCTGCATCTCGCTGAACGACGAGGTGGTGCACGGCATCGGCCGCGCCGACCGCGTGATCCAGTATGGCGACCTGGTCAAACTGGATGTCGTGGTGAATGTGGACGGCTACTTCGGGGACAATGCGCGCACGGTGTGCGCGGGGGGCGCACCGGGTGAACTGGCGGAGGCGCTGATGACGGCGACACGCGCGTCGCTGAAGGCGGGCATCGAGCATGCGCGCGAAGGCAACTGCGTCAACGACATCGGCGCGGCGGTCGAGAATGTCGTCAAGAACGCTGGGTTCAGCTGCGTGCGGGACTTCGTGGGGCACGGGTGCGGGCTCAAGATGCACGAGATGCCGAATGTCCCGAACTACCGCCAGAACGAGAAGACGTCGCGCCTGCAGGCCGGGATGATCATCTGCATCGAGCCGATGGTCAACGCCGGCAGTTGGCGTGTCGAGGTGGATGCGGGCGACAAGTGGACCGTCCGCACTGCAGACCATTCCTTGTCCGCGCATTTCGAGAACCAGATTCTCATCACCAAAAAGGAGCCGGAGATACTGACTGTATGGCCAAAGAATGTATAAAACTGGAAGGGACCGTGAAGGAACTGCTGCCCAACACGCAGTTTCTCGTCACGCTGGAGAACGGGCACGACATCATCGCGCACATCTCCGGCAAGATGCGCCTGCATTTCATCCGCATCCTGCCGGGCGACCAGGTGACGGTCGAGATTTCCCCGTATGATTTGACCAAGGGACGCATCTCATACCGCAAGCGGTAGGGGACGGTCGGCTTGTGAAACCCGTTGTCCGCCATCTGCTGCTGGGCGTGACGGCTGTGGCCGCGCTGTGCGCCGTCGCGGCGGCGGGGTATTATCGTTCGGCGCGGCGGCTGCGGGAGGCGCAGGACAGCACGAAGGAAGCGCCGACGGCTGTCACGGCGCAGGCGCATGGACTGGCCGCGACCGCCGTGGAGCAGGGACGCGTCGACGAGGAGGCCGAGGAACTGCTGCGGCTGCGGGAGAAGGAGCGCGCCTGGACGGCGGAATTGAACCGGCGCGAGGAGGCGGTGCGGGCGCGGCTGAAGGCGGTGTTGCTGAATCCAAAGACGCCTGGAGGGGGGCAGGCGACGCGGCCGGCACCGGTCTCGCGGGTGGGGATTTCACTGGCGGAACTGAAGGAACGCGACCCGAGGAACTACGAGATTATCCTGCGTAAGTCGCAGCAGCGGAAACGCAACGAGGCACAGGTCGTGGAGCGCCGTCGGGAGGCGCTGGCGGGGCTGGATCCGGCGTTGCTGCCGGAGGCGCAGTTCAAGCAACTGCGGGATTATCTGGAACTGGTGCAGCGCTTTGACACCGAGGAATTGGAGCCGGAGGAGCGGAAGCGTCTGGAGACGGAAATCCAGCGGACGATGTTCCAGATGATGCCGTTGGCGCGGCGCTACGACTATGCGGCGCAGGGAAAGGATGCCGAGGAGATGGAGCGGCGGGAGAAGGCAATTGCCGTCTTGCAGGCTACGCCGGCCTGGTTTCCCCAGTTGCCCGTGCTGGAAAGGAGGGAGGAGTGATGGCGGCGCGGTTGGAATGGCTGGCAGCGGGGATTCTGGCGGCGGTGGCGCTCGGTTTCACCGTCGTTGCGTGGCGCGAACGCAGCCAGGCGTGGCGTGTGGCGGTGCGCTTGCCGGTTGCGGCGCGAAGTTCAACGGCGTCGGGTCGCACGGCGGTGCGGCGGATGGAGGCCGTCGAGCCCGGCGAGACCGGCGTGGCGGCGGCGCGGAGCGCGCTGGAGGCGCTGGAGAAGCGAGAGCGTTGGATGGCATTCCTGGAGTGGGAGGCCGAGGCGCTGGAGCAAATCCGGGCGCAGGGCGGAGATCTTGGCGGCTTGGGGCCCGCGCAGACTACGGAAACGGATCTGCATTGGCAGTCGGGGCGCAGCGCGGCGCAGCGCAACGGGTTTTCCATCCAGATGGCGAAACGCTTTCTGGAGGGCTTGGACAAATATGATTTTGCGCACGCTTTGACGGAGGAGGAGCGGGGCACCCTGGATGTATGCCGGGCGGCGTGGCTACGCTGGCAGGAGGCTTGCGCGTCGGACGAAATCGCCCCCGCCGACTTCGCGGCGGCGTATGTGGCGGTGCAGAAAGCCGCGCGCCAGTTCGTCGGCGGGTTGATCGGGGCCGAGCGGCAGGCGCTGGGGATGCTGTCTTCCGGCGAGAAAGCATTGTTGAATATCATGTTTCCGGTCCGACGGGGGCGTTCGTCCGTAATCCGTTTCAACATGCCGGATGGCGAAGGGGGCAGGGTGATCTACGAGTTTACCGGAGATGAACTGGACGGGTTGTGACGCGGAAGGAAGGGCGAAAGGCGATGGATAGACAGAAGCCGATTCTGGTTCTGACGGCGCTGATCGTGCTGGCGGCGGCGATGGAGTTCCTGGTGGGGTTCCAGCGGGTGGCGGTGCCAGGGGGCGTCTTCGACATTCTGCGGGTGGAGCGGGGGATGTCGCCGCGTGAGATCACGGCGCTGGGGGTGTGGTTCATGGTGGTCTTCGCGCTGGCGCAGTTCGTGACGGGGCCGATGGCGGACCGGCTGGGGGGCGTGGTCGCGGGGGTGATTGACGGCGCCTGCTTTGTCGCGGGGGCGCTACTGTTTCCGCTGGCGCGGAGCACCTGGGCGATGGTGGCGGCGCGGATGCTGGCGGGCTTCGGCGCGAGCGGCGTCTTCCTGGCGCTGCTGCGGCTGGTGGTGGACGCCTTCCCGAGGCAGCGCTCCATCCTCATTTCGGTGATGGTGTCGGTGAGCGTAGCGGGCAGCGTGTGCGGGGGTGCGCCGCTGGCGGCGTGCCTGGCGCGCTTCTCGTTCCGCGCGGTCTTCTTGGCGGCGGCGCTGATTACGCTGGCGCTCTACGCGCTGTTCGTGCTGCTGGGCTTCGCGGCGCCGAAGCCCGCGCCCGCGTCGGGGCCGCGCACGGAAGTGTGGGCGGATCTCAAGATGCTGCTGGGGCGCCGTCACAACTGGCGGATGCTGGTCTTCTGCGGGATCAACTTCGGGGCGTGCTATGTGCTTCAGACGGTCATCGGCAAGAAGTTCCTGGAGGACTACTGCGGGATGCAGAGCATCTCCGCCGCCTGGGTGATTTCGGCGATGGGCGTCTCTTGCGTGCTGGGCGGGATGCTCTTCGCGGTGGCGTCGCAGAGCTGCGGCAACCGCCGAAAATGCTTCATCGTGGCCGCCGCCGCCACCACCGCCGCGGTCTTCGCGGCGCTGCTCGCGCAGATCGGGACGGGCAACCGCACGGGATGGCTCGCGGGCGCGCTGATGATCGCGCTGGCGACGCCCTCCTGCATCTCGGGCGTCACCATCCCGTATATGCAGGAGACCAACGACGAACGCCTGATCGGCACGACCACCGCCCTCCTGAACTTCTGCAGTTTCATGATGGTGGCCGTCTTCGGGCGCCTCACGGGATGGCTGCTCCAGCGCTTCCCCGCAGGCGCGGACGGCGTCTACGGCAGCCGCACCTACCTCGCGCTCTTCGTGATTCTGGGCGCGCTCTCGCTCGTCTCCCTCGCGGTCACCTGCACGCTGGTCGAGACGCATGGGAAGCATATCGAGGTGCGGTGAATGCAGCCGCGCGGCTTTTCGCCGCGCGCACCCGACGGGGCGGGGATCGGCGCTGCACGGGCAGGGTGGCTCGGCGGGCTGGCGCGCTGGCGGGGGTCGGCTTCCGCCGCAAGAATGCGGCGGCACAGCACCACGGGGGATGGTGCATGGCGCAGGCGGCGCGAAAACAGCGGG
>JAEEXV010000077.1 GCA_016287975.1 Lentisphaeria bacterium | reverse complement strand
TGAATCTTGAATCTTGAATCTTGAGCCGCCCTGAATCTTGAATCTTGAGCCGCCCTGAATCTTGAATCGTGAATCTTGAGCCGCCTGGAATCTTGAATCCTGAATCTTGAGCCGCCCTGAATCTTGAATCGTGAATCTTGAGCCGCCTGGAATCTTGAATCGTGAATCTTGACCGAATCGTGAATCTTGAGCCGTCTGGAATCCTGAATCTTGAATCTTGTCACGCTTATGGAATACCGTAAAATCGCATCGTTCAAAGGGGTGGGGGAGTTTCGGGAATATCTGTCGGGGGAGGGCATTGACATCGGGCTGGCGGAGAGTTACGGCGGGGAGGGGAGCCCGATGGGGCGTCCCGCGACGGTGTGCGGGCGGTCGGTCGGCAACCGCTGGGCGATCCTCCCGATGGAGGGGTGGGACTGCGAGGCCGACGGCACGCCCAGCGAACTCACGCGGCGGCGCTGGCTGCGCTTCGCGGCCAGCGGCGCGAAACTGCTCTACGGCACGGAGGCGGGCGCGGTGATGCACGCGGGCCGCAGCAATCCGCGGCAACTGTGGCTGGCGCCGCACACCCAGGATGCGCTGCGCCGCCTGGTCGCGGAGATGCGCGCCGTGCATCGGGAGAGGTACGGCACGTCGGACGATCTGGTGATCGGCATCCAGCTCACGCATTCGGGGCGCTTCGCGCATCCGAACGAGGCGCTGAAACTGGAGGCGCGCACCGCCTACGCGCATCCGCTGCTTGACCAGAAGTTCCACTGCGGCCCGGAAAATGTGGTGTCGGACGCGGAGGTCGAGGAGATCGTCCGCAACTATGTGCAGGCGGCGCAGGTGGCGCAGGCGGCGGGCTTCGACTTCGTGGACATCAAGGCCGCGCACGGCTATCTGGGGCACGAGTTCCTGACCGCGATCGACCGCCCTGGCAAATACGGCGGATCCTTCGAGAACCGCACCCGCTTCTTCCGCGAGATCGCGGAGGGCATCCGCGCGGCCTGCCCCGCGCTGCCGCTTTCCGCGCGCGTCAGCCTCTTCGACATCAAGCCCTTCGTCAAGGGTGAGGACGGCGTGGGGCGCCCGATGGAATGGCAGGGCGACTACCCGTATGCCTTCGGCGGGGACGGCACGGGGATGGACATGGACCCCGACCTGAAGGAGCCCGCGCAGTTCATCCAGATGCTCCAGGGCTACGGCGTGGACCTGATCTGCGCGACCATCGGCAGCCCGTACTACAACGTCCACATGCAGCGTCCAGCCTACTTCCCCGTCTGCGACGGCTATCTGCCGCCGCAGAACCCGCTCTACAATGTCTCGCGGCACCTCAAGGCGGTGCGGCGCATCCGCGAACTCTGCCCTGGCGTCAAGGTCGTGGGCTCGGGCTATACCTGCCTGCAGGACTTCCTCCCCCACGCCGCGGAATATGCGCTGGCGCAGGGCGCTACGGACTTCGTCGGCATCGGACGGATGGTGCTCTCCTATCCGGAACTGTGCGCGGACGCCCTGGCGGGCCGCCCGCTTGACCGCCGCCGCATCTGCAGGACGCTCGGCGAATGCACGAACGCCCCGCGCCACGGCTGCGTCTCGGGCTGCTATCCGCTCGACGACTTCTACAAGCGCCTGCGGAAGGAGCAAAACGCATAGCGCGCGCTTCCGCCTGGGTTCGGAGCCTGTCGGCTCACCCACCTGCCACGGCGGGACGCCGTGGCTACGCTTTCCAGGCACGGCGGGACGTCGTGGCTATTCCAGGTTTCGGGTGGCGACGAGGTTGGCGCCAGTGCCGAGGATGTCGGGGATAATGACCTGGCCGATGGCGACAGGGCGCTGCACCTTCGTTTCGCGGATGAGGCGGAGGCAGTCGAAGATCCGCGCCTTGGGGATGGGCCGCGAGGTGCGCACCGACAGCGGCAGCTGCCCTGGGGCGGTGGGGATGGAGGCGGTCACCATGCGGACGGGGGCGGTGCATTCGGTGCGCGCGTAGGCGGCGCCGCGCGGGCAGGTGTTGCCAGTGACGGAAAGGACCTCCGTGGCGGCGTCATCGAGGGTGGCGACCAGTCGGCAGCCCAGCGGGCAGTTGATGCAGGTGAGTTCGCGTTCCATAGTCTATCGGGCCCCCTCCACGGCGACGGTCAGTTCCCTGCACTGGAGGCCTGGCTGCGGCGGCAGCACCACCTCCACCATCTCGCCAGGCGTCAGCACTGGCTTCGGCAGACGCCGCAGCAGACGGCCGTCGGCGGCGACGGTGACGGCGCATTTGCGGTAGACGCC
>JAEEXV010000076.1 GCA_016287975.1 Lentisphaeria bacterium | reverse complement strand
GGGGCAGAAAACGGGCGATGCGGGGTTCGCGGCCCCGAATATTGGCGCGGATGCGGGGGCCGGCCGCCGCAAGAATGCGGCGGCACAGCACCCAGGGGGCGGCGCAAAATGAAGGCGGGGCAGAAAACGGGCGATGCGGGGTTCGCGGCCCCGAATATTGGCGCGAATGCGACGGCACCCGCAGTGGAGGCTTGCGGCAAAAAATAGATTTAAATTAGACTGAACTAATTTAAATTTGAAAAAGGTGCTATATTATGCCCTGTGCCCACTGGTTCTCCATGTGGATGTCGAAGATGGCATGCGATGGCTGGATGGCGGGCACTTTAAATTAGTCTCTACTAATTTAAATAGGTGTTCCTCGGCAACCGAGGAGTTTTCCAAGCAACAGTAAACCAAAGGAGAGAAAAGATGACTCTGCGATCTGGTCTGATGTCCGTGCTGGCAGGTGCGGCAATTTTGTGCGGGGTTTCCGTGGCGGCGGACGTCCCGTCGGATGCGGCGGCGAAGCCGATGATGAAAGGCGGGTGCGACCACGGCGGCAAGGCGGGGATGAAGGGCGGCTGCGACCACGGCGGCAAGTCCGCGCCTGCCGCGCCTTCCCATGTTACGCTTGTGCTGCCTGGTGGACAGAACATCACCATCATCATCGGTGCCCCAGTGGCTGCGAAGCCCGCGATGAAAGGCGGCTGCGACCACGGCGGCAAGCCCGCGATGAAGGGCGGCTGCGATCACGGCAAAGACGGCAAGGGCGGCTGCGAACATGGCAAAGGCGGCAAGGGCGGGTGCGATCATGGCGCGAAGCCCGCTCCGGCTCCGGCCAAGAAATAGCCTTGTCGGTTCTTTTCCCGCGGCCGGGGCGTCCCTGGCTGCGGGACATTCACCATCGGACGGCGCGGGGCACAGGCGCTTCGGCCGACACCGTCCGTCAAAGCCATTCACCACAACTTTCAACCAGACAACAAATCATTTCGGCGACCAGCATGGCAGGTTTCCGAAAGGAGGTCCCAATGCGCAAGCACATCCACTCATTCACCCTGATTGAACTTCTGGTCGTCATCTCCATCATCGCCACTTTGGCGGCGATGCTGCTGCCCGCGCTGGGCAAGGCCAGGGAGAAAGGCAAGTCCGCCAGCTGCATCAACAACCTGAAGCAGCTGGCGCTGGGAGCCACCCTCTACGCCAACGACAACGACGACTTCCTGTGCTGCATCAACGACAAGCCCGGGTGCTGCCCAGGCACCCATTGGAACGGCACCGGCACTGGCATGCGTCGCATCAACCTGAAGGGCGAGGGGCTGATCACCACCTACCTTGGAAACTCCATCAACAGCAAGATCTGCCCGCAGGTCCACGCCGACGTCATGGCGCGCTACAACACCAACCTGAACGCCAACGGCTTCAGCGGCACCAGCAACCAGGATCCCTTCGCCTGCCGCGGCGGCGGCTACGGCATGAACATCAATGTCGGCTGGTCGGCCTCCCCCGCCTACATGCGCACGCGGCTTTCCCAGGTCGTCGGCAGCGCCAAGAAGGTTCTCTTCGCCGACACCTTCCACTCCACTGGCTATATCAACCGCCTCTACGTCCCGCTTGAATTCGCCAAAGCAAGCACCTATGACAACAACGGCCATTCGACGCATTTCCGCCACGGCGGTCTTGCCAACCTCGCCTTCGTCGACGGCCACGTCGGCAGCGAGCGCCCCACCGAACTGGGCACCTCCGAGTTCGAACTCGCCAACAACGTCGGAACGGCGCTGAAACCCGTCAATTACAGCCTCTCCCGTGAACAGGAAGACCGCTGCGACGAGTATCTCGCCAGCCACTGACCCCCACCTGCAACACTAGGGCGCCGTCGTCTTTCCTGGCGACGGCGACCACCGAAGCATTCCCATGAAATGGAAACCCGCCAAACGGACCTGGGCGCTGCTTGCGCTGCTCGCCATCTGCATCGGCCTTGCCGTCTGGGCCTTCACCCCTACGGACGACCTGGCCGAGTTCAAGGAAAGCACGCCCGCTGAAATCACCCCCGAAGTTCGCGCGACGATGGACAAGGCATTCACTCTCATCGCGCGGAACGACATGTCGGGGCTCTTCCGAGACGTCATGTACAACACCAAGGATTCCATTGATTTCGGGATCCTCTACAGCAAGGGGATCTTCGCCCAGGAGAAGGGGCCGTTCTGTCCCGCCTTCGTCGTCGGCACCCAGGGGCGGAGCCTGGTCAAAAGTTCCCTTCGGAACATCCGCATAGTCGTGCACAGCGAGCCCCGCGATGTCGACTATCACGTCGCCCTTGCCAAGCACCCTGGCTCCGACGAATACAAGATCGTCTCCATCCATCCCGCCGACATCCAGAGGAAAACGTCAAAATGAGACTTTCTGCCACCCTTTGCGCCGCGCTGTGCCTGGCGCTCCTCGTCAGTTGCGGCGATCCCCTGGCGGACATGAAGAAAACCTCGTCCGTGGCCATTCCCGACCAGCCCGCCGCCGAAAAGGTCGTGGAGGACGCCCTCGCGGCGCTTGCGGCCAACGACCCGAAGGCGCTGTTTCGCTGCTTCTCCATCAAGGACTACATGGAGTTCGAGATCCTCTACTCCGAGAGTCTATTCAAGAACGGGGACTTCGCACCTGCGAAGATGACCTCCATCGAAGGCGTCGACGTCCAGGGGCGCACGGTCGTGCGCGCCACGGTCCGCAGCGAGAGGCGCAAGCGCGACTACCTCTTTTCGCTGTCGCGGAAAAACGGGAAATACGGCATCACCACCATTGCTGAAAAAGGCAAGTAAGCCAAACAGGAAAAACCAAGCCATGAGATCTCTCTTCGCCATCGCCTTCTGCACCGCCATCGTCCTGCTTCGCGCCCAGACCGCGCCCGACCAGTTCCGCGCGGAAGTCGCGGCGCAGCTGCCCGCATTCGCCAGATGGGGCGCCCCTGTCGGCAACAGCATTCCCGTCCTCGACCAGGGCGGCAAGGTCATCGCCACCCTCCTGACCGCCCCGGAAAACCGCACTGGGCGCACCGAGGGCTTCAAGGATGTCGTCAACGTCGCAGTCCTGCTCGGGAACGATGGCAGAATCCTCGCCGTCCTCATCGGCAAAAACCGCGAGACCCCGCGTTTCCTCCAGCGCGTCCGCGATGGCGGGCTGCTGAGGCGGTGGAATGGACGCACCCCTGCCGAGGCCGCTGCCATGACCGCCCCGCGTCCCGTCACTGGAGCGACCTGGTCCTCCGAGGCCATCAAGGCCGAAGTACGCGACATCCTCGCCGCGCATGGCGACCGCGCGCATCAAACTGGTGCCCCCAGTCGCACTTTCCGCAACAGCCGCGAGGACAAGGTCATCGTGATCCCGCCAGGCACTTCCCAGGTCACCATCGAATTCAAGGACGGCCAGCCTGTTGTCAAGACCCATTGAGCGGCGGGGGCAAACCGCCGCAAGAATGCGGGGGGCGAGTTCTGTGCCCCGCCGATCTCGGCGGGGGCCTCCCGCCGCAAGAATGCGGCGGGCGAGTTCTGTGCCCCGCCGTTATCGGCGGGGGCCTCCCGCCGCAAGAATGCGGCGGCACAGCACCCAGGGGGCGGCGCAAAATGAAGGCGGGGCAG
>JAEEXV010000075.1 GCA_016287975.1 Lentisphaeria bacterium | reverse complement strand
CGCCGCGCCCGCGGCCAAGCCCGCCGCGCCCGCCCCCAAGCCCGCCAAGCCGATCGTGGTCTGCCCGCTCAAGCCCGATCCGCCGCCCGTCATCGACGGCGACCCCCGCGAATGGGCGAACCTGCCCGGGGCCATCGCCATCGGCGACAAGCATGTCACCTGGGGCCGCCACAACTACACTGGCGAGGACGACATCTCGGGGACCGTGCGCCTCTGCTACGACGCCAACTACCTCTACCTCCTGGTCGAGGTCGTGGACGACAAGCTCGTCACCAGTTCCGGGCGCGGCATGTTCAACGCCGACCACATCGAACTCGACTTCACCGCCGACTACCGCCCCGCCGCCACAGGCCCCCACAAGGGCGGCAAACTGCGCATCATCGGCTTCAATCCAGGCAGCGTCGATCCCACGGGCGACCCCGTGACCGACGTCGAGCCCGAGCCCTGCCTCGTCTCGCCGCCCGGGATCAACTGGTCCGGCATCGACGTGGGCAGTTCCATCACCGAGGACGGCTACATTCTGGAGGCCCGCATCCCCTGGAAGGTCCTTGGCGTCACCAAGCCCGTCGCCATCGGAATGGTCTTCGGCGTCGACGTGCACCTCTCGGATTCCGATTCGGGGAAGATGCAGGAGACGATGAGTTCCATCAACTTCACCACCCCGTGGAAAGGCCGGCAGCAGGAGAACATCCTCCAGATGGTCCTCACCGGCACCGACGGAAAAATCCCCCCAAAAAAATAGGAAGCCAATCCCATGCAGCAACGCCGCGTCCTCTACATCGGCGCCCATCCCGATGATGCCGACATCCTCTTCGGAGGCACCGCCTACCAGCTCACCCACGCAGGGCACCTCGTCAAGTTCATCTCCGTCACCAACGGCGACACGGGGCACCAGACCCTCTCCCGCGAGGAGACCGCACGCATCCGCAGACTCGAGGCCTTCGAATCCGCCAAGCGGGGCGGCCTCGTCGAATACCAGGTGCTCGACCACAACTGCGGCGTCGAGGCCTCCGTCGAGAACCGCCGCGAACTCATCCGGCTCATCCGCCGCTTCCGCCCCGATGTCGTCATCTCGCACCGCACGTGCGACTACCATCCCGACCACCGCGCGACCGCGCAGCTGGTGGCCGACACCGCCTACGTCCTGATGGTCCCGCACTTCTGCGAGGACACCCCCATCCCCGACCAGGCTCCCGTCTACGCCTTCAGCTACGACGCCTTCCAGGATCCGCGCCCGCTGCGCGTCGACGCCATCGTCGAGTTCGATTCCGTGCTGGACGAGAAGCTCCACGTCCTTGACAGCCACAAGTCCCAGTTCTACGAATGGCTGCCCTGGATCGGCGGCATGAAGGACTTCGACCCCGCCAAGATGAGCGACCCCAAGGCCAAGCGCAAGCACCTGCTCCACTGGTGCGAGCGCTTCCGCGCGGTCACCAACGCCAACCGCGCCCTCCTGAAGAAGGTCTACGGCGCCAAGAAGGGCGCCGCCATTCAGTACGCCGAGGTCTTCGAGCAATCCGCCTACTCCCGCCAGCTCCCCGTCGAAGAGTTCCAGAAACTCTTCATGCCGTAGAATAGGGAAGCCCCCGGAGTTTCCGGAGGTTCCGGAAGCGGGTGCTGGTTTGCTGGGCGGGGGCGCCACGGCGGGACGCCGTGGCTACGTCCGCGAAGGCGCCGGGTCTTCCGGAAGCGGGTGCTGGTTTGCTCGGCGGGGGCGCCACGGCGGGACGCCGTGGCTACGTCCGCGAAGGCGCCGGGTCTTCCGGAAGCGGGTGCTGGTTTGCTGGGCGGGGGCGCCACGGCGGGACGCCGTGGCTACGTCCGCGAAGGCGCCGGTTTTTCCGGAAGCGGGTGCTGGTTTGCTCGGCGGTCCGCCACGGCGAGACGCCGTGGCTACGTCCGCGAAGGCGCCGGATTTTCCGGATTTTCCGGATTTTCCGGAGTTTCCGGATTTTTCGGAAGCGGGTGCTGGTTTGCTCGGCGGGGGCGCCACGGCGGGACGCCGTGGCTACGTCCGCGAAGGCGCCGGGTCTTCCGGGCTTCTGGATAACCAGGGGGCTTAGCGCAATCTGTTCCGTGCCGGGCCGTTTTTCGGCCCGGTTTTCCGTTCACCAATTCCCATCTTTTCCGCCACCCATGCCTCGAATCCAATTTCCCGCCGACTGGCCGACCGACACCTGGTACGGCTTTCCCCGCCATCATTTCACCGTCGATGGCTGCAAGGCCTGGATTGTGGAGCCGCCGCTGCCCGCGCCTGACAACCGCTGGAGCTGGTGCACCCAGTGGGCGGAGGCCTTCGTGCCGCGCGTCGGCACCGTGGCGCTGCTGGAGCACGGCTTCTACCATGCGCATATCGACGCCTTCGAGTTCCGCGGCAGCCCCGAGGGCATCGCGGTCATGCGCCGTTTCCAGGAGAAGCTCATCGGGATGGGGCTTTCCCCGAAGGCCAACCTCATCGGCATGAGCTGGGGCGGATACCTTTCCCTGCGCTACGCAGCGGAACACCCAGAGGGCGTCGCCGCCATCTACCTCGACGCGCCGCTCTGCAACGCCGCCGACGACGACACCACGCCCGCCTCCATCATCCACGCAGCCCGCCACAACCAGGAGATCTCCGAGCGCTACGGCCTCTCCTTCGACGAACTCAAGACCTCCCCCCTCAATCCCGTCAACAACCTCCAGCCCATCGTGGACGCGAAGATCCCCGTCTACGCCGCCGTCGGCGAGGACGACCAGGTCGTCAACCACGCGACGAACTTCGACGTCGTCGAGCGGAACTTCCTGGCTGCGGGGGGCGTCTTCTGGAAGGTGGTGCGCCGCAGCGCCTGGGGGCATCACCCGCACGGCTTCGACGACGTCTCCGAACTCCTCGACTTCCACTGGCGCGCCCGCGAAACCAACTGAGCAAGCCCACACACTGCCATGGCCGACTACTCCTACCTCATCCGCAAAAAGATCCTGACGCTTTTCGGGGCCTCCTTCCACATCTACGACCCGAATGACCAGCTGATCGGCTTCTGCCACCAGAAGGCCTTCAAGCTCAAGGAGGACATCCGCATCTACACCGACGAGAGCAAGAGCCAGGAATTCCTCAACATCCAGGCCAGGCACATCATCGACTTCAGCGCCGCATACGATGTCTTCGACTCCGCCTCGGGAACCCTCCTCGGCACCTGGCAGCGCAAGGGCTTCTCCTCCATCTTCCGCGACCATTGGCTCCTCTTCTCGCCCGACGGCAACCAGATCGGGGAGATCAAGGAGGACAGCATGGGCATGGCGCTCTTCCGCCGCTTCCTCTGCACCTGGATTCCGCAGGACTACGAACTCACCTACCTGGATCAGGGGACAGTCGCCACCTACAAGCAGCACTTCAATCCATTCGTCTTCAAATTGGATGTCGCCCTGGCGCCGAACAACACGCTCTCCCCGATGCTGATCCTCGCCGGCGGCATCCTCCTGGCCGCCATCGAAGGCCGCCAGCAGTAGCCCATGCCCCCCGAACCCGCCCGCGATCCCCTGCGCGACTTCGTCCCCAGCGGCAATTCCAGGCTGGACGCACAGCTGCGCTTCACTGCGGTCATCGACCGCATGACCGCAGTCAAGCGCCGCACCCGCGTGCTTGACATGAGCCGCGCCGAAAACGACGCCGAGCACTCCTGGCACATCGCCGTCATGGCGATGCTCTTCGCGGAATACGCCGTCGAGAAGCCCGACGTCGCCCACGCGATCGAGCTGCTGCTGGTGCACGACCTGGTCGAAGTCTATGCGGGCGACACATTCGCCTTCGACACCGCGGGCAACCGCGACAAGGCCGCCCGCGAAAACGCCTCCGCCGACCGCCTCTATGCCATCCTCCCGCCCGACCAGGGAGCCTGGCTGCGCACCCTCTGGCGCGAGTTCGAGGAAATGTCCACCGTCGCGTCCAAATACGCGAACTGCCTCGACCGCATCCAGCCTTTCTATCACAATACCCTCACCGAGGGCTTCACCTGGCGGCGCTTCGGTCCCGTGACCCTGGCGCAGGTGCGCCAGCGCATCGCCATCGTCCGCGAATTCATGCCCGCCCTTCACGCCTGGGCCGAGCGCTGCATCGACCAGGCCGTCTCCCAAGGCTGGCTTCCGCCAGAATAAGCCAGCAATATCCCCCGCCAGCGTCCTTCCCATTCCCTGCGATTATGAAAAAACGCCTTCCCCTGTTTTTTACCGCCGCGGCGACATTGTTCCTCGCCACCGCCGTCCTCGCCGCTCCGCCGTCCCCCGCGGCGCGCGTCGTCTTCCCCGCCGACTGGCGCACCGACACCTGGTACGGCTTCACCCGCCACCACTTCACCTTCGAGGGCTGCAAGGCCTGGATTGTGGAGCCGCCGCAGCCCGCCGCCGACCACCGCTGGAGCTGGTGCACCCAGTGGGCGACGGCCTTCGTGCCGCGCGTCGGCACCGTGGCGCTCCTGGAGCACGGCTTCTACCACGTGCACATCGATGTCTTCAAGTACCGCGCCAGCCCCGAGGGCGTCGCCATCATGCGCCGCTTCCAGGACAAACTGGTCGGCATGGGTCTTTCCCCCAAGGCGAACCTCATCGGCATGAGCTGGGGCGGCTTCCTCGCGCTGCGCTACGCAGAGGAAAACCCCGCCCAGGTCTGCGCCATCTACCTCGACGCGCCCGTCTGCGACGCCGCCGACCCCGATCCGTCCCCCGTCTCGGGGCCGCAGGCCAGCCGCCGCAACCAGCAGATCGCCCGCTGTTTCGGGCTGTCCGTCGAGCAACTCAAGAGCTCTCCTCTCAACCCCGTCAACAACCTCAAGCCCATCGCGGACGCGAAGATTCCCGTCTTCGCCGCCATCGGGCAGGACGACCTGGTCGTCAACCACGCGACGAACTTCGACGTCGTGGAGAAGAACCTCCGCGCCGCAGGCGGCGTCCTCTGGAAGGTCGTCCGCAGGGGCGCCTGGGGGCACCACCCGCACGGCTTCGACGATGTCTCGGCGCTCCTTGACTTCCATTGCAAGGCGCGCGAACGGAAATAGCGGAGTGCATCAGAAATGGGAGGCAGTCCACGCATCTGGATTTCGCCTCTATATTAATCAACGTTCTGAAAAGTCGGCGAAGACGCTGGCGTCCTTGTTCATCAACCTCCAAAACTCCACCTGACCATGAAGACACGGAATTTCCTGCTGGCATTGTCCCTCACTTTGACAATGTGCCTCGCCATCCGCGCCATCGCGGACAATGACATCGACCTGCGCATCAACGGCGACTTCCGAGGCTCTCCCGTCGGCTACTCCCCCGCTCCAGGCTGGACCTTGACGCCCGACGGCGGCAACTCCCGCATCCATCCGACCTCCGACCGCAAGGACTTCTGCCTTGAACTCATCGCGGCCCCCAACCGCTCGCAGTCCGTCGTCACCAATCTGCATCCGCTTCCAGGGCGCACCCTCAAACTTGAAGTGCATCTGCGCGGCGTCGGCACGGCCGCCATCGGGTACGAGGCCTTCGACCAGACGGGCAAGACACTCGTCGCCGCCGACCGCCAGCTCGTCCAGTTGTCGAACTACGAGCAGGAGGTCAAACGGCACTTCCCGATCAATGCCTCCGCCGCCTACATCCGCATCCGCCTGACCGCCGAGGCGGGTTCGCGGGCGATGTTCCGCGATGTCGACGCCGAGGTCTCCAACCTCGTCGCAGGCGTCCCGTCCGCCGCCCCTGGCACCATCGCCGCGCCGCCTGCCGCGCCTGGCACCGTGGTCGCCCCGCCGCCGCCTGGTGCCGTGGTCGCCCCGCCGACGCATGGCCATGCTGGCCACCACCAGTACAAGCCGCTTGCGGATGACCAGTTCTTCGCCCTGGAATCCCTGGGCAACAACGAGCATTTCGCGGTCTCCGTGCCCGTCGGCAAGGACATCGACCTCGACCTGGGCGAGGATCCGAACCGCAACCTGCTCTGGCGCGTGGCCAGTTATGACGCCCGCATCTGCCGCGTCGAACTCGAACATGACCGCGACGGCAAACGCATGCGCCGCCGTTTCAAGGCGGAGATCGAAATGAAGGCCCTGCGCCCTGGCAAGACCAGCGTGGTCTTCACGTGCGGCACCAAGAGGCTGACCATCCACTTCACCGCTTTCTGAAGCGCCCCTGACGCATCCAGACGCCCTCGGCGTGACCGCCGAGGGCGCTTTCCTCCCTGCGCCGCCTCCCCGTCATCGGGGAAGGCGGCGTTTGCGTTTATGGCGCCCGTTCGGGGGCTTGCTCCCATCCCGCGTTCGGAATCATTTCTCCTTCGGCTGGAGTTTTTCGTATCGCATGGCGGCGGTCTCCGCCCCCTCGTCCATCCAGTCGACCACCATCCCGCCAGAATGCGGGTAGTAAGGGCTCACGATAAAGTTACGCCCGCACTCCCGAATGAGGCGGTAGTCCCGCACCGTGAACCGCTTCTGCTCGTGCAGGTCGAAGAGGGTGTCGTCCATCTTCGGACAGCCGATGAACGGATAGACCTCCTCCAGCACCTTCGCGCGTTCCGCCTCGGGGATCTGATACTCCAGCGCATCCGGCCCCTCGAACATCTTCAACGGCACCAGCGGATACGGCAGCGCAGGCGCGGGCTTCATCAGGTGGCACAGCAGCGTCTTCTCGGGGACGCTCATGCCCGTCGGGCGCTCCCCAGGCGGCAAGTCATCCCCTGTATTCACTATCATTCCATTCGACTTCGCGCAAATCGTGAACACCGCACGCCCCTCGGACGCGGCATCCGTCGCGGGGCACTCCTTCTTCTTTCTCGGCATAAGGCAAAACCTTCCTCTGCTTTGCAGATCGCTCTGCGGTTCTGGACACACGCCGCGCCGAAAGACGCCTCTCGCCATCCGGGCGGCGCGCCTATTCTACCCCGCCTCGGCATAACCTTCCACCCACGCCACCCACTGTTATAAAAAAGCGTGGCGAATCAGCGAACTTGCCATATCTGGGCGCGGATTCTCGAAAATCCTGTGGAATCCGCGCCCGTTTCGGGAGCCATCCGCCTTACTTCAGCGCGGAACTCGCCTCGACCAGCCGCCAGTTTTTGCGGAATGCGGCGTCGAGGACGGCGAGCGCTTCCGCGCGCTTGCCCGCGTCCAGCAGCGCCTCGGCCTCCAGGAGGGCGGCCTCGTGGTTCGCGCGGAGTTTCGCGTCAAGCGCGACAAATGGCGCGTCATCGGCCATCATGTCGGCGGCCTTGCGCCGGAATGCCCCCGTCGCGAAGGTGCCGTCCATGAGGGGGAGAGGGAATTCGGTGACGGTGAGAGGCACTGGCAGAAAGACGGTGTGCGCTGGCGGTCCGAATGCCATCCACGCCGTCGTCAGTTCGCGGGGGTGGCGGCAATGGATGGCGAAGGTCGCGGCGGCGCAGGTGCGCTTTCCGCACAGCGGATAGATCTTCTCCCAGATCTCGCGCAGACGCGACGCCTGCGCCACCAGCGGCTGCGTGACCACCTGCCCTTTCTTCAGCAGCAACTTGCGCACCGCGAACTCGCGGTGATGGTTGCTCATCAGCCCCTTGTGCGTGTTCTGGCTGTAGGGCACCATCTCTGGATAATGCCAGGCATTCGCGCGGATCGCGAAGCCGCCTGGGACCTCGTGGATCGCGAAATGCTTCGCGGAGTTCTCCGCCACAAACGCCTGTTTCCCGTCGCCGATGAACCAGATCGACCCGCTGTCCCAGTGCGAATACGCGCCGTCCGCGATCATCTTCTGCAGGAGTTTCGCCGCCGCCGCGGCGTCCGCGCATTCCTCCAGCAGGACGCGCGCGATCTCGGGGGTGCCGAGGCCCGCCAGATTGCGCTCGCCGTTGTTGTCGCCGCTGTTCATGAGGACGGCCAGCCCGCATTCATTGACGCCCATCGTCGGGTTGATGTAGCCGAAGGTCCCCAGTCCCGTCCACGCGTGCTTGCCTGGAACCGCGAGGCGGTTCAGCGCGATGCCCGTGGCGGAGGAATCGCGGTTCTTGTGGACCATCATCCACTTGCCGCCAGTCAAATTTGGCATTACGACCCAGCTGGTGCACTCATGGCCCTTCTCAGGCAGCGTGTATCCGTAGAAGAGCAACTGCTCCGCCGTCCCCGGCGCCAGGCCGAAGGCCGCGTCGATCGCCGCATACTCCTTCAGCCAGTGCGGCGCGTATTTCTTGACGTAGCCGCGATGGATCGCCAGTTTCTTGGCGCGCGTCGCAGGCTTTTCCTTTTCATTCACCTTCATGACGGGGGGATGCGTCTTCCACACCGCCCAGTTCCGCGAGACATACGCCCCGAAGTCGAACTCCGCCGCCGCCGCCAGTGCCGCCAGCAGCGCCCACACGCTGAAGAATCCACGCATATCCCTTGCTCCTCTCGTTCAGAATCCCATGCCGCGCAGATCCGCGAGGGCATTCCGTTCCTCCGCCTCGTAGAGTTTCCAAATGACCTTGAGTCCCGCGAGGCTCTCTTCGGGGGTGGTCTCTGGCGTCGCGCCAGTCTCGATGCAGTCGATGAAATGGGCCATTTCGAGGGCGGTGGGCTTGGCGGCCTCGGCCTCCATGAGCACGGTCTCCACGGAGGTGAGGGTCCGGCCGGGGACGTGCTCGGGGTCATTGCAGCGGAAGGTGAGTTTCCCTTCACGGAGCGCGATTTCCAGCAGCCCCTGCTCGCAGTGGGCCTGGAAGTCGTAGCCCATGCGCGTGCCGCGCGCGCCCCAAGTCCCGAAGTGGTAGCCAAGCGCCCCGCTCTCGAACTGGAGGCAGACATTGCTGGTGCCCTCGCGGTCCATCCACGGCGTGCACAAGTTGGTTCCGAAGTGGGCTCCGCAGACGGGCCGCCCCATCATCCAGAGCATCAGGTCGATGTAGTGGCAGCCATGGCTGAACAACTGCCCCCCGCCGAGCGTCTCGCGCTTCGAGAACCACGGCGAGCGCGCCAGCGTCAACTGCTCCGTCCAGATCGAGAGCTGGAAGCATTTGCCGAAAGCCTCCTCATGGATCAGCCGACGCATCTCGCGGACCAGCGGGTGGAAGCGCATGCAGTAGGCGACCATCAGCGTGCGGCGGTTCCGCCGCGCCGCCTCTATCATCGCCAGGCACTCCGCCTCCGAGTTCGCCAGCGGCTTCTCCGCCAGCACGTGCAGCCCCGCGTCCAGGCAGTCGATCGTGACGGCGGCGTGCAGATGATGCGGCACGACCTGCAGCGCCGCCTCGCCCAGCGAAAGCGCATCGTGGTAGTCGGTGAAGACCGGCGGATGCTCCGGCAGCAGATCCGAGACCGCCTGCGCCCGCTCCCGCTCAATGTCCACCACCGCCGAAATCTCGACCCTGTCCCGCACGGCCTCCAGCCGCGACGCATGCTGCTTGGCCATCGACCCGCAGCCAATCAAAATCACCTTGTGCTTCATGCCTACCTCTTTGCAGAACAACCTGCGCCAGAAATGGACGCTGTTGGTAAAATAATGCAGGAATGCCAAAGCCGCCACCGCCGAGGGTGGCATATTTCCCGCGAATGTTCGGTTCCCCACGATGGTCGCCCCGCATGGGGAACAGCGCGTCCGCGAAAGGAGGTTCCCATGACCTGAGCCACTTCGCCAAGGGCCGCCACATATATCTTGAGGAGCTCCTGCTTGCCTCCGCAATCCGACAATCAGATGCTACAGTATGGACATCGCCGCAACCACCGAAGAACCCATGACCATGAATACATCGCACACCATCCCATACGGCATCAGCAGTTTCCCAAAACTGCGCGAAAGCAACGGCTATTTCGTCGACCGCACCCGTCTCATTCCAGTGCTGGAAGAGTTGCGCTACCAGTTATTCCTGCGGCCGCGCCGCTTCGGCAAAAGCCTGCTCCTTTCCATACTTGAATGCTATTACGACGTGAACTTCGCCGAACGCTTCGACGAACTCTTCGGCGGCACCGCCATCCATGATTGCCCGACCAAGGAGCGCGGGCAATACCTGGTTCTCCATTTCGATTTCTCCCGAGTGGGCGGGGCCACCGTCGAGGAACTCCAGTGCAACTTCGAGGAGTACTGCCTGCTCCGCCTCGACGACTTCTGTCGGCAATATGCCAAATGGCTCCCCGACTATTTCCAGGACTTGACGGCCCATTCCACTTTCGCCGCACGATTCACCGTCCTGACGGATGGCCTACGCACTGCCACCCATAAGATCTACATCTTCATCGACGAATACGACAACTTCACCAACAGCGTCCTTGCCGAGAACGGGGAACAGTTCTACAACGCCCTCTGCCACGGGAAGGGATTCTTCAAGGGCTTCTTCGCGCAGCTCAAGTCCGCCACTGGCGGCACCTCGCCCGCAGTCGACCGCATCTTCCTCACAGGCGTCTCCCCGGTCACTCTCGACGACGTCACCAGCGGCTTCAATATCGCCGACAACATCTCCCTCGACCCCCGCCTCGCCACCATCTGCGGCTTCACCCACGACGACATCCGCGCCTGCCTCGACCACTTCGCCGCCGACGGGCGCTTCCTCCCCGACCGCGAAGAAACCTTCCGCGTCCTTCTCCAGTGGTACGACAACTACCGCTTTGCCAAGAAGGCCGAAACCATCTGCAACCCCATCCTCTTCCTCGGCTTCCTGAAGCACTGTGTCGCCAACGGGGAACTGCCAGATGAAATGCTCGACCAGAACGCCCGCACAGACTATACGAAACTGCGCTACCTCGTCACCACTGAGAACAAACTCAACGGCGAGTTCCGCGCGCTCGAGCGCCTCGCCGTCGACGGCGCCGTCCTGACCCCTTCCCTCAAGGAGACCTTCCAGGCCCGCGACCTCCATGAGCCTGGAAACTTCCTCTCCCTCCTCTACTACTACGGCCTTGTCACCTACGGCGGCCTCAGTTTCGAGGGGCTGCGCCTCGCCGTTCCCAACCAGATCATCCGCGATACCATTGCCGGGATGATCCGCGACGGCTATCGGGACATCTGCCGCGTCAGTCCGCAGACCGAGGAGATCGCCACCCTGCTGGGGCGGTTCGCGCGCACTGGCGACTGGCGCCCCGCCGTCGAACTCGCCGCCCAGGCGGTGCAGGAGGCGGTCACCGCGCGCGACCTGCTCGACGGCGAGAAAGCCGTCCAGGCCGCCCTCGCCGCCTTCCTCGCTGGTGGCACCGCCTTCATGGCCCGCACCGAACACCAGGCGGGTGACGGCTTCGCCGACCTCGCGCTTGCGCCGCGCCTCGCCATCTTCCCCGATATCCGCCACGCCGCCATCATCGAGGTCAAGTACATTCCCCAAAAGACGAAGGTGACCGCCGCGCTCAAACGCCAGATCCTCGCCGATGCGCGCGGGCAACTGGAGCGCTACGCCGCCGCCCACGCAGTCCAGACGGAGTGGTGCCTCGCCCCCGAGGGCACCGTCGCACTCCACCGCATCGCCGTGGCCTTCCACGGCGCCAAGCCCGCTCTCATCGCGGAATTATAGCGATTCAAGGGACCAAAGGGACCAGAGGGACCAAAGGGACCAGAGGGACCAGAGGGACCAGAGGGACCAGAGGGACCAGAGGGACCAGAGGGACCCAAGGGACCAAAGGGGCCAAAGGGGCCAAAGGGGCCAAAGGGCCCAAAGGGACCCAAGGGACCCAAGGGACCCAAGGGGACCAGAGGGATGGGGCTTCACCAGCGCAATCCCTTGAATCCCTTGTATCCCTGCCTTTCCCGCCTACTGCCGCACGACGACCTCGCCGTCGACCAGCACATATTTGGCGCGGGCCTGGATGGAGCAGAGTGGGTCGGCGTCGAAAACTGCGATGTCGGCGTCCTTGCCGCGCTCGATGGAGCCGACGCGCTTGTCGATGCCGAGCACCCTGGCGGGGTTGATGGTGACGGCCTTCCAGGCTTCCGCTTCGTCCATTCCTGCGCGGACGGCGAGGCCCGCGCATAGCGGCAGGTAGCGCAGCGGCACGACGGGGGAATCGGTGATGATGCTGACCTGGAGCCCCGCCCGCTGGAGGATGCCCGGCGTCGCGAAACTCTTCTCGCGGAGTTCGGGCTTGCTCTTGTGGCCGAAGGAGGGGCCCACCTGCACGGGGAAACCCGCCTCCTTCAGTTTGTCCGCGATCAGATGCCCCTCGGTGCAGTGTTCCAGGGTCAGGCGGATTCCGTATTCGCGGGCGATCCGCAGGGCGGTCAGGATGTCGTAGTCGCGGTGCGCGTGCACCTTCAGCGGGATTTCGCCGCGGACGACCGGAAGCATCGCCTGCAATTCGGCGTCGAAGGCGGGCGGGGTCTTGGAAGAGTCCTTCGCCGCCTCGTCCAACTGGCGCGCGTATTCGCGCGCCTTGGCGAGGAGATTGCGCAGCATCGCGGCGACGCACATGCGGGTCTTGGGCGAATGGCCCTCCTGGCCGTGGCCCTTGGGGTTCTCGCCAAAGGCCGCCTTGATCGCCACCGGCTCCTTGATCACCATGTCGTCGATGCACTTCCCGTGGAGCTTGATGGCGCAGGCGGCGCCACCGACCACATTGCGGGAGCCTGGCGTGATGCACACGGCCGTCACCCCCGCCGCGAGCGCGGCACCCAGTTCCTCGTCGCGCGGGTCGGCGGCGTCGATCGCGCGCATGTCAGGCGTCACCCCCTTGGTGGTGTTCTCGTTGAGGTCGAGGCCCTCCCAGCGGAGGCTGTTCTCCTGCATCCCGACATGCGTGTGAGCGTCGATCAGCCCCGGCGTCACCAGGCAGCCGCGGCAGTCCAGCCGCTCCGCATCCTTCGGGATCCGCACGCGCTTCCCCACCGCGACCACCTTGCCGCCGTCCACCAGCACCTGCCCGTCCACAATGTCGGGCCCCGCCATCGTCTTCACCGTGCCGCCAACCAACGCAATCATCGCAAGCCTCCTCGTCTCTAGTTCGTGCGGCCCGTATAGGCGTCCTGCGACGCATTGTCCAACTGTTCCGCGAAGAACTCGTTTTCGGCCTGGACGCGCTCCTTGTCCCACGGACGCGGGGTGCCGTTCAACTGCACCGCCCACAACTTCAACTGGCGCTTGGCGGGATTCACCCAGCAGCCCGTCCCCCACGCGCCGCCGTGCCCGAACCACCCGTCCTTCGAGATGTTCAGCCCCAGCGAGTATTTTCCCAGGGCCTCAGGACGGCTTGAAGTCGCCAGCAGCGTCTTCACGGTCTCCTCCTTGAGGAGGCGGACGCCGTTGTCGCCCACCCCGAGGTTCATCAGCATCTTGTAGAACTTGATCTGGTCGCGCGCGGTGGTCCACAGGCCCGCCCCCGCGGAGGCGAAGACATGGTCGTCGTTGTACGGGCGCTGCTGCCAGCCGTTGAAGGGAATCCGCTTCGCCTTGGTGCCAGGCTTGACTACATACAGTTCGATCTGGCGCGCGAGCTGCGCGTCGGAGGGCTTGAAGCAGGTCTCCTTCATGCCGAGCGGATCCAGCACGCGCTCCTGGAGAAAGACTTCCCACTTCTTGCCTGTGATCGCCTCGACGACCGCCGCCCCGATGTCGATGCCCGTGTTGGAGTATTTCACCTTGGTGCCTGGCTCGAAGAGCAGCGGCTGCGAGGCCGCCGTCGCCGCCACCGACCGCAGCGGCATGCCGCCCGACCAGCCGCCGCCTGGAATCGCCGCCTGCTTGGCGGGGATCTCGAACGGGAAGCCGCCCGTGTGGTTCATCACCATCCGCACCGTCAGCGTGTTCTTCGCCTTCCGCAGCGTGCGCACGCCGTCCTTGTCCGACTCAAGCACCCACAGCGTCTTGAACTCAGGAAGATACTTCGACACGGGGTCGTCCAGCGACAACTTTCCTTCCTCGACCAGCATCGCGATCGTGACGCCGCAGAAGCCCTTGGTCTGCGAGCACTGCATATACGGATCGTCGATGGTCACTGGACGCCGCGCGTCCACATCCGCCCAGCCCACGCACGTGATCTCCTCCTTGCCGTTGTTGAAGAGGATGTCGATGGCGTGCGGCAACTCCCCCGAATCGATGTACTTGCGCAGCACCTGCGCAATCTTCGTCTCCGGGGCCTTGCCGCCCTGCGAAATCAGCGCGCACGAGGAAAACAACAGGCAGGCCGCCAGCAGCGCGGCCAGGCGAAATGTGGACTTCATGTTCATGCAGCCTCTTTTGGTTGTCGGTTCAGAACCACTCCTTCTTTCCCTGGAGATAGGTCGCCTCGAACTCGCTGTCCGGCTTCACCAGATACAGGATGCCTTCAATGAGGCCGACGAGGGACACCAGACTGCAGATGATGCCTAGGAACCCGAAGATCAACTTTGCCAGCAACGCCGCCGCCAGCCATACCACCAGCATCGTGATGCCTGCCTGCTTGTAGCCGAGGAAGAATTTGTGGATGCCCCATCCGCCCAGGAAAATCCCGAGCAGTCCCGCGATGAGTTTCTTCTGGAAGGTGTCGTTTGCAGCCATGGCGATGTGCACTCCCTGTTCCCGCTGCCGCAAAAATGCAGACGGCTTCCCGGGCGCGGCAGCCCGCCCATGGGAAACTGGCGTCGCCCCACTGCGGGCGACCTTTGCCGTTTGCGCAATTTCCCTTGAGGGGCGACAACTGCATCTCGCCATGCCGTCATGACGAGATGGCGTGAAAGCGCCCCTCATGGAGAACCGCGCATCCCCAATAATGTAGCCCGCCTCGCCCCGTCTGCCAGTAGCGTGCTCGCTTCTGCACGGACTACGGCGCGACGGTGAATGCGGCGATGTCGCCAGGAGCGAGTTTCAGGGCCACGGGGTTCGGGGCGGGTTTCCCAGTGAAGGAGTCGATGAATCCGCGCACGCCAGGAAGCCCGCAGGTGATGGTCCGCGGGGCGGTGCCGCCGTTCATCAGCACGACCAACTGCCTGCCGCGGCCATCGGAGAGCAGCGCGGCTTCCGCCTCGCCGCCGCCCTGGAGTTGCAGTTTCGCGACCTCGTTTCGGCGATTGAGGAAACACTCCTCGTGCGCGGCGATGAGAGTGGTGGCCTTCGCCAGCGCGGAGAAACTGCGGCCGTCGGCGGTGGGGTAGTAGTACAGCAGGATGCCGGCGGTGGCGTCGCAGGCGCGTCGCATCAACTGCGCGGCGGTGAAGACCCGCGGGGGGAAGCGCTCGGTGAAGCGATATGGGTGGATGATGGCGCCCAGCACCAGCGGCGTCTTCTCCAGCGCCGCGTGCGTCGCCTCCAGATTGGCCGGATTGCGCCCGTAGCCCGTTGACGCGCGGTCGATTCTGCCGTCCAGTTTGCGCCAGTCGACGCCGTAGACGCGGTGCGTGGCTTCGCACTCGTAGCCCGAATAGACCGAAAAGACCGTGCCAGCCGGAAGCGCCTCGTGGATGGCATCGCGCAGCAGCGCCGCGATGTCGGCCTGCCGCTGGGTCATGAACTCGATCCAGGCCTTGCCGTGGTGTTTCTGCAAGTCGGCGGGTTTCGGCGGCGCCGACAGTTTCGCGGTCTTCGCGAAGTCGGCGAGGCAGCGCGGGCAGTAGCAGGAGATGGGGGAATCCCCGAAAACCCCGTGCTCGAAGTCCCACTGGATCTCCTGGCAGCGGCCGTGCGCGGCGTGCCAGACTGGCAGCAGCCGCTTCAGTTCGGCGCGGAAATCCCCCTGCGCCAGCATTTCATGGGGGCAGACCATCGTCGGATCCGCCTTGCCTGCAAAAGTGACGCGCTGGCGCGCTGGATGCGCCGCCGCATACTCCGACAGGTTCAGGTTCCAGGTCTTGAAGTTGATGCAGAAGAAACTCGGCACCTCATGCGGCGCGCCTGGCAGGAAGGGCACCTGCGTTGTCCCCGCGCCGCACATGTAGTCGAGATACAGCGGGAAAAGGTCGCGTCGGTCGAGTTTCGCCAGCCAGCCACACCAGAGTTGCACCAAGAATTTCCGCGGATGCCCGCCGTGCGCCGGCGGCAGGTAGTGCACCTCGATGGTCTGCGGGACCTCCCGCACGCACGCCGACGCGCTGGTGGCCCAGAAGTGCAACTGCCCGCCATGTCCAGGCGCCTTCTCGTCGATTCCCAGCACCAGCGCGATGTATTCATGTCCCTGGAGCGCCTCCCGCCATTTGAGGGAGCGCTTCACTGTAACCCGCCAGCGGTTTCCCGTTAGAGCGGTGGTCTCAAGCGGATAACGATCGTAGTATCCGCTTGCCCCCAGAAGTTTCATTCCCGCCGGCAGTTCCACCGTCCAGCCGTAGTCGGAGACGGCGTGTCCCGGAATGCCGTGCGGCGCCAGCAGCAACTGCTGGATGCCGCCCCGGTTGACCCAGAGCCCCTGCTCCTGCCAGTTCGGCCAGACCGAGGAGATGCCGCATGCCAATTTCAGCGTGTGGGTGCCGTCCTTTTCCGTCCGCCATCCGTCGGGGAATTCCAGGGGGTAGCCGCCCGCCTGCATCCGCACACCCGGCGTAGCCCCAGACAGCCGCAGTTCGTTGAGGCCGCTGCGGAGTGCCGCCGCCTTCGCGGCGGGGTGGCCGTTTACCATCAGCCGCGCCCCCTTCAGTTCCACCTCCAGCAGTTGTGCGCTGGCGGCCAGCGAATAGTCTGGAGAACGGAAGACGTCCGCGAAGTTGGCGGCGCCTTCCACGCTCCAGTGGAAGATGAAGTTTCCACGCCCCTCCAGTTGGAAGGGTAGACGTCCCGTCCCAGTCCCCGGCATGGCGGCGCGGAAATGTCTCGGCGTCGCCCCGGAAAAGGCGACCGTCGCCTCAACGCTGGTCGCCATCCCTCCGTCACACTGGAACGCCATCGTGTTTTCACCTGGAACGAATTCTGGCCACGCCTCCAACGCCACCCCTGGCACCGAATCCGCCAGACGCAGTTCGGAGAACTCCCCCGGCAGATGGATGCCTATCTCAATCGGCTGCCACGCGCTGTTCTCCTGCGACGGCTTCTCAAAGCGCGCCGCCTTGAACAGCCACGCCCCGCCGCACCGGCCTCCCAGCGACTTCCACGGAATCGCGAACTCCGCCGTCCACGCGCCCGCCGCCCCTTCGACGACGACGACCGCCACCTTCGCGCCCGACTCCCACGCCGCGTCGCGCTTCACCCACATCGCCTCCGTCCGCGCCGCCACACTGTCCTTGAACGCGCCGCTGGCGCCCACGATGAGGTCGTAGACGCGCTTCGGCGTTGTGGGATTCACCAGCAGTACCTCCACGCAGTCGTCCTTGTAGAGCGCATCGGAATCGTGCGTGGTGCACGACCGCTTGAAAGCATGGAGGCGGTTGTCGACAGGGTTCAGGGCACGCTCGTGGCACTGGAAGCCGAAATAGAGCGCCTCGTCATCCCAGAGGATGCGCAGTTCCGTCTCCTCCGTCGCCGGCCGCCCCGCCTTCTGCAACAGGAACGGCTTGAGCGCAATCGCCCCCGACCAGGCCGCCTCGTCCAGCCGCCCGTCGATGACTGGCGTGCCGCGCCCCGCCGTGACCAGGCCGGGATGCGGCGCCGCGAACACCACGCTAACAAGAAACGCCACCAGGCATGCCAGGGAAATGCGCATTGCGGAAATCTCCATTCAAGGTTTGGTAACAATGGGGTCGGCGGCGCCGAGTTGGTTCAGGCTCTCAGGAGAGAGGATGGCGCACTGCGACTGGATCGCCTCGGGCAGCATCCCGCTGCCGACGGCATAACTGACGACCACGACGCTGCCGTCCGCCAGTTGGACGGCCGACGGGTAGCCGCTGTCGCCATTGCTGCTGTCCCACGAAATGTAGGCCGAGTTTTCCTCCTTCCAGTTTTTCCCGTTGTCCAGGCTGAGCGCAACCTTGATTCCGAAGGGGCGGATGCGGCAACTGTAGGCCAGGAAGAGCCGTCCGTCCGCCAGCCGAATCAGGGTGGCGGGATGCATCCCCTTGGGAGTGAGTCGTTCGGGCTTGCTCCAGGTCTCGCCGTTGTCGGTCGAGCGCAGGATCAGGCAGCCGCTCTTGGTTCTACCGGCGGCGACGATCTCCTTCGGGGCGACCTCCGCGAAGGCGATTTCACAGCAGGGCCCGATCACCTTCGGCTGCCGCCATGTCCGCCCCCCGTCCTTCGAGCGGATGAAACCACCGACCGTCTTTCCAGTGTACCAGGGCACGAGAAGGTCGCCGTTGGCAAGAGTGATCCCCTGCCCGTAGACGCATTGCGTCTGGTATCCTTCGAAGACGAGCGGGCGCTTGGGACTCCAGGTCTTGCCGCCGTCGGCGGATTCAGTGAGGAAGAGGGAGAAGGTGCCGTACTTCGGGTTGTATTCGCCTTTCTCATTGTAGGTGCTGGCCTCGGAATAGATGACGATGATCCGCCCGTCGCGCGTCAGCATCGCCGCAGGGTTGCGGTCGTCATGGCGGCTGTCGACGATCACACTCGGCTGGCTCCAGCTCTTCCCGCCGTCCTCGCTGCATATCCAGTCCAGGCGCCCGCCGATGCCGACATGCGGCGCGCCCGCCCGGATGACGGCGCCCAACTTCTGCCCGCCCAGGTGGAGCAGCACCGGAAAATAGCCGCAGTCCCGGGAGGAGACCACACGCGGTACCGCGAGGCGGCGCGTCTTCCCGTCCTCGGGGGGCGCCGTGTGCCTCACGAACTTGGAATCGTCGGCCGGCTGACCGCTGACCTCAAAGTCGTCGAAGCCGATGATCCCCATCCCGGTTCGCAATCCGACCCGCCCCGCCGACAGCGCGCCGTCCTCCGCCGTGAGAATCGCCTTGCCGTCCAGTTTGACGCTCATCTTCTGCCCGACGGCCGTGACCTCGCCCACGTGCCACACCCCGGGTGCAATCTGGACGCCCCCGGCCCGCCGCACGATGATCCACCCCTTCTCGGGGGTGCGCCGCGCCAGCACGACCTGGGAGTTCCGCACATCGAAATGCACCCAGTAGTAGGTCAGGCTGTCCTTCGCGCGGAACACCAGCCCCGCCGCACGAACCTGCGACGCGCCGCCGTCCGGATGAAAACGCACTTTCAGGCGGACATCGCTGAAGGACTTGCCGTCCAGGAACAGCAGCGCCCCATTCGCCTTCGGGTCAATCTGCCGCACCACCCCGTCCTTGAACTCCCATTTCCCACTGTGGATGAGCCAGTTCGGCGCACCGCTGGAAAGCACGTAGTTCGCAAAGCCGTCCTGGAACAACACCTGGTCGCCCGCCAACGCCAACGCCACCCCAGCCAGCAGAACCCACATCACTCGTCTCGTCATCCAGACCTCCTCGCCCCAAAAACAGTTGCCGCAACTCTTTGTGTGTCACACGTTGCAAACGATTGCTGAAAACTACATTAAAATAGCGGCTCATTGCCCATTGTCAAGCCGCCGCCCGCAAAATTCCCCAGGGCGTCCCACCTTGGCATCTGGTCTGCCACGCCAGTTTCGTTTGACAAACCATCCATGCCGCATTATAGTACAGCAAACGTTTGCAAAGAGGTGGAAAGGGAGTTGTGACCATGGCGACATTACGGGACATAGCGGAGGCGACGGGCTTTTCGGTGACAGTGGTGAGTCGGGCGCTGGGTGAGCGGACAAGCCACCTTGTGGCGGAGGAGACCCGCAACCGGATTCGGGAGGTGGCGGCGCGCCTGTCGTATTCTCCGAATCGGATGGCGAGTTGCCTGAAGCGCGGCCTGGGGCCGTCGCTGGGCTTTTTCCTGCCGACCTACAACCCGGAACTGGTGCAGCCGTTGCTGCAGGGGTTGACGGAGGAGGCGAACCGGGAGGGCTTTTCCTACAGCGTCTCCTTCGACATCAGCGGCGAGCGCCTTTTCGAACTGCTGACGCAGACCGAGCGCACGAAGAACGTAGGGATCGTGACCTATCTGCCCGCTGATGTCTCGCGCAGCCCGATCCCGCCGCTGCTGAAGCGGCTGACGCGCCAGGGCACTTCGGTGGTCGTGATCAACTCGCCGCTGCCAGCGGGCGTCTCCCTGCCGCACCTGGATATCAACAACGAACTGGGCGGCCATCTTGCGGCGGAGCGCCTCATCTCGACCGGGTGCGTGCGACTGCTGACCGAGGGCAGCGCCGTGAGCCACCAATTCGGCGCACGCCTGCGCGGATTCCGGGCCGCCGCTGATGCGGCGGGCCTTCCCTGCCGCTCCTTCTGCCTGACTTCCGGCGTCCCCGCCTCCCCGATTGAAGCCCTGCCGCCGCTTATGGATGAACTCAGCCACGGCCCCTATCCCGTCGGCCTTTCCACCAACGACAGCCGCGCGATGCTTGTCCACGGCGAACTTTGCCGCCGCGGCATGGGCGGCATGCTCGGCCAGGAGATTCGCCTCATAGGCTTCAACAACCTGCCGTACTGCGACCACCTCCACCCTCGCCTTACCAGCATCACCAATCCCATGCGCGAACTGGGCGCCGTCGCCGCCCAGTTGCTCTTCAACCAGATTCTAGGCGAGGACCGTCCCGTCGATCGCTCCCGTCTGCAACCCAAACTCGTCATTCGCGAAACCGCATAACCCACGGAGAAACCACCATGAACCGCCAGACCAACCTGTTCACGCTCATTGAACTGCTTGTCGTCATCGCGATCATCGCCATCCTGGCGAGCATGCTGCTGCCCGCGCTCAACCAGGCGCGCGAGAAGGCCAAGGCCATCTCCTGCCTGAACCAGTTGAAGCAGTTGGGCTTCACCCTGAACTTCTACCTCACCGACAACGACGAGTTCTTCTTCCCCGCCACCGTCCCCAAGCCGACCTCTGGCTCCTACTACTGGTGCAACGAAAAGCAGCACCCCTTCGCGGGCGACTACCTGAAGACCCAGTACCTCCCCACCAAAGTCTTTTCCATCTCCAACCTGCCCAGCTCCATCCTCAACTGCCCGACCAATCCCTACGGGCGCAAGATGGCCTGGAAATACGCCGACTACGGCTACAACCAGATGCCGGCCGCGAGGGCCGTGCTCTCCAGTTCGGAAACCCTGGCGCTGCGACGCACCCAGGCTGAACGCCTCAGCGACCTGCTTTGCTTCGCCGACAACTACGGCAAGGACACCTACACCGACTTCACCTACGACGGCTGCAGTTGGGGCAGCCCCTGGAAGAGTTGCGTCCCCGATGGCTTCAATGTCACTGGCAAGGGCATCTGGTTCCTGCACAACAAGAAGGCCAATGCCGTATTCGGCGACGGCCACGCCGCCGCCGTCGCCCGCACTGAACTCTCCAACCTGAACTTCTGCATCCGCAAGAACAAGTAATTGGACGTTCCATCTCCAGTCGGCGTGCCTGCCTTCGAGGATGCAGACACGCCAGCTTGGCATGACGAAATGGCGATGGAACTGTCCTATCTGGGAAAAGTGCGTTACATTGACACAATGACCCGCCGTCCGCGTTGAACAATCCGGCCTGAACCCGCTGCCTCCGCAGGAACAAAAGGGAAAAGAACGCCATGAACCGCTACGCCGCCTGCCTTGCCTTGCTCGCCGCCGCCTTCCTTTTCGCCGCCGACCTGCCGCTGCGGGAGTTCCGCCCCGTCAACGCTTCGAAATGCAGGCTCCAGGATGGCATTCTGAAAGTGGAGGCCGCAGGAAGGCATGCAGGCGTCAGCGTCAGCGTGCCCGCGACGCCAGGGCGCCGGACGGTCTACCGCTGCGAAGTGCGCGGAGCGGGCAAGGTGCAATGCGGCATCAACGGGCGCTTCGGCTGGTCCTACGGCAAGGCCCCCATTGAACTCTCCGCCGAATGGCAGACGATGGCGGTCTCCTACGCCGACGCCGCCCCCGCCTCCACCTTCAGCCTCTTCCTCCCGAGCGGCGCCAATGAAGCCACTTTCGAGGTGCGAAACCTCACCGCCGCCGTCGAGGAGGCCCCCGCGCTCGCCGACCTCGCCGTCCCGCCCGTCTGCCTGCGCGGCGCCGAGCGCCCAGGGACCTTTGCCCGCGTCCGCAAGGTGGACGGGCAGGAGGTCGTCTGGGGCAAGCGCTGGTACTACGGGGCGCGCCTGCCCGTCCCCGCCACCACGCGCCCCGTCCACTACTATGCGCGGATGCGGCGCCAGGGGGCGGAGGAGGCCTCCGCCGTGCTGTACCACCTCGGCAGCCGCCAGCGCGTCACCCCCTACGTGAAGTTCGCCGACGGGGACGACTGGCAGTGGCTCCACTTCGGCCCCGTCCCCGCCTTCGCCGCCTTCCCCGAGGCCGTCCTCCAGTTCTCAGGCAGCCCGAAGGCGGAGTTCTTCCTCGACCGCATCGTCATCACCACCGAAGCCTCTCTTGCCCCCGCGCAACTGGACGCCCTCCCGCCGCCCATCCCCGTCCCCTCCTCCGCTTCCGTCGCCGTCGGTCGCGGCACCCCCGCCATCGACGGACGCCTCGACGACGACGCCTGGCGCCACAGCATCCCTCTTGCGCCCTTCATCCTCCAGGGCCGCAGCGCCTTCGCCGTCGAACAGACCACCGCGCGGCTGCTCTGGGACGACGAATGCCTGTACCTCTCCTTCCGCTGCCAGGAATCCGCCCTCGCCCCCTCCGCCAACCGCCTCCATGAGTTCAAGCGCGGCCATGCAAGGCACGACGACCTCAAGGCCTCCCAGGACGACTGCGTCGTCGCGCTCCTGCGCCATCCCAGTGCCCCTGGCCATGCCTTCGAGCTCCTCGTGAGCGCCACTGGCGCGATTCTCGACTGCAAGAGCCCCCTCCAGGATCTCTGGGGCAGGCGCGACCCAGGCTGGGAATCTGGCGCCAGGGCCGCTGTCGCCGTGTACAACGTGGAGAAAGACGGGCATTGGGCCGCCGAGGTCGCGGTTCCGTGGAAGACGCTCGGCGGGCTTCCAGACGCGCCGCTTCAGATCAAACTGGGCCGTTTCGAGAAGCCCGCCAAGGAGCAGAGCAGCTACCAGCCCATCCAGGGCGCTGGCCTCCACGAGAACGCCGACTTCTTCGAGGCGCGCCTGGTCGGCGCCGTCCCCACCGCGGATTTCGCCGCCTGGCCTGAATTCATTCCAGGCGCCAACCGCCTCGCCCTCCGCTCGGACGCGCCGCTGCTGCTGGGCGCCCGAATCGCCTTCGACCGCCAGCCCGCCGCCGTCATCGGCGGCGCCAGCGCGCTGAATTTCAACCTCGACGGCAACGGCACGTTCCGCTTCCAGTGGGACGCCGCCGACGCGGCCCTGCGGCCGCTGCTGCGCTCCCCGCAATACCGCCTCGCCCTCAGCGCCCAGCGTCTGGAGGCGCGCCTTCCCAGGGGGGTGCGCCTTGCCGTCAACGGGCGTCCCGCCCCGCAGGGCGCCGCCCTTGCCAGCGGCCTCAATGAACTGGAGCTCCAGGCGCCCGAAGGCGCCGACGCGCGCCTCTCCGTGGCGGGCGCGCCCATTCCCTTTCCCGAGGGCTGGAAGAAGGCCGCCCCTGGCCGCTGGCAGTTGACCCTCGCCGACGGCGCCACCGAACTCTGGCCCAACTGGAAGGCCGACGCGCTCCATGTCGCCAGAGGCGGCCTGCAGCAACTGCTCTTCGCGCCGCGCGGCTTCCCTGGCAGGACCGCCCGCGACTACGCCGTCGTCCTTGACCTGCCGTCAGGCATCCGCCTCCTCGGCGCCAGCGGATACTACGAGGTCTACGAGGTGAAGCACCGCCAGATGCCCGCCTCGCCCCTCGGCAAGGGCTGGACGCGATGGCGCATCGAAATCGCGGGGCCGCGCCCGTGGAAGCCCGCGCTTCCAGGCCACCACTACCTCGCCGCATTCCTCGCCGTCGACGAAGACGCCGCAGGCGGCGACGCATTCTATTTCCACGCCGAAAGCCCCGCCGACGCGCTTGCCGAGGCGCCGCAGCGCGTCCCGCTCGTGCTGCTGCCGCGCATCCAGGGGAGCCAGCCCAGGCGCCTCGGCGTCCGCATGAGCACCGGGTGGCTGCCGAGCCTGCGGGACAAATCGCTCTACACCCCGTTGGTCGAGTTCTTCCGCGGCATGGGGCTCACCTGCGTCAACGCCGCCCTCCGCAACCACTGCAACCTGCTTCCGCAGTCCACCTTCTTCCACTTCAAGGAGTGGAACTTCAGTTTCGCGCCCTACGTCAAGGCGCATCCCCGCAAGGCTCTCGTCGACCTCCGCGGCAGGCGTTCCGACTTCCTCGTCTGCCCGCGCGAAATCCTTGGCGCCCCCGAGTGCCGCGCCTTCATCCTCGCGACCCTCCCCAAATGGCACAAACGACTCGGCTACGTCACCAACATCAACTGGGACTTCGAGGAGAATGTACTCCATTCGCAGATCGCCTGCTTCTGCGACGACTGCCGCGCCGAGTTCGCCAAGGGCGCCAAGCTCCCTGGCGTCCCCTCCGCGCGGGAAATCGCCGAACGGCATCTGCCCGCCTGGACCGACTTCATGACCACGCGCTTCGCCGATCTCGCCCAGCTCTTCCGCGACTCCATCCACCAGACCCTCCCTGGCGTCATCCTGTCCGTCTACTCGGGATACGAATGCGAGGACACCCACAGCCAATACGGCGTCGACTGGCGTAAGCTCGACGGGCGCATCGACCTGGCCGTCCTCGGCTATGGCCGCGACCTGGCCACCCTCCAGGCCACCCGCGCCGCGCTCAAGCGCACGCCGTTCCAACTCGGCGCCATCCTACGTCCCTACGAATATGGGAACAAGCGCCCCGTCCCCCCATGCACCCTCGCTCAGGTGATGCGGCGCGCCATCGACGCCAACAACGGGTTCTTCGTCTACACCTTCCCCTGCATGGACGCGCGCTCCTTCACCGCCATCGCCCGCGCCTCCAGCATCCTAGCCAGGCACGAGGCATTCTTCCTGCGCTCCGAGAACCATCCCGAGAAACTCGCCGCCGCAGGCCTTCCCGAGGCCGACAACGCCCTCCTGCACGACGGCGACGGCCACTGGCTGCTCATCCTTCTCAATCCAGGAACCAAGCCGCGGAAGGTCAAACTCGACGCCGCCAGGCTCGGCCTCCCCGGCCTCCCCGCCGAAGTCACCATCCCCCCAGGCGACGCGCTCGTGCTCCCATAGCGGCTTCTCCCGCGAAAGCCGGACCAATGGGCGGGAATCAGCGGGGCGGATGCGGGGCGGGGCGGAATCGGGGGCGCACCCCCCCCGCCGCGCTCAGCGGGTGCGGGGCGAGTTGTGGGCGGTGGGAGGGCCGCGCTTCTGCGCGGCCGGCCAATCTCCACCATACGCCAAATCGGCGATGTGGTATCGGGCGGGGCGGATGCGGGGCGGCGGGGCTTTGCCAGCGGGCAAGCCCGCTGGCACACGCCGGGCGCCGATCGCGGCCCGCGCGGATATGGGCGGGTGATCGGTGCCCGCCGCCAAGCCCCATTGCTCCCGCCTGTGCGCCGCCCCCGGTGTTTTCGCGCCGCCCGCCCCATGCGCCATCCTCCGCGGTGCCGTGCCGCCGCATTCTTGCGGCGGAATCGGCAAGCCCGCTGGCACACGCCGGGTAGATGCGGGGGCGGGGCGGAATCGGCCCCCCGTTCCGCGTGGGGCTATTTGTCGATGAAGATAAAGTCGTCGGGGCCGGTTTCGGTGGAGTTGTTTTTGCGGCCGTGGTAGGTGTCGTCGGCGTGTCCCTCGTCGATGAAGATGGAGAGGGAGTGTCCGCCGTGATAGTGGTTGCCGCCTGCGGAGGCGGCCCTGGAGGGGCCGTACTGGTCGCGCCCCTCCAGGTCGCGGAAGATGAGGATGCCGTTGTGGGCGGAGGCGCCGAGGCTGAAGCCGCCCGTGCCTGCGTCGTAGTCGTCGTTTCCGCCCTGGTCGAGGAAGAGGACGACGGTTTCGTCCCAGGAGAGTCCCTGTGCGACGCAGTGGGTGGTGCGGTATTTGTCGTTGCCGCCTTCCTCGATGAAGACCCCGACGGCCTGGTGGGCGCAGAAGCCCTGCGCGTAACGGGTTCCGATGTAGAAGTCGTCGTCGTGTCCGCCGTTGAAGAGCATTCCGAAGCCGTAGAAGTATCCGCCTCCTTGGGTGAAGGCGCCGCCCTCCATGGCGTCGCGGCCGTTCCAGTCGGCGAGGAGGCCGAAGCCGCCCGATGCGTAGGGACGCAGTCCGAAGCCGATGCCCTGTCCCCAGCCCTCGAAGTGTCCACGGGTCTGGTAGGAGGTCTGGCTGCCGCCCTTGCAGTAGTAGGTGTCGTCGCCCGCGAGGTCGGAGAGGATGCCGACGCCCTTGACGGAGCCGACGGCCTGGACGGCGGAGAGGCCCTCGTAGCGGTCGTTGCCCGCGCGGTCGAGGAGGAGGCCCGCGCCGAAGAGGGCGCATCCCTGGGAGAAGGAGAGGGAGCGGTAGGTGTCGTTGCCTGCGGTGTCGAGGAGGATGCCGATGCCGCCGAAGCAGGCGCCCTGGACGGCCCTCATGCCGATGTAGATGTCGTCTCCTGCCAGGTCATGGAGGATTCCGACGCCGAGGTCGCCGCAGCCCTGGGAGAAGTTGTCGGTGTTTTCATAGCGGTCGTTGCCGCCGAGGTCGACGAGGATGGCGGTGGGGACTTGGCCGGGGATGCTGGCGCCCTGGCGGTTCAGGTAGAGGTCGTCGCCGCCCAGGTCGATCAGGACGGCGGCGTCGTCCGTGTGGCGGTTGTCGGCGGTGCCCGCGACGACGATTTTCCCGTAGGGCGTCTGCCTGGCGGCGACGACTGGCTTTGCGGCGTCCTTGGCGGCGAGGCGTCGGACGGCGTCGAGGAATGCGGGGGTGGTCAGGGTGGAGGCGATTCGGGCCTGGGCGAAGAGTTCGGCGAGGTCGATTTTCGCCATGAGTTCGAGCAGCCGCACATAGTTCTCGATGGCCTTGAGGTCTGGTTCGTAGCTCAGCATGTGGTGGTTCAGGAAGGACTGCATCAGGCCGTCCCGATGTTTGAGGATGAAGTCCCGTTCCTCGTTGGAGAGTGCGGCGAAGGCGCGAGCGTGGTGCGCGGCGGCCTTGGCGAGGACGGATTCGATGTGCGCGAGGAGCGCGTCCATGGTCTGGAGGTCGGGCGCCCGGGCGTCTTGCGGCCAGGCGGGCGCCTCCTGGAAGTCGAGCAGATATCGTGCGGTGTCGAGCGTGCCTCGGAGGAGGCCGTGGTCGTCGGCGCCGTCGGGGGCCTTCAGGCGGCGGACGACGCTGGCGGCGACGGCCTCGATCTTGAAGGGATTGCGGGCGGTGTAGCGGTAGATGGGGAGGCGGTAGCGGTCGACGAGGGTGTCGACCTTGACGAGGCGCTGGAGGGTGTCCGCCAGGTGCGGCGCCAGGTCGTCTTGGGAGAGGATGGCGCAGACCTCGTCCCACCAGACGGGCACGAAGTCCTGGAACTCGCGGGCGCCTGGGGCGTCGCGGTACTGGTCGCGCATGGTGTGGTAGTAGTGCCCGAGGTGGGTGCGGAGTTCGAGGATCTTTCCCTTTCCGCCGTCGGGGCGCCAGAGTTTCAGGAGGAGGTCTTCTTCCTCCTTCATGGGTGCGCTGGCGGGGCGGCCGTTGACGGCGAGGATGATGTCGCCAGGCTGGAGGCCGTCTTCGGCGCCCGTGCCGCCGAGGATGATGCCAGTTACCTTCACGACTTTCGGATTCCCTGGCAGTTCCTTCAGGAACGGCGCGAGTTCAGGGAACTGGTCGGCGGGCTTCATCACGCCGCGGACGCCCCACTGGTATTTCCCCTTGTAGTCGGCGGGGGCCTCCTTCCAGGCGGGCAGTCTTCCCTTCTGGAACTGCGCGGCGAGGGGATGGACTGAGAGGAGCAGGCAGGCAAACGCGAGGAGCAGGCGGTGAAGCGTCATGGCGGAGGCCCTTCTGGAAGGAGTTACAGTTTGCGCTTGAACCAGTTGTATTTGAGGATATACCAGATGGCGGCGACGCCGTCCTTCCAGCCGATTTTCTTGCCTGCGTCGAAGGCGCGGGCGGTGTAGGCGATGGGGACTTCGTAGATGCGGGCGCGGGAGCGGGAGAGTTTGGCGGTGATTTCGGGCTCGAAGCCGAAGCGGTTGCATTCGAGGTGGAAACTCTGGAAGAGTTCGCGGCGCACCATCTTGTAGCAGGTCTCCATGTCGGTGAGATGGAGATTGGAGCAGAAGTTCGAGACGGTGGTCAGGAATTTGTTGCCGACATAGTGGACGAAGGTGTCGACGAGGATGACGCGGCCCGAGTATCGGGAGCCGAAGACGGCGTCGGCTTTGCCCTCCTCGATGAGCTTGAGCATGGCGGGGAACTCGGCGGGGGAGTATTCGAGGTCGGCGTCCTGGATGATCACGGCGTCCCCCGTGACGAGCTGCTGGGCGGTGCGGATGGCGGCGCCCTTGCCCTGGTTGCGCTCGTGGTGGACGATGTTGAGGTCCGGGGCGGCGGGGAGCCCCTTCAGGATGTCTGTGGTGCCGTCGGTGGAGCAGTCGTCGACGACGACGATTTCGAGGTCGGGGACGCCGCAGTTGCGGACCTGCTCCAGGATGTTGAGGATGGTGTCCTTCTCGTTGTAGGCGGGGATGATGACGGAGAGTTTCATGCGCTGGGACGGGGTTAGAGGCCTGCGGGCTGCTTGAAGGCCCATTCGAGGAGGTCGCGGGCGGCTTTGTCGCGGGCCTTGCCGCGGTCGCTGCGCTGGACGCCCATGACGAGGACGAGGATGGTGCGCTGGTTTCGGGTGCAGGTGACGACGATGCAGTGACCCGCGGTGTTGGTGAAGCCGGTCTTGAGGCCAGTGATGCCTGGGACGCGGTCGCGGAGGAGGTGGTTGGTGGAGTGCAGGTCGAAGCGCTTCCCCGTTTCGCGGATGCAGTCCTTCGGGGTGCCCGCCCACTTCATGATTTCGGGATTCTGCATGGCGCATTCGGCGAGGTATGCGATCTGGAGGGCGGAGCCCTGGTTCTCCTCGCGTTTTCCGTCGGCGCGGTCGACGGGGAGTCCGTGCGGATTGAGGAACCGTAGGGTGTCGAGGCCGAGTTCGGCGGCGTGACGGTTCATGGCCTGGACGAAGTTGGCGGGATCTCCTTGCCCCAGGAACCTGCCGACGACATAGGCGCAGTCATTGGCGCTTTTGATGAGCATGCACTTGAGGTATTCCTGGAGGGTGAAGGTTTCGTTGGCGCTGAGATAGACGCCGCCTTTGCCCTTGATCTTCTTGAAGTCCTCGTTGGTGACCTTGACGGTGGTTTCGAGGGTGAGCTGCGGATCCTGCTCGATGCGGTCGAGGAGGAGGATGGCGGTCATCAACTTGGTGATGGAGGCCATGGGATATGGCTTGTTCTCGTCCTTCGCCCACAGGATGGCATGGCTGTCCATGTCGATGACGACGCCGCTGCGGATGATGTCCAGCCCCTTGGGGAGGCGGCCCGTGAATTTCTTGGGGTCGGCGCGATGGTAGTGCGTGGCGGTATAGCGCCTGGTCTGGCGGGCGGGGGGGGCGGCGTCGGTTTTTGGATCGGGCTTCTTTTCGGGGGTGTCATTCTCCTGGCCGTCTTCGGAGCTGGCCTGCGTTTTCGTCCCCTCTGGCGGGTAGGGATGGTCTTCGGGGCAGCGGAACAGCAGGAAGGCGATGAGGAGATGGAGGAATAGAACGATGGCGATGAGGAAGGAGGTCCACTTCCGCTGGAAGAAGCGCTGGATGATGGATAACACGGGGTTGCTCACGATTCTGCTCCGTTGGAGGCCTCGGCCCTGCGAGTGGAGGTGCGGCGGCGGCGGCGATGGCGTTTCTCGGCGGCGTGCGCGTCGGCGGGGGACTGCGTCTTGTCGTCGTCGGCGGAATCCGGGGTGAAAGTGATGGAATCGGTGATGACGGAGGGTGCAGCGGCGGCGGGGTGCTCTTCAAAGAAGGCACAGGGGCTGGCGGATGTCGGCGGCGGCGGTGTGTCGGAGGCGGGGCGAAGCGGGACGAGGCCTGGGATCTCTTCTTGACGCACGGATGGGCGCTGGCGGCCCTGGCGTGGCGGCACGACGACGGCGTCCCATTCCGCGGGTGGGGGCAGGTCGTTGTCGTCGTCGGGGATGGCGAACTTCGGCAGGGCGTCGAGTTTGGCGGAGTCCCATCCGAAGAGCTGGACGAGCAGCGCGGCGAGGGCGCGTCCATAGCTGTACTCAGGGTGATTGAGGGCGCGCTTGTCGGGCGGGGTGGCGAGGAGCGGCGGGACGAGTCCGACGACTTGCGGGATGCGTTCGAGGAAGAGCCGCGGCACCTTGAAGCCGTCGAAGAGGAGCAGGAGGGCGCGGTGCATGATGTCGGCGGTGTGGGGGCTTCGGGTCCAGAACTCGGCGGGATGGGCGGGGTTGAGGGCGAACATCAGGAAGGGGAGGGCGGTCGTGGAGAGGGCGAGGCGGCGGGAATCGGAGTATCCGCCCTGGCGGATGGCGGCGCCCCGCAGGCGCAGGAGTTTCTTCGCCATCTGCCCTGGCACTTCCTCCCAGGCCTCGTCGAGGGTGGGCCAGAAGTGGCGGAGGAAGCCGAACGCGTGCATGGTTTCGAGGGTTTCGCTGGCGGCGGGGTGGTTGAGGAGTTTGAGGAGTTCCTCGAAGAGGCGCGCGGGCGAGGCCAGCCGAATGGTGTGCGCCTGGCGGCGGATGGCCTGTTCCAGATGCGGTTCGAGGGTGAAGCCGCACTGCGCGACCAGTTTGAGGGCGCGCAGCATGCGCACGGGATCCTCCTCGATTCGCTCGTCGGGGGCGCCGATGCAGCGGACGACGCCGTCGCGGATGTCCTTGAGGCCGTTGGAGAAGTCGAGGATGCCCTGGTTGCCGACGACATCGAAGTAGAGGGCGTTGACGGTGAAGTCGCGCCGCTGGGCGTCTTCCTCAAGGGTTCCGAAGCAGTTGTCGTTCCAGATGATGGGGCCGTCTTCGGGCTTGCGGCCTTTGCGTTCCTGGGCGTCGGGGCGTCGGCGGAAGGTGGAGACCTCGTAGATGTCCCCGCCTGCGTAGACGTGGGCGAGGCGGAAGCGCCGCCCGATGACGTGGCAGCGGTGCCGTCCGAAGACGCGGCGCACCTCCTCGGGGCGTGCGCTGGTGGAGATGTCGTAGTCCTTGGGGGCGTGGCCGAGGAGGAGGTCGCGGATGGCTCCGCCGACAATATATGCCTCATGCCCTGCCTGGTGGAGTTGCCGGACCAGGCGGCACGGGACTGGATCCAGCAGTTTCCGCAGGGATTCCAAATCAGTTGGCGTAGAATGGGAACTCATGTCTCGATGGGGATTCCGAAAATCGCGCCCAAGCGCGGGACGGATCGCGCGCTGGCGGGCCTGGCGCGGAATCGGGCGGCGAGTCCTGTGCTGGCAGTATCCGCGGGGCGGCGAGGTGTCAAAAGAGCAGCGGCTGGGCGACGGGGCCGAAGGAACGGCGGTGTTCGGGGCACGGGCCGTGTTTCTGGAGGGCGGCGAGATGCGCCGGGGTGCCGTAGCCCTTGTGGTCCGCGAAGCCGTATTCCGGGTAGAGGCGGTCCAGTTCGACCATGATGGCGTCGCGCTCGGTCTTGGCGAGGATGCTGGCGGCGGCGATGGAGGCGGAGAGGGCGTCGCCGTGGGTGAGGAACCGCACGGGGACGGGGAATGGCGCGAAGGCGAGGCCGTCGACGAGGGCGTAGTCTGGCGGGGTCGGGAGCGCCAGGGCGGCCTCGCGCATGCCTTCCTGGGTGGCGCGGAGGATGTTCAGCCGATCGATCTCGGCGGGGCTTTTGCGGATGACGGCGTAGGAGACGCGCGGATCCGCCTTGAGGGCGGCGGCGAGTTCCTCGCGCTGGCGCGCCGTCAGTTTCTTGGAGTCGTTGACGGGCAGGTCGAAGACCTCGGGCGGGGCGGGCAGGATCACCGCCGCGATGACGACGGGGCCCGCCAGGGGGCCGCGCCCCGCCTCGTCGATGCCTGCGATGGCGAGATTGCGCCCCGCCTCCTCGCGGAGGGCGTTCTCGAATGCAAACGGATGCTGGATGCCCTTGGGTGGCATGGCGGAAAAAGCCAAAAAGGCACGAAAGCCTGACGGGGTTCGTGCCTTTGCAGTGCGCCCGCAGACGCGCGGGTAGGAGAAGACGGGATGCGGGGATGTCAGCCGTTGACGTTGACGGTCTGCAGCTTGGCGGCCTTGCCGACCTGATGGCGCAGATAGTACAACTTCGCGCGGCGGACGATGGCGGACTTGAGGACCTTGAAGGAGGCGACGCGCGGGGAGTTCACGGGGACAATGCGCTCGACGCCAGAGCCGCTGACGACGCGGCGCAGGGTGATGGTCTTGGAGATGCCAGTGCCGTGCATGGCGATGATGGTGCCCGTGAAGTTCTGGATGCGCTCCTTGCCGCCTTCGACAATCCTGAAGCCGATCTGGACAGTGTCGCCGATCTTCATGGTCGGCAGGTCGGTCTTGAGATTCTCCTGGCGAATTTTCTCGATGGTGTTCATAAGGCGGTTGAACCTCCTAACAATTGGATTCGGATTGGTTATGACAAAAAATCTTTGGCTCAGAGCAGGTCGGGGCGGCGGCCGACAGTGCGCAGGACGCGCTGTTCAAGGCGCCAGGCGGCGATTTCCTGATGGTTTCCCGAGAGCAGGACTTCCGGGACTTTCATGCCCTTGTAGGCGGCGGGGCGGGTGAACTGCGGGTATTCGAGCAGGGGCTCGTTGCCGAAGGACTCCTCGTCCGAAGAGGTGTCGTTGCCGAGGGCGCCTGGAAGCAGCCGCACGATGGCGTCGGTGACGACGCAGGCGGCGAGGGCGCCGTTGGTGAGGACGTAGTCGCCGATGGAGAGTTCCTCGTCCATCAGGCACTGCCGCGCGCGTTCGTCGATGCCCTCGTAGTGTCCGCAGACCAGGATGAGGTGCGGGCACTGTACGAGGCGCCGCGCGGTGCCCTGGCAGAAGCGCTGTCCCTGCGGGGTCATGAGGATGACGTGGGAATCCGGGGTGCGCAGGTCGGTGAGGCACTCGAAGAGCGGCTCGGGGCGGAGCACCATGCCGACGCCGCCGCCATACGGGGTGTCGTCGACGGTCTTGCGCGCGTCATGGGTGTAGTCGCGCAGGTCGACGAGCCGGATGTCGACGATGCCTTCCTTCCAGGCGCGCCCGATGACGGATTCGCCGAGGGCGCCCTGGCAGATGGAGGGGAACAGGCTGACGATGTCAATCTGCATGGTGGGGGGCGGTGGGGGCGGGTGGTTCAGTCGTCCATCACATCGACGGTCACGCGCAGGCCGCTGCGGGCCGCGGCGCCTTTGACGAGGGTGCGCAGCGCGCTGATGGTCTTGCCGCTTTTGCCGATGATCTTGCCGACGTCCTTCTTGAAGCAATGGATTTGCAGGACGGTGAGGTCGGCTTTCTGGACTTTGGTGAGGGAGACCTGCTCGGGCTGGTCGACGAGAGCGCAGACGACGTAGCGGATGAAGTTCTCGAAGGCCGCGAGATCCTCTTCGGTGGGGGCGGGCTCCTCGGCGGGAGCGGCGTCCTGCGCCTCGGCGGCGGGGGCGTCGGTCATTTCAGGGAGTTGGCTGGTGCTTTCGGCGCCGCCGCCGAAGAGGCGTTTAAGGAAGGAGATACCCATATTGAGACAAGGGAACGTGATGCGGGACGATTACTGGGCGTCTTCTGCCTTGGGGGCTTCAGTTGCCTCGGCGGCCTCGGCGGCCTCGGCGGGAGCGGGTTTGACGGCTCTGGGGGCGGGGGCGGCCTTCTTGACGGGTTCGCGGCGCTTCGGGAAGGGCTTGCCTTCCTCCTGGCGCTTGATGATGGCCTGGACGGTGGGGCTGGCCTGGGCGCCGACGGAGAGCCAGTATTTGGCGCGTTCGAGGTTGATCTTCTCGGTGTCGTGGCGGGGGTCGTAGAGTCCGAGGTTTTCGATGAAACGGCCGTCACGCGGGGAGCGGGCATCGGCCACGACGACACGCCAGCAGGCGGCGCTCAGGGCGCCAGTTCTACGAAGTCTGATTTTGACTGACATTACGGGGTTCCTAATGGTGCTATCGGATGATACGGCAACAGACAAAAAGTGGGTAAAGGTGCGAGTTCGTTAATATAGCCTTGTTTTCGCGGACCGCAAGGCGTGGCGGCGAGTTCCATGCGGAACGAGGGTGTTTTTTTGCGGTGCGGCCGTTGTCCGCGCGGCTATGGCCGGGCGAATTTCCGCAGGACGATTTCGTATCGTCCGTCGGGGGACTTGCGCCAGAAGAGGAGGATTGAGGCGCCGTCGGCGAGGCGGGTGAGGGAGGGCTGTCCGAACTTGAGGTTGTAGAACTGGGTGGTGATGCGCCCCAGTGCGTTGGCGCCGTCCTGGACATCGTAGAGTTGGACGGTGTCGCGGAGGGCGAGGGTGTTTCCGCGGAGGTCGCAGGTGGCCAGGTAGACGCCCGGGGCGTCGCCTTCGCGCTTGGCGTAGAGGATTCCGAGGGAGCCGTCGGGGTTGGGGAGGAGGTTGGCGGCCTGGCCAGGGAGGGCGGTGTCGAGGATGGTCCAGGATTCGCCGCCGTCGTCGGAGAGCGCGAGACGGTTGGTGAGGTGCTTCTGGGCGTGGAGGTCGAAGGCCCAGAAGACGACGGCGAGGCGCCCGTCGGGGAGGAACGCGGCGCGGGTCTCCCAGGCGGTGATGCTGCCGCCGTGGTGGAAGACGCTCTTTTCGCGCCAGGTGCGGCCCTGGTCGGCGCTTTCATAGCAGATGCCCTGCTGGCCGTCGGCGGCGACGCTGAAGGGCGGGCCGAAGGCGAGGAGGCGTCCGTCGGGTGCGGCGACGGCGGGTCCCGAGAATTCGATGCCGCCGTGGGGGAGGTCGAGGAATTCGGGCGGGGTGTAGGTTTGTCCGCCGTCGTGGCTGTAGGCGACGAAGTTGCGCACGGTGGGGAATCGCCCGTGTTTTTCAGTGTATTCGGAGATGGAGAGGTCGGGCTGGTCGCGTTCGTAGCCGTATCCGAGGGCGAGGATGGTGCCGTCTGGGAGCAGGGTCGGCTTGGCGGCGGCGTTGAAGAGGTGTCCGCGGGAGCGGATTTCGCCCCAGTCGCCACAGGGCGTCCACTGGGTGCCGTCGGGGGAGCCCTGGTATGCGACGACGCGCTGGTCGGCGGATTCGAAGTCGGAGCCGCAGACGGCGAGGAGGGCGAGGGTGCCGTCGGGCCTGGCGCAGAGTCCTGGGAAGATGCCGCATTCGACGGCGGGTGCGCACCAATGGGCGGCGGGGGCGAGGATGGTCTCGTGGAGGAGGGCGGGGGAGTGGCTCATGGGCGTGGGGCTATGGCGCGGTTGGGGTGTCGTGGCAGAGGCCGTTGCGTCTGGCGACGATGTAGGTGCAGATGTTGTCGCCCGCGACGTTGCAGCAGGTCTCGAACATGTCGAGGATGGGGTTGATGCCGAGGGCGAGGGCGACGATGGTGGCGACCTGCTCGGGGCTCAGGCCGAGGTTTTCAAGGACCATGAAGAGGAGGAAGACGGAGCCGCCTGGGACGCCGCCCGCGCCGACGGAGGCGAAGAGGATGGAGGTGACGAGGATGGCGAGCTGCAGCGCGGTGAGGTGCATGTGGAAGAGGTTGGCGGCGAGGATGACGAAGACGGGGAGGTGCACGCAGACGCCGTCCATGTTGACGGTGGCGCCCAGGGGCAGGGAGAAACTGGAGAGGGACCTGTCGACGCCGAGTTGCCGCATGGCGTTGAAGGAGACTGGGAGGGTGGCGGCGCTGGAGCGGGTGACGAATGCGGTGATGAGTGCCTGTCGGATGCGCAGGAGGATGCGGTAGGGGTTTTCGCGGCAGAAGAGGAGGAGCGCGAGCGGGTAGATGAGGAGGATCATGGCGGCGACGCCGAGCATGACGCAGAGGACGATGCGGAGATAGGGGCCGAAGAGGAGGGTGCCGTGGGAGGCGAAGTTGGAGAAGGTGAGGGCGAAGATGCCGAAGGGGAAGTAGAGCATGACCCATTCGACGAGCTGGAAGGCGGTCTTCTGGATGCCGTCGAAGACCTCGATCATCTTCTGGACGAGGGCGGTGTCCTGGCTCTGGGGGCGGTCGAGGATGCACCGGGCGGCGAGGCCGAAGGCGATGGCGAATATGATGATGGGGAGGAACTGTCCGCTGGCGAGGGCCTGGAAGGGGTTCTGGAAGAGCCCGACGAAGAAGTCGGAGACGGTGGAGGCGCCTGCGTTTCCTGAGAGTGCCTGGGCGCCTTTCATGTAGTTGCCAGCGAGGCTGTCGGCGGCCTGGATGGAGGGGTTCATGAGGTAGGCGAGGCCGACGCCGAAGAGGGTGGCGAAGAGGGAGGTCGCGAAATACCAGAGGATGACGACGGCGCCGACCTTGCCGGACTTCTTCATGGGGAGGGAGGCCGCGCCGAGCACGAGCGAGAAGAAGATGATCGGGTAGACCACCATCTTGAGCATCGCGACGAGGACATTGCCGAAGGGCATGACGATGGTGAGGATGGTGTCCAGCGCGGTCGGGCTGCTCCAGCGTTCGGCGGCGAGGCCGAGGAGGATGCCGAGGATGAAGCTGGCGAGGATGCGGTAGATCAGCGGGAATTTGGAGGGCTTGCTCATGGCGGTGGAACTGGGACGGGGGACGGGGAGGGACGATTGCCGTTTGCGGCGACGGGCATAATATAGTCGGCGGACGGGAAGGCGGGAAGGCGGAAAATGGCGCGGGCGGCGGGCAATCCTGCGGGGCGGTGCTACAATAAGGGCAGTTTGCAAAAGAGTCGTGGCACAGGAGCGGGGGAAGGAGTTTGCTATGCGTTGGCGGATGGGGTGGATGGTGCTTTGGCTGGCGGCGGCAGGGGGCGTGATGGCGGTGCAGCCGCTGCACCACTACCGCTTTGACGGGACGGCGATCGTCGACGCCGTCGGGAGCTGCAATGGCAAGGCGGTGCGCCTGGCGCAGGCGGAGGGGCTTTCGGGCAAGGCGCTCTATTTCCCGCAGACGGACAAGAAGGCGCACCATGCGGTCTGCGGCGTCACGATTCCAGTGCCGCCGCAGACCTTCGTGGCCCCCTTCACCGTGACGCTGTGGATGAAACTGGACGACACCCGCGACTACCGTCAGTTCCGGGAACTGCTGTTCCTGGGGGGCGGGCGCGGCCCTGGCTTCCGCCTGACCTATTTCTACAACTCCCTGGGGGCGCGCACTGGCGACGGCAAGAAGGTGGTATCGGTCGGGACCAACTCCTCGACGGTGGTGGTTCCGTCCGGGCGCTGGTGCCAGGTCGCGGTGGTCTACGACGGCGAGCGGTGCCGCATCTACCTCGACGCGGTGCTGAAGGCCGAGGGGGCGATCCGCTTCACGCAGGGCAAGGGGCTGCTTTCGGTGGGCAGCTACAACAACGGCTATACCTATCCGCTCCAGGGCGCCCTGGATGAACTCAAGATCTACGGGAAGGCGCTCGACGCGGCCGAGGTCGCCGAGGCGTTCCTGGCGGAAATGCGATGACGGGAGGAATGACGATGAAGCAGACGCTGCTGGTTTGGATGATGCTGTGCGCCGCGCTGGCCGCCGCCGCGCTGCCGGAATGGAAACTCGTCCGCGCGAAGGAGGCGATGGTGCTGGACGGGAAGGCCGACGAGGCCGCCTGGCGGCAGGCCCCCTGGGCGGAGGGCTTCACCCGCCTCGGCCCTGGCGCGGAGCCTGCCGCCGAGCCGACGCGGTTCAAGATGCTGCGGGACGACGGAGGCATCTGGATGTTCTGGGATTGCCGCGACGCGGCCGTCAAGAGCGAGCCGCGCCAGCACGACGACGCGGTGTGGCACGACGACTGCGTCGAGGTCTTCTTCTCGACCGCGCCGGATGTCAGCCCCGACCACAACATCCGCGAATACTACCAGATCATCGTCAATCCCGACGGCGCGGTCTATGACACCTTTTCGCGCGGCGGATCCTCGGACGGCAAGTGGGATTCCCTGGCGAAGGCGGCGGGGCGGCGCGTGAACGGCGGCTGGCAGCTGGAGCTCTACATCCCCTTCGCCGCCTTTCCCGACTGCCATCCCGACGAATGGCGGTTCCTCTGCGGCCGCGAGAACTACAACGGCAGCCAGGCGGAGCGCTCCGCCTTCCCCGCGTCGCTGAAGTTCCAGGAACTGGACAGCTATGCCCGCCTGACTGGCCTCGGACTGGAGGGAAACCGCTTCCTCAATTCCCTCGCGGCCCTCGACATCGCGACGGAGATGGACGGCGAGGCGGTGCGCTGCCAGCTGGTCGGCGCCGTCCGCACCGCACTCACAGGCAAGGTGTCGCTGCATTGCCGCGTCTTGGACGCGGGGCGTCGGCAGGTGGACTTCGTCGGGGATCTGTTCGAGGTCAAGGACGGCGCGGTGGCCTTTCGGCTGCCGTTGAAGATCGCGGGCAGCGGCCTCTATCGCTGCCAGTTGTTCCTGCGGGACGGGCGGGGGCTGGTCTGGACGGGGCGCGCCGAGCGTCCCGTGGAGGTCGCGCCATGCACGGTCGAGACGCTGTGGCCGTTCCATCGGGACGCCGTCCTATCGGCGATGGCGGACAAGACGGCGCGCTTCCGCATCACGCCGCGCGTCGGCGCGGAGATGCTGAAGGCGTGCCGCATCGAGGCCGAGGCGCGGCATGAGGGCGGGGCGGTGCTGGCGCCTCGGCGGGTGCTCTCGCCTGCCGACTGCGCCGAATGGAAGGTGCCGCTGGCGGGGGTGAAGCCTGGCAGGGTGAAGGTCGTGGTCACGATGTCCCGCGGCGGCAAGGTGCTGGGGCGGCTGGAGAAGGAGGTGCGCGTCGTGGCGCCGCAGGGCGGCAACGAGGTGTGGATCGACGCGGAGCGGCGGCTGGTGCTCAACGGGAAGCCGTATTACATGCGGGGCTTCTACGGGGTGCACGAGGACGCCTTCGCGCTGCTGGCGGCATCTGGCTGCAACACGGTGCATTCGTACACGGTCAACATGCGGGAGATCCCTGGCATTGTCGCCTATCTGGACCAGGCGCACGCGAACGGGCTCAAGGTGGTGATGCGGCCCTTCCACCGCATCCGCCAGGAGGACAAGGGCTTCCTGCTGCAGGGCAGGCGCCACGCCAGCTTCGACCGAGAACTGCAGGCGCGGACGCTGGCGCTGATCAAGGCGGTGGGGAAGCATCCCGCGCTGCTGGGGTGGTACCTCTACGACGAGCCGCGCGGCCCCGAGTCGGTGCGCAATCTCAAGGCCGTCTACGAGTTCCTGCGCGAGCACGACCCCTGGCATCTGGTGATGGGCTGCGACAACTCGGGCGCGGGCTGCATCAGCAAGAAGGGCCATTGCGACGTGCACTGGCCTGACATCTACCCCAGCCCGCTGGCCAACCCGCGCGACTACTTCAGCATCCCGATCGTGGCGCTGGCGAACCAGCTGCGGGCGGTGGTGGAGCAGGTCGGGCGCGAGGCCGTCTGCTATGTGCCGATGGCCTTCGAGCGGAACAGCTTCGCCAAGTACCGCGGCAACCATCGCGCGATGACCTGCCATGAACTGCGCGCCTCGGTCTTCGCGGGCGTCACCGCGGGCGTGCGCGGCATGATGCCGTACAAACTCGGCGACCCTGCCGTCAAGTACGGCGAGACCGTCCCCAACTCGGGCATCTTCAGCGATCCGAACATGCGCCTCGGCTACCTCAAGGGCATCATGCCGGAACTGCGCGCGCTGGAGGCGGCGCTGCTTTCGCCGCGCGCCCGCGTCCAGGCGGCCGTCTCGAACCAGGATGTCCGCCAGATCACCCTCGACTGCGGCGGCGCGAACTACGTCTTCCTCGTGAACGTCACGCAGAAGAAACTGGGCGAGGTCGCCATCGCGTGGCCTGGCGGGGACGCCGCCAAGGTCCGCCTGCTTGGCGGCAACGGCAGGCCGCGCATCCAGGGCGCGAAGGTGCTGCTGGACTTCGGGTCGCTGGATTCCTTCGTGCTCACCGACGATCCCAATGCCCCCTCCACCGTCGACTTCCCCGCCCTGCAGGCGGAGATCGACGCCGCGTTGAAGCGGTGAGACGAGGTCGCGAACGCCCGCCCGAATGGAGACGCCGAAATACACCCTGTTCAGCAACCGCGACCTGGTGAAGCTGGTCATCCCGATGATCATAGAGCAGATGCTGTTCGTGAGCGTCGGGATGATCGACACGATGATGATCTCGTCGCAGGGGGACGCGAGCGTGTCGGGGGTGTCGCTGGTGGACATGGTGAACAACTTCATCGGCAACATCTACTTCGCGCTGGCGACGGGCGGGGCGGTGGTGGCGGCGCAGTTCCTGGGGGCGAAGAAGGAGGCGGACGCGCGTTCGAGCGCGCGGCAGCTGCTGGTGCTGAACCTGGTCTTCGGGCTGCTGCTGACTTTGGGCTGCGAACTGGGGAACAGGCATCTCCTGCGCCTCGTCTTCGGAAACCTGCCGCCAGACGTGCTCCACGAGGCAGTCGCGTATTTTCGGGTGACGGCGTGCACCTACCCCGTCATCGCCGTCTACTGCTCCTGCACGTCGCTGCTGCGCGCGATGAAATGCTCGCAGTGGTCGATGTACAGTTCGACCGTGACGAATGTGCTCAATGTCATCGGGAACTACATCTTCATCTTCGTGCTGAAGCAGGGCGTCGCGGGTGCGGCGACGGCGACGCTGCTCTCGCGCATCGCCGCGATGGCGATGGTGCTGTGCATCCTGAGCCAGCGGACACGCCCCGTCTATGTGGACTGGCATGAGCCCTTCCACATCCACTGGGGGCTGGTGCGGCGCATCCTGTTCATCGGGGTGCCCAACGGGATCGAGAGCGGGCTGTTCCAGCTGGGGCGGGTGCTGGTGGTGGGGCTGATCGCGGGGTATGGGACGGTGCAGATCGCGGCGAACGCGGTCGGCAACAATATCGGCGGGCTGACGATCCTGTGCGGCATCGGCTTCGGGCTGGCGATGATCACGGTGGTCGGGCAGTCGGTGGGGGCGGGCGACGAGGGGCAGTGCCGCTACTACATCCGCAAGATGATGCGGTGGGCGTATGCCGTGTGCGCCGTCAACGCGCTGATAGTGCTGGCGGTGATGCCGCTGCTGCTGAAATGCTACGGGAAACTGACGCCCGAGGTGCTCAACCTGGGCGGCACGCTCGCGTGCATCCACCTGGGATTCGGGGTGCTGCTGTGGCCCGCCTCGTTCGTCTTCCCCAATGCGCTGCGCGCCGCGAACGACGTCAAGTTCACGATGATCGTCTCCATCGTCTCCATGTTCGCGGTGCGCATCGGTTGCAGCTATCTCCTCGCCGCGATCTTCCATACTGGCGCCCTGGCCGTGTGGTCCGCCATGATCGCCGACTGGGTCGTGCGCGTCACCTGCTTTGTCTGGCGATACCGCTCGGGCGGCTGGAAACGGCGCGCGCAGTTCACTTCATAGACCGCCGCCTCGCGGGGCGCGCCTTTCCCGCGCCAAAAATGGCGCGGCACAGGACGCTCGAGCCAGGAATGGCGCGGCACAGACCGGCTGCACTGCGGGGCGTGCCTTTCCCGCGCCAGGATGGCGGGCGTGGCTATGCGGGTCAGCGGCGGGCGAAATATCGGATGGGGCAGCGGCAGGTGACCTTGGAGTATTGCATGAGATAGGGGTCGCACTTCCAGTAGGTCACTTCGCCGTTGGAGCGGAGGATCATGTTTCCGAAAGACCAGTTGCCGCTGGCATATCGCAGGGGGATGGCGGGCTGGACGACGACGACGGGCTGTGAGTTGATGCAGAAGTTTCGGGTTTCGGTGTTCTGGTATCCCGAGCCGAGATGGGTGAAGAGTTCGCAGGTCGGTTCTCCAGGGGCGCGGCCGAAGTCGCGGATGGCGGCCTTGAGTTCGCGGTTGGCGAGGAAGGCGGAGGTGAGGTCGTCGTAGGAGCCGAGGAGGGGGGTGCCCTGGGCGTCATGGGCGTAGATCTCCTCCCAGCAGTCGTTGACGAAGAAGTGGTAGGCCTCGAAGTCGTAGACGAAGTTCTGGGAAGGGGCGTTGGTCCCCTGGTCGAAGTCGCTCAAAGTGTGGTATTTGGGCATGTCGGCGGGGGAGACGGCGGGGAACTCGCCAGTGGGGGGCACGCGCGTCTGCCCGTCGAGGAACGGGCGCGCGATGGCCTGGGAGCCGTCCTCGTTGTAGAGGAAGAAGGACCAGGACGGGCGCGGCCCGAAGATGCCAGGAGGTACGACGGGCATGCGCAGGTTCATGGCGCCCGCGACCCAGCGGTCGTCGAGGAGCCAGGTCACGCGGAAATCGGAGATCTCGTGGATCAGTTCGGGGTTGTCGGAATGGACGTCGATATGCTCGTTGTGCTTGAAGCCCGTATAGATGCGCAGATCGCCGCCGCGGCGGATGGCGTCGCGGAGGGCTTTTGGGGAGCCGGCCGTGACGCGGCGTCGGGAATCCAGGGAGAGCAGGGCGTTCTCGAACATAAGCAGGGGCTACCGTACTGCGACGATTTCGGTCGGGGCGACGGGCGGGGCGATGAGCCCTGGGGGCAGGTTGACCTCGATCTTGCCAGGGGACACGATCAGGAGGCGCACCTGGTGCCAGAACTGCTCGATTTCGGCGGCGTTGAGGTTGGCGTGGGTCTCGTAGCCTTTGCAGAAGGCCTTGAGGAGCGTGTGCCAGAGTTTCTCGTCCATGCGCGCGAGTTTGCCCGTGCCCGCGAGGAACTGCGCGGCGTTGCGGATGCGCAGGCTCATGGGGACGGGTGGCTGGTAGCGGGTCACGTGGTCGCAGTCGACGAGGCAGACGGGGCGGTTGCAGGAGTTCTGGCAGAGGTCGTTGGCGACGAAGTTCGTGGGCTTGGTGTCGGCGTGGTAGAGCCCTGAGGTGTGCAGGTCGGCAAGCAGCGCGCCGCAGGCGTGGTAGAGCAGCGTGGAGTTGGGGCGTTGGCTGTAGGCGGTTTCGTAGAAGTTGCCCGCGCCGCAGTCCTGGAGGACGAGGAATGCGCTTCTGGAGTTCGGGACGGAGATCGGGTCGGTGCAGGGCGGGGTATAGCCGCGCATGAGGCGGGTGGCGTCGCAGGCCTCTTGGCAGAGAGCCTTGTGGTGGCCGAACCAGCGCGGGCGGAATTCCTTGACGATGAAGGAGCCCTTTGGCGTCTTGACGCGGGTGACGGCGCGCTTGGCCTGGTTCTTGAGGGCGCTGGAGGCGTCGATTTGGCGCCGGTGCTCTTCAAGGATGAGTTCCAGGTGGTCGGGCTTCAGGTGGATTGCCCCCGAGTGCTGGCGCGGGCAGTGGTTGGCGAGGATGTCGAGGAAGGCCTCGGTGCGGGCGCCGAAACGGTGGCGGGCGGCGTATTCGGAGACGGCGTGGCGCAGCACGGCGAGCTGCGGCAGGGTGAAGGCGAGGGCGTCGTCGATGGTCTCGCGGTGGATGGGGTTGGCGGGGATGACGGGGCATCCCGCATTCTGCACGTAGGCGCTGTAGGTGCAGAGGGAGGTGCAGATGACGGGGAGGTGGGAGGCCAGCGCCTGCAGGAGGACGGGGGTGGCGGTGGCCTGCCGCGCGGGATGGATGAGGAGATCCGCGCCGAGGAAGATCGGCCGCAGGTTGCCGTCGCGCGGGATGACATGGACCTGCCTGAAGGGGAAGCCGCATTCGTTGGCGAGGGCGGCGAGGCTGTTGTCGTCGCCGATGGAGGAGCAGAGCAGGAAGTGGCACTGCGCGCGCAGTTTGGCGGGCATGTGGGCGAGGGACTGGAGGGCGAGGTCGACGCCGTGTTCCTTCCAGTGGTCCGTGCATTGCAGGATGAGGCGGGCGCTGGCGGGAAGGGAGAGCCGTTTGAGGAGGCTCGCGCGGCACTGGCTGGTCTCCTCTTCGGATTCAGGCGGATTCCAGTGGGAGGGGAGCCCTGGCGGCAGCGGGAAGAGGCGCTGCTGCGGCAGCCCGAAGCGGTTCTGGAGGAGGTGGTATTGCTGTCGGGAGAGATAGCAGATGCGGGTGGCGCTCGGCGGCAGATAGAGCTGCTGGCGCAGGGTGTAGCGGAGGCGTGCGGCGGGCGAGAACCAGGCGGCGAAGCCCTCGGGGAATAATTGATCGGTCTCGTTGTATACCAGCGAGATGTGGCAATCGGCGCCAGGCAGTTCGTCCAGCGCGATGGTGCGGTCGTATTCGCCCGAGGCGGCGGCCTGGGCGAATGCGTCGGCGAAGCGTCGGAACCGGATCCACTGGGGGACGAGGGCTCCGCCGAGGGATGGCTGGAGGATGCGGAGGCCCCTGGTGCATTCAGGCAGTTGCTGCCCTGGGGAAGTCAGCAGGGTGACTTCCTGGCCGTGCTGCGGGGCCTCGGTGAGAAGTCCGCAGGCGTCCTGGCTTTGGGCGGTGCCGGCGTGGAAGGCATAGATGGCAACAAGCAGACGCATAGGGATGCACGCATCAAGGGGCGGTGAAAGCGGGGGGAAACGTCATCGGGTGGACTTCTTGCGGGTGTCGATTCGGAATGGCTCGGCGAGGAAGCCCGACTGGTTGGCGAGGTTGAGTTTCTCGCTCTGGCCCTGCCAGCCGTAGCGGGCCTGGAGGGGCTGCGGGACTTCGGGGGAGGTGAGCAGGACGCTGTTGCCGTCAATGACGGCCTTGGCGGCGTGGAACTGCCCGTCCTCGCCCGCGATTTCGAAGCCGAAGAGCGCGTCGCCCCTGCTGATGACGAGCCCCTGTCCGACGTTGGAGAATCGGATGCGGAGGCCGGTGTTTTCGCGGGTGGCGATGATGGGGGTGGGGCCTTGGTCGATGGTCTCGACCTGCGCGCCGCTGAGGGACAACGCCTTCCCCGAGAGGTTCTGGGCGATTTGCGAGCAGGTGTCGGCGAGTTTCGAGTGGGGGAAGTCGTTGGCGAGCATGTAGACCTGGGGGAAGTCAAGCATCTTCTCCTGGGCCGTGCGGATTTTCTCCCATTCCTCCCCCGCCTCGGGATTGGAGCCGAGCTGGCAGATGAGGAAGGGCATGGACTTGTTGCCCCAGGCGCTTCTCCAGTCGTTGACGAGGGTGCGCAGATAGTAGACGTATTCGTCGGCCTGCTTGAGGTCGGCGTCGCCATGCGCCCAGAGGACGCCTCGGATGGGGTATCTGGTCCAGGGGGCGATCATGGCGTTGAAGATGGTGGCGGGGAAGTTCTTGGAACTCAGGGGGAGGTCCTTGTCGGGGCGGATGGGGATCTGGTCTGGCTTGAAGGTGCACTCCTGGCGGTAGCGCCAGTTGCCGTTGAGCGGGATCCGCGTGGTGGGGTGGCTGGTGCGGCTGAGGCGGCGCTCCGAGGGGTGGCTGACGAGGCCGCCGCCAGGGGTGAGGTTGGCGATGCGCAGGGCGATGACGAGCTGGTTGGTGGTGGCGAGGGTGCCGGGGATGAGGTAGGTGCGCGGGTATTTCCACTCGGGGAGGATGGAGGTGTCGGCGGCGTCGATCAGGGTGCCGTTGACATAGACCTCCTCCAGGCCGTCTATGATGCCGAGCTGGAGGGTGAGCTGCTGGTGGCGCCAGGAGGTGGGGAGGTTGTCCATCCGGTAGCGGAGCCAGTGGAAGCCGACGCGCCCGTCGGGGATGACGGTCTGCTCGGCGGGGAGGGATTGCCACGGCGCCGCGCTGTCGTCGAGTTCAGGGGAGGCCCACTCTTGGGCGGCGAGGCGGTCGTCCTCGCTTTCGAGGCCGTTGAGGGTGACGCGCCAGGCGATGAGCTGGTTGCGGAGGGCTTCCTCGCGGGCGAGGGATTCCGGCGTCTTGAAGCGGAGCGCCTGGATCGTGCGCTGCTCCTCCTTGTGGCGGCCCGCCATGAAGCCCTGTTCGCTGATCCACGGCTGGATGCGGGTGCCGTCCCAGGCGCAAAGGATGATGCCGATGGGGACGTGGAGGCTCTGCTGGAGGTTCTGGGCGAAGAGGTAGGCGAGGGCGGAGGAGCCGGAGATGATGCGGGGGTCGGGGACCATCCACTGTCCGCGCGGGTCGGCCTGCGGGCCGAGGGGGGACCCGAAGCGCGCGGGAGTGCAGTCGAAGAAGCGGATCTGGCTGGTGTTGCGGTTGTCGAGGACGATGGCCTCGCCGTCGGGGAGGCGCCAGTCGGGCTTGTCGGACCAGACGGGCATCATCAGCTGCCCGGTGCCCGCGCAGAGCCAGACATCCCCGACCATGATGTCGCGGATGACCTGGGGCGGCGTGTCGGCGGCGCCGTCGATGGTGAGGGTGTAGGGGCCGCCAGGGGCGGGGGTGCTCATGGTGACCTCCCACTCGCCGTTGCTTCGGGCGTAGCAGTATTTCTTGAAGATGCTCAGGGAGACGATGATGGTCTGCCCTGGCTTGGCGGTGCCCGAGAGGCGGATGGGGACGTCGCGCTGGAGGACCATGTGGTCGCAGAAGTTCCCGTGCAGGGTGAACGGCGCCTTTTCCTCGGCGATCTGGACGACGGTCGGCGTGGAGCAGGAGACGAGCGCGAAGACGGCGAAAAGTGGCAGGAGATAGCGCATGCGGAATAGCCCTTTGGGAGAACGGACGGATGTGGCGAATGCAATACTATAAGCCGTCAATGGCAATCCGTCGGGCGGCGCAGTCGGGAATCAGATGGGGCGCGGCGCGGGGCTAGATGTCGCCCGTCATGGCCTCGACATTGAGGAGGAAGGCCTTGATCCCCTCGTTTTTTCCGATGGTGCGGCGCATTTCGTCGACGGCGGCGAGGAGTTCCCTGGCCTTGTCCTCGGCGGTGACGACCATCATGGCGGCGTTGGCGCCCGGCCAGATGCTGGTGTCCATGCGGGGGCCTGTGGAGACGCCCTTGCCCTGGAGGCGGGGCCAGAGGGTGTAGCAGTCGATGCCGAGCTGGCGGAGGCGCTGCTCGACGTCCTCCTGGATGGAGATGTTGAAGACGATGAAGACGAGTTTCATGGCGGGCCTACCTGTCCTTGATGCAGAAGGAGTAGAGGGTCGGGATGAAGGCGAGGGTGACGAGGGTGGATAGGGCGAGGCCGCCGATGATGCAGACGGCGAGGGGCTGCCACATTTCGGCGCCGGTGGCCTGGGAGAGGGCCATGGGGAGCATGCCGAAGATGGTGGTGAGGGTGGTCATGAGGACGGGGCGGAGGCGGGCGCGGCCTGCGTGCGAGATGGCGTCGAGGACCTTTTCGCCTCGGGCTCGGAGGATGTCGATGAAGTCGATGAGGACGATGGCGTTGTTGACGACGGTGCCGACGAGCATGATGAGCCCGATGAAGCTCATGATGTTGAGGGTGAGGCCGAAGAGGCCGAGGGCGAAGATGGCGCCCGCGAAGGCGAACGGGATGGAGAACATGACGATGAAGGGGGCGGTGTGGGATTCGAACTGGGCGGCCATGACCATGTAGACGAGGAAGACGCCGAGGACGAGCATCAGGGTGAGGTCGCCGAAGGACTTGTCCTGCTCCTTGATCTGCCCCGCGTAGTCGATGGAGACGCCCTGCGGGAGGAGGATCTGGGTGTTGATGGCGTGCTTGAGGTCGTTGGCGACCTCGCCGAGGGAGCGTCCGTAGATGTCGACCTGGAGGGTGACGCAGCGCTCCTGGTCGATGCGGTTGATGGTGACGGGGCCGAGCTCCTCGGTGATGGTGGCGAAGGCGTCGATGCGGATGCGGTTGCCGCCGACGGTGATTTCGGAGTTGAGCAGGTCGTTGACGGTGCGGCGCTCGCCTTCCCCGAGCTGGATGAAGATGTCGTATTCGTCCTCGCCCTGGCGGAACTCGGAGGCGGTGCGGCCGTAGAAGAGGGTGCGGATGGAGGAGACGATTTCGTTGACGTTGACGCCGAGGGCGGCGGCCGCGTCGCGGTCGATGTTGATGACGATTTCGCGGTTTCCGTTGTCGAAGGTGATGGTGGGGTCGACGGCGCCGCGGATGTCGTGGCAGAGGTCCTTGATCTGCCCCGCGATGTTGAGGGTGGTGTCGAGGTCGTAGCCGAGGACGCGGACGATGATGGGCTTTTCGTTGGAGCCGCCCATCATCATGTTCATCAGGCGGTTGGAGGTGGAGAGGAAGATGCGGTCGAGGGAGGGCCAGGTGCGCAGTTCCTTGAGGACCTCGTTGGCGAGCTCGGCGGTGCCGTAGGGGCGCTCCTCGCGCGGGATGAGGCGGATGTTCACGCGGCCGCTGTGGGAGCCGCGGTTGCCCCAGCCCCGCGAGGAGTTGCCTGCGCGCCAGTTGTCGTAGCGGATGCCCGTCGTGCGCGGCGCGCCGTACTCGTCGGGCGCGATGCCGCCCCTGCCCTTGTATTTTTCAAGGAGGAGCTTCTCCTTTTCATAGACGAGGCGGGTGATGCGGCGCGCGGTCTCGGCGGTGAGTTCGGCGCGGGTGGAGACGGGCAGCTGGAACTGGATCTCCATCTCGCCGGTGTCCTGGTCGGGGGTGAACTCGGTGCCGACGAAGGGGATGGCGAGGAGGCCTGCGGCGACGATGCAGGTGCCCGCGAGGATGACCAGGAAGCGGTGGCGCAGGCACCAGGAGAGGAGCCAGCCGTATGCCCCCTCGACGCGCAGGAAGAGGTTCTCGGACCAGCGGAAGAGGCGGCGCATCGGGGATGGCTTCTCGCCTGGCGTGTCTGGCGCCGCGGGGCGGAGGAGCTTGCTGGAGAGCATGGGGGTGAGCATGAGGGCGCAGCAGAAGGAGGCGAGGAGGGTGGCGGTGACGAGGCCGCCGAGCTGGCGGAAGATGATGCCTGTGGGCCCCTGCACGAAGACGAGTGGGAGGAAGACGCAGATGGTGGTGGCGGTGGAGGCGATGAGGGAGAGGCCGACCTCGGAGGCGGCGAACATGGAGGCCTCGCGCACGCGGACGCCCCGCGCGATCTGGCTGGAGATGTTCTCGAGGACGACGATGGCGTTGTCGACGACCATGCCGATGGCGATGGCGAGCGCGGAGAGGCTGATCATGTTGATGGTCCAGCCCATGAAATACATGAAGCAGAAGGCGATGATGAGCGAGAACGGGATCGTGAGCGCGATCACCAGCGAGGAGCGCAGCGAGCGCAGGAAGAGGAACGAGACGATGATGACGAAGAGCCCGCCCCAGAGGACGGTGCCCTTGACGTTGTTGACGGACTGGGTGATGAAGGTGGAGGAGTCGTTGACGACGTAGAACTTGATGTCGCGCGGGATGACCTCCTCCAGGCGTTTGAGTTCCTCGCGGACTGCCTGGCAGACGGCGACGGAGTTGGCGCCCGTGCGCTTCTGGACGATCATGATGAGGCCGTCGCGGCTCATGGTCTCGACATACTGGGTGACCTCCTTGAAGGCGTCCTCGACCACCGCGACGTCCTTGAGGCGGAGGATGGAGCCGTTCTGGCGCAGGAGGGGGATTTCGCGCAGCTGGGCGGGGTCGACGTATTCGCCGAGGATGCGGATGGTGTATTCGACGGAGCTGAGCTTGAGGGTGCCTGCGGGGAGGGTCTTGTTCTCGTCGGCGATGGCCTTCTCGATGTCGGCGAGGGTGAGGCCGTATCCCGCGAGCTTCTCGCGGGAGAGGATGACGTTGATCTGGCGGTTGAGGCCGCCGAAGACCTGGACGGAGCCGACGCCGTCGAGGCGCTGCAGCGGCTGTGCGACCTCGTCGTCGACGATGTCATAGAGTTTCTCGATGGATTCCTTCGCGGTGACGCCGATGGTCATGATGGGCATGTCGGCGGAGTCGAACTTGAAGATGGTGGGCTTGTCGACGTCGTCGGGGAGGCTGCGTTCGGCCATGTCGACCTTGCTGCGCACGTCGTTGGAGGCCTCGTCGATGTTGGTGCCCCAGGTGAAGGTGCAGTTGATGGTGGAGGAGCCCTCGGAGCTGTTGGAGCGGATTTCGTCGAGGTTGGAGACGGAGCCGAGGCGTTTTTCGAGGACGCGCGTGACCTTGGTCTCGACGTCCTCGGCGGAGGCGCCCTCCCAGGTGGTCATGACGGTGATGCGGGTGGGCTCGATGTCGGGCATGAGGTCGATGCCGAGCTTGTAGAAGCAGATGACGCCGAGCAGCAGCACGGCGAGGAAGAGCATCGAGGTGGCGACTGGCCTGGTTACACCGAATTCTGGGAGTTTCATAGTGCGGCTATAGGGTGGAGGCCATGATGGGGGTCAGTCGTTGACGCGCTGGATGGCGGCGCCGTCGGTGAGGCGGTGCTGCCCCTGGGTGACGATCTCCTGGCCGGGCTTGAGCCCCTCGGTGATCTCGACGAGGTCGCCGAAGCGCACGCCGAGCTTGACGGGCACGGCCTTGACATGGTCGCCCTCGCAGACATAGACGAGCTGGCGGTCGCGGTTGCGGACGGGGAGGGCGATGTCGACGGCGGTGACCTGCTTGCGCTCCTCCAGCAGGAGTTCGACGGTGGCGTACATCCCAGGGCGGAGCATGAACATGCCCTGGTCGCCGCGGATGTTCTGGACGCGGAACTCGACCTGGGCGGTGCGGGTGACGGCGTTGACGGTCGGATAGATCTTCTCGACGGTGCAGTCGATGGCGCGGCCAGGCAGCGCGGCGGTGCGCAGGGTGGCGGTGGTGGGCGTGGCGGCGGGCTTGCCGTCGCGGAGGCGGACGTCCTTCGGGATGATGTGGGAGAGGTGGTTGACGGGGATGGAGATGACGACCTTGACGGTGGCGATGGAGACCTGCGAGACGATGGGCGTGGTGCTCGACACCATCGCGCCCGGGTCGATGTGCTTCTTGCTGATGATGCCGTTCATCGGGGCGTAGATGCGGGTCTCGTCGTAGTTCAGCTGGGCCTCCTCCTCCTGCGCCTTGGCCTTCTCGCGCGCGGCCTCGGCCTGCTTCAGGCCCGCGGCGGCCTGCTGGACGGCGGCGTCGGACTGCTGGACGGCGGCGTCGGACTTGGCGATGGCGGCGTCGGCGGAGGCGATCCTGGCCTCGGCGGTCTGCTGGTCGGCCTCGGCGCGGCGGAGGGCGGCGACGGCCTGGTCGAAGGCGGTGATGGCCTGGTCGAGGCTCTGCTGGGTCGCGGCCTTCTTGTCGACGAGGTTCTGCTGGCGCTTGCGCTCGCGCTCCTTGTCGGCGAAGCTGGCCTGGGCGGAGGCGACGGCGGCCTTGGCGCTCAGGAGGCTGGAGCGCTGCTGTTCGAGTTCTGCCTTGGCGGCGATGAGGGCGGCCTCGGCGGAGGACTTGGCGGCCTTGGCGGAGGCGAGGCCTGCCTGCGCCTGGCTGACGGCGGCGTCTGCCTGGCTGACGGCGGCCTTGGCGCTGGAGAGCTTGGCGTGGTATTCGCGGTCGTCGAGACGGGCGATGAGGGTCCCCTCCCTGAAATAGACGCCTTCCTCGACGGGGCGCCCGTCCTCGAGTTCGAGTTTGAGGAGGCGTCCGCTGACGCGCGGCATGATGTCGACGGTGCGGATGGCCTCGATGTCTCCGTTGAAGGTGAGGACGTTGCGGAGGTCGGCCTGGCCGACTTTCCCCGTGCGCACGGTGACGGCGGTGGAGCGTCTGCCCGCGGCGCTCTTCTGGGCGGCGTCGCGGTAGGCGGCGATGCGGCGCATTCCGTAGACGGCGCCTGCGAGGATGGCGGCGACGCAGAGGATGGCGAGGAGGGCGCGGATTGCTTTCATATTAGTTTATTTGGCTTGGAGGTTCTGGCCGGTGGCGGCGGCGAGGCGCTCGATGCTGTTGAGGAGGCTGACCTCGGCGATGGATTTGGCGTTGGCGGCGTTGGTGAGGTCGGTCTGGACCTCGTTGAGGCGGGTGATGGTGGCGGTGCCGCCGAGGTACTCCTCGTGGACGAGGTCGCGGATCTGCTTGGCGATCTCGTGGAGCTGGATCTGCTTTTCGAGGGTGCGTCGGTTGGTCTCCAGGCGGATGCAGCATTCGCGGACATTGGCGTTGACGGCCAGGCGGATGGTGTTCAGGGCCTCGCGGGCGGCGTCGAGCTGCGCCTGCGCGGCGGAGACGGCGGCGGTGGTGGCGCCGCCGCCGAAGATGTTCCAGGAGGCGGAGACGCCGAAGGTGACGCCGCGGTCGTAGTGGGTGTTGAAGCGCGCGGAGTGGGTGCGCTGGAAGTCGTAGTTGTAGAAGGCGGAGACGGTCGGCTGCCAGGTGGACCTGGCGAGGGAGACGCCGTATTCGGCGCGGAGCACCTCCTGCTCGGCCTGCTTGAGGTCGGGGCGGTGCTCGGCGGCGTAGTGCAGCATGGCCTTGACGTCGGCGGGCGGCACCTTGGCGGGGTCGGCGGTGGCGGGGGCCAGTTCGATGGCGTCCCAGATGGACTCCTGCTCGATGACGAGCAGCTGCCCCAGGGCGATGCAGGCGTTGCGCCAGGTCTCCTCGGAGGAGATGTAGTTGATCTCGGCCTTCTCGACCTGGTACTTGAAGTTCAGCACCTCGCTCTGCTTGGCGACGCCCAGGTCGAGCTTCTTCTTGGAATCTTCGAGGAGCTGGCGGTTGAACTCGGCGTCCTGCTTGGCGATGTCCATGGCGTTCTGGGACTGGACGACGATATAGAAGGCGTAGGAGACGTTTTCAAGGAGGGTGCGTCGGGCGTCGGCGTGCTCCTGGAGGGCGGTTTCGCCGCCTGCCTTCGCGATGAGGTAGCTGAACTCGCGCGCGCCGCCGTTGTAGATGAGCCAGCTGGCGGAGAGGCCGAGGGAGTACTGGGTGGTGTTGTCGTAGTCGCGGTTGGGGCGGGTGGGATAGTCGCGCAGGCGGGTTGCCCCTGCGGAGAGGTCGACGGAGGGATAGTAGGCTGCGGTGGCCTGCTCGATCGCGGCGCGCGCGGCCTCGATGCTGGCCTTCGCGCGGGCCAGCGTCGGGTTGTTCTTGAGGGCGATCGCCTTCGCCTCATCCAGGGTGAGTTTGAGTTTGTCGCCTGCGGGCAGCGGGGCGGCGAGGAGGAGCAGAAGCGGAAGCAGGATATGGGCGAGGTGTTTCATGATGTTGTAAAGTAAACGGCGGTTGGACTGGAAAATTGTGTCGGGGACTTGTGTCAGGAAAGGGGTGGCTGCGCGGGAGAGGGGTGCTGCATTTCGTGGACGGAGCGGCGGATGGTGGCGAGGATGAAGTCGGCCAGCTCGTCGCGGGTGACCAGGGCGCTGAGGCGGATGCCTTCGTCGCCCTGGAAATGCTCGTCGAGGTGGTTCTGGATGATGAGGAAGAGGCTCATGCTGAAATAGGTGTAGCGCAGCAGGGTGAGGTTGCGCGGGGTGGCGGCCTCGGGGCCGAGGAGGGCGGACATCAGGCGCGTGATCTGCCCGTCGAACTGCACCCTCTGCTGCTCCTCGGCGTCGTCCTTCGGGAACAGCGCCATGCGCTCGATGTCCAGCAGTTCGCGCATGCGGAGGCGAGCCGCCTGGAACAGCGTGTTGTCGTAGGAACTGCTGAGCAGGACGGAGATGTGCCGCCGCAGCGTTCCCCACGGATCCGCGTCCACCTGGTCCTCCAGGATGTCGCGCGTGATCTCGTGCAGCAGGTCGCGAGCGTAGGCGCGCACGGACTGGAAATAGCCCGTCTTGTCCCCGAAGTAGTAGTTGATCGCCGCCAGGTTGCTCTCCGCCTCGTCGCAGATCTCGCGCACGGTCGCGCCGTCAAACCCCTTCTGCGAGAAAAGGCGCAGCCCCGTGCGCAGCAGCCGCTTGCGCACGTCGTTCCTATCTTCTTTTACGGTTGCTCTGGCCATCTGGCTCCGTCTGGTGAGGGGGGAAGTGGTGGGGAAATGCGGTTAATATACCGCATCTTGGAAAACTTGTTTGAAACTGGCATTTGAAACATCGGGGGGGCGGTGGGGCGGCGCGGGTTGTTTTACGCTGGAAAACGGGGATTTTCGGGGATTTTTGGAAAAAAAACGAAAAAAAGTGTCATAAATGCTTGAAAACGGCTTGCGAAAATGAAAACATGGGATACATTTTTCAACAGAGCCGCAAAAAAGGGCATTTGGGATTGTCCAGGTGTCTGGTTTTTGCCTGCGGCATAGGGGGCGTTCCCCAACCAATCCACCAACAAGAGGATCCGCCAGAATGAAGAAGACCTTCTGGGATGTCAAAGCCCGCAAGAAAGTTGACGCCGAAGTGATCGATTGCGTGAAGTTCGACAATGGCCGCTACGCTTTCAAGGGCGCGACCAAAGACGGGCGTTCGCTGACCGTTTTCGTCAAGGCCGCTGAGGCCGAGGCCTATCTGAAGGGCGCGAAGAAAGGCAAGAAATAGTCGCTTGCGGCTGTTTTGACGCTGAAGGCCTCCGGGCGGGTGGTTGGTGCGCAGGCACCGCATCGGCCGGGAGGCTTTTTTTATGACTGCGGCGCGTGAGATGGAAGGGAACGAGAGAGGGCAGTTGCTGCCTCCTGGGGAGGAGTTGCATTTTGCGTGCATGCACAGCAGGGGGCCAGGGGGGCAGGGGGTGAACACGAGCGACAGCGGCGTGCAGTTGCGCTGGGCGTTCGCGGAATCGGCTTTGGTCTCGGAGGAGGTGCGGGCGCGGCTGCGGAGGCTGGCGGGGCGGCGGTGTACGCAGGACGGGGAGATCGTGATCGAGGCGACGGAGTTTCGGAGCCAGCGTCGGAACCGCGAGGCGGCGCTGGCTCGTCTGGGGGAGTTGCTGTCGCGGGCGCTGACGCCGCCTGTGAAGCGTCGGCGGACGAGTGTGCCGAAGTCGCAGAAGGCGAAGCGGCGGGAGGAGAAGGGCCGTCGTTCGGAGTTGAAGGCGAATCGGAGAACTGTGGAGTGAGACGATGAATGCGCTGGTGATTTTCGGGATTTCTTGCGCGGTGCTGCTGGGGGTGTGCCTGGTGCTGCTGCTGGTGTGGGTGGTGGGCAATGTCTGGCGCTTCACGCCGATGTGGATTGAGAGCCGCGCGGCGGGGGTGCCGATGGGCTACTATCGGATGTTCGTGCTGGAGTTCCAGCGGCTCGACCGAGGGGAGATCTTCCAGACGCTGAAGGTGCTGCGGAAGGCGGGGGTGGAGGTGGACTGCAGCGAACTGGCCGACCACGTGCTGGCGGGCGGCACGCTCCAGAGCGTCCAGCGCGCGGCGATCGCGGTCGACAAGGCGGGGCTGAACATCGGCTTCAGCGAGATCTCGCGGCTGGCGCTGGCGGGACGCGACGTCGCCAAGGCGGTCGAGCAGCATGTCCGCCCCATCGTTCTGCAGGTGCCGCAGCGCGGGCGCGAAAGCAACGCGCACGGGCTGGTGTCGGTCGCGAAGGACGGCATCGCGCTGGCGGTGCGCGCGCGCATCACGGTGCGCACGCGCCTGGACCGGCTGATCGGCGGGGCGATGGAGGACACGATCGTGGCGCGTGTCGGCGAGGGCATCGTGGCGACGATCGGCCGCGCGAACTCCCACCGCGAGATCGTGGAGGATCCAGGCGTGATCACACGCGCGATCCTGGAGCGCGGCCTCGACCGCGGCACCTGCTTCGAGATCTTGTCGCTGGACATCGAGGATGTCAGCATCGTCGACAATGTGGCGGCGCGGCTCAAGAGCCTGCAGGCCGAGACCGACAAGCGCATCGCCCAGGCGCGCGCCGAGGAGCGCCGCGCTGGCGCCGTCGCGAACGCGCAGGAGATGACGGCCCGAACCACGGGCATGCAGGCCCAGGTCGTGGGGGCGAAGGCATCCCTGCCCAACGCGGTTGCGAGCGCCTTCAGGCGCCCCGACGTCGGCCGTTCGCGCCCGCTGCGCCCCCTCGCCGATACCCGCGACAAGTGGAAATAACAGAGGCCGAAGGGACGGCGTTGCGGTTGGCTTTCCAGGACCCAGGACCCAGGACCCAGGACACGCGACCCCCGCCCCAGGACCCAGGACCCAAGCCCCAGCGTTCTGTGCCGGCCCATTCTTGGGCCGGTAAGTGACTCAGGATCCAGGCCCCTGCTGGTCATCGCTAAATGCCTGCCAATGGGGTGAACTCAAGAAACCACCGATAGCCAATAGGGAGACCGAAATGCCAAACGTTGAGCGGAATTTGCTGATCAGCATTGTCGTCGCCATCGTGATTTTCCTGATTATTCGGGAGATCTTGTGCTGGTACTGGAAAATCAACGCGCGGCTGGCGCAGTTGGAGAAACTCAATGAGAAGATGGATGCGCTGCTGATGCGCCTGCAGGAGATCTCCATGAATCTGGCGGCGCGGCCTGCGGTGCCGCCCCCGCCACCTCCCCCCGTGACGCCGCAGAATGACGCGGCGCGGCCGCAGTAGACGGCGCGCGTTCAGCGGTCGACGTCCTCTGGCATGTGCTGGGCCGGAGTACTTCCCTGCGTTCATCTTCTGCGTGAGAAGCGCGATTTTGGAAGGCAAGGCTCCATGAAAAAGGCAGACATTGACTTTGACGCGTTGAGGAAGCGGGATTGCACTCTGGAGAGCGCGTGTGAATGGCATCCCTGTTACGCGATAGTCTATCTCGTGCAACCAGATGAAACCTGGGGGGTCGTTGTGATAGACGACTTGAATCCTCTCCGCCTGGAGAAATGCGGAGATGAGATTCGTTTGGTGAAAGTCAGCGTGGACGAGCTTGCCGCCAGTCTGGACGACATCGGGGACGACGAAGAGTTTGATATCGCCCTGGAATATTTGGAGTCTATGGATGACGTTTACGAATCCTGCACGATCTGCCGCTTGAAAGTTGCCGCCATTTTTGAGGACGGCACTGCCTGCCTGGTTCCGGCGAACTGATGTCCCCGGCAGAGCAATGTGTGCCACCGCAGGGGGCGGCGCGCGTTCAGCGGTCGACGTCCTCTGGCATGTGCTGGGCGGAGCAGCCCGCGTCGATGACGAGGCGTTCGCCGCAGATGTTCTTGGCGGCGTCGGAGGCGAGGAAGGCGACGGCCTGCGCGATGTCGTCGCCGGTGGCCTCCTGGTGCAGGGGGCAGTTGCGGCGGCGGCGGTCGCGGACGATTGCGTCGAGACGGTCCCAGCGGTCGGTGTAGATATAACCGGGGGCGACTTCGTTGACGCGGATGCCTTTGGGGCCGAGGTCGACGGCCATGGAACGGGTGAGTGCGTCGATGCCGCCCTTGCTGGCGACGTAGGCGGTGCGGTTGCGGATGGCGCGCGTGGAGACGTTGGAACCGAGGTTGACGATGACGCCGCGGCTCTCCTGGCGGAGCATCATCTGTACGGCGTGCCGTGAGACGAGGAATGTCCCGCCAAGGTTGGTGCGAACGACTCCGAGAAAGTAATCCATGGTCATCTCCTCGAAGGGCGCGCCGATGCCCTGGTCGCAGGCGTTGTTGACGAGAATGTCGAGGCGCCCTGCGGTGTCGCGGATGGTCTGGAAGAGGCGCTCGACCTGGGCGGGATCGCCGATGTCGGCGGGGACCTCGGTGAAGCCGTCGAGGCCCATTTCGCGGAGGCGGGCGGCGCCCCGGGCGGTGGATTCTGGAGTGGAGCTGCAGACGAAGACGCGCGCGCCTTCGCGCAGGAAGAGGGCGGCGATGGCGACGCCGGTGTTGCGGCTGGTGCCTGTGACCAGCGCGACCTTGTTCTCGAAGCGCTTCATTGGGTGCTCTCCATGCGGTAGTAGGGCCTGGCGTCGGCGGGGCGGATGCTGGTGAGGTCGCCGCGGTAGTGGCGAAGCGAGGTCTCGACGTAGGGATGCCTGGCGAGTTCCTCCTCGTCCAGTTCGATGCCGAGGCCGGGGCGCTCCGGGATGACCATGCGGCCGTCCCGGAGGACGAGCGCCTCGTCGCAGAGGTCGGCGCGGTAGGGGACGTCGGTCATCATCATCTCCAGGACGATGAAGTTGGGGACGCAGGCGGCGAGCTGGAGGGTGGCGGCGTTGGCGACGGGCCCTGAGGGATTGTGTGGGCAGAAGCCGATGTGGCGTGCCTCGGCCTCGCCCGCGAGCAGGCGCATTTCCGCGAGGCCGCCGGCGTGGGAGACATCGGGCTGGATGTAGTCGGTGCAGTTGAGGTCGAAGAGGCGGCGGTATTCATAGCGGTTGTAGAGGCGCTCGCCGGCGGCGAGGCTGACGCGCACGCGCTCCTTGACCTCGCGCAGGCCGTTCAAGTCGTCGGGCGGGATGGGTTCCTCGAACCAGAAGAGGTCGAACACCTCGAGGGCGCGCCCGACCTTGACGGCGGTGGGGATGTCGAAGCGCCCGTGCCCCTCGATGAGCAGGTTCACCTCGGCACCCGCGGCCTCGGCGACCTGGCGGATGCACTCGATGGCGCGGGCGAATTCCGCCTTGGAGAGCTGCTGCCACGCGGTGCCGAAGGGATCCCACTTGCAGCCCCAGAACTTGCGGTCGCGCACGGCGAGCGCCTTCTCGGCGAACTCCTCCGGGGCCTTCGCGGGCGCGAACCACCCGTTGACATAGACTGGCACGCTGTCGCGCACCTTGCCGCCGAAGAACTCGTAGACGGGCACGCCGAACGCCTTTCCCTTGATGTCCCACAGCGCCATCTCGACCCCCGCCAGGGCCGACATCAGGACGGGGCCGCCGCGCCAGTACGCGTCGCGGTAGCAGTCGTGGCGGAAGGCCTCGATGCGGAACGGGTCGTGCCCGACGAGGTAGCGGTCGAGGTCGTGGATGGCCGCGACGACCGTTTGCTCCTTGTATTCGAGGGTGGCCTCGCCCCAGCCGTGGAGGCCTGCGTCGGTCTCCACCTTGACAAAGACGAAATTGGTGCGATAGGCGTTGCAGACGAAGGTCTTGACGGCGGTGATTCGCATATTTGCAGGGGGATGGGCGGAAACGGCGGAAACTGGCGTTCAAGGAGACGTGACGCCGGACTTTACAGGAAGAAACGGCAAAATCATGGAGGAGCCTAAAAGCGGGCCGAAGTTGACGGCCCAATAGGCTTGGTTGGACGATAGGCTTACTATAACATGTAGGATTCCGTCGCGGGAGGGAAAAAGGACCGCGTGTTCGGATTTACCTGTCCATTTGCGCTGATTCGGCACCATTTACATTCGTCGGAAACGTTGGATGGGGATATACTAACAAAAAAGGTAAGCGTGGATTGCGTGGATTTGCAACATGAAATCAACGGACATGGAATCATGGACAACGGAAGGCTTTGACGCATTCCGTCGCGGTGCCTTCGGGAACAGCGGGCAGAACCTGTATGTGTCGCGGCAGGGGGTGCTGCAGCGCATCTACCAGTTTGACCTGAATCACAATGGCCATTTTGACCTGGTGTTCGCGAATTGTCAGAACCATCACGAGGCGGCACGGAGTTATGTCTATGACATGACGGGGCGGCGACGGGCGGAGTTGCCGGGGCAGGGGGCGCTGTCGGGGCTGGCGGCGGATCTGACTGCCGACGGATGGATGGATCTGGTAGTGGCTGGCTACTACGATATGGCGGCGCCGTTCGCGACGACCGACATCTATTTTGGCGGACCGGAGGGCTACTCGGAAAACCGGCACATCCGGATTCCGACGCCGTTTGCAACAGATGTCTGCTGCGGGCGCTTCACGCCGGATGGTTGTCCCGCTTTGGCCTTCGCGCTGCCGTACTATCATTGCATTCGCGTCTTCACGCAGTCGGATTTGGGCTTCGAGTGGCGGCGCTTTGTGGATCTGCCTGCGGAGGCGTCGCTTGTCATCGCCGCGGATCTGGACGGGGATGGCTGCGACGAACTAATCTTCCGCGCTGCGAGGGCGACGGAGACGACGGTCTTCTGGGGGGGCGCCGCTGGACTGGATCCCGCGCGCAAGGCGGTTCTGGCCGCGTTGCCGGAGGCGGAGGTTGTGAAGCCCATCGCCCTGGAGGGGCGGCAAAGCGAGTTGGAGGAGCGCATCGACACGCCGAGGCTGCTGCAGAAGGTGACGTGGGCTGGAAAGGAGTGCTTCACGCTCTCCACGGGCAGGCAGATGCGTTTCTACACCGCGACGCCGGGACGGGAATTGCGTCTGCACTTCACGGTCGAGGTGCCGATGGCACTTGCGGTCGCGGTCGGGGATGTGGACGGGGACGGGCAAGAGGATCTCGCATTCGCGTGCCGTGACGCGTCGGACGGCGGCCAGCGCAGTTGGCTCTTCTTGAACCGGGGCGGCGCATTTCCGGCGTCGGCGCGCATCGCGGTGCCGACGGAGGAGGCGTGCGACGTGGCGATGCTGGGGAATCACGTGCTCTTCGGGTGCAGCAGTCGTCTGAGCAGTTACACGAACGACGCATTGCTGTACACCTTCGCCGACGGAAGATTGACGCCAGAGCCGATGCGCCTTGCGGGGGAGGACACCCGGCGGGTGGTGCTCTTCGCCACGCCGCAGGGTGAGACGCTCGCTTTTCTTCAGAACCACTTCTCGCGCTCGGCGCTGGGCTATGACCGCGCATACATCTATTGGGGCGGATCGGATGGATACGACGCCTCCCGGCGGACGGAAGTGCCCTGCTGGTGCGGGGTCGATTCCCTGGCGGCGGACTTGGACGACGACGGCTGGGCGGAACTGGTGATAGCAAACAATTCGGAGAACTCGGTTCATCTGGATCCCGGGCATCATATCCATCACTTCGGGCCGTCCGGCTTCGAGCCAGAACGGAGCCGGACTATCCAGACTGACGTGGGGTGGGGCGTGGTGGCGGCGGACTTCGACCACGACGGGTATCTGGAGTTGGCGACCCCCTGCCACCAATGGAGGGATCTGCGAATCTTCCACGGAAAGGACGGCTTTCGGACGTGGACCGACGTCTCACTTGGCGGCAAAGGCAGCGCCCGCTGGATCTGCGCCGTCGACCTGAACCGCGACGGCTGGCTGGATCTGGTGGTTCCGCTGATCAGTTCCGACCGTACGCTTGTGCTGCGCGGCGGGCCGAAGGGCTTCTCGGTGGAGCGCAGCTTTGAACTGGCGGTCAACCACGGCGTCTTCGCGACGGCGGCCGACCTCAACGGCAACGGGTGGCCGGATCTCATCGTCGGCGGGCACACCGAGACGCCGCGCCAGGGAGAACTCGCGCCGCATCAGCCGCATGTCAGTTGGCTGCACATCTACTGGAACGGTCCGCTGGGCCTCTCCGAGTGTCGCCATACGATGCTGCGCGCGGACGCGGCGTGCTCCATCGCGGTGGCGGACTTCAACGGGGATGGCTTCCTCGACATCTTCGCGGGAAGTTATCACGGCGGCGTGGACCGCGACATCCATTCGTTCCTTTACTGGAACCGCGGCGGACATTTCCATGAATTGGACCGGCAACTGCTCTTCACGCACTCCGCCTCGGGCTGCATCGCCGCCGACTTCGACGGGGACGGACGGGTGGATCTGGCGGTCGCGAACCACAAGGTGGACGTCGACCATCTGGGCTGGTCGTGCGTCTGGTGGAACGGGGAGCGCGGTTTCAGCGAGGAGCGCACCACGCGGCTGCCCACCTGCGGCCCGCATGGCATGTGCTCCGTCAATCCCGGCAACATCCTCGACCGCAGCGACGAGGAGTACTACCTCTCCGAGTGGCGGCGGTGCGGGCGGGCCTGCACTGTCAAGGCGGTGGAGATCGATGCCGAGATTCCACCGGGAACATGGGTGAACTGCACGATGCGCTGCGCCATGTCCGAGGCGGAGCTGGAGCATGCGCCTTGGCGCGCTCCAGAAGGGCTGGAGGCATCGGCGGGCGCGCTGCTGCAATACCGTCTGGCGCTTGGCGCGCGCGCGTCGTTGCGCACGCCGAGAGTGCGCAAAGTGCGTGTGCGGATGACATGCGCGGCGGCATCAAAGACAGAAGACTCACAAACAGAAGAGGAGCATTGCGGATGATGTTCAGCCCTGCCAATTTGTGCAACTACGCGATCATTGCCGTCTATCTGGGGGCTGTCGTCGCGATTGGCTTCCGGTTCTGCAAGGAGGACAGGAGTACGGAGCAGTATCTGATGGGCGGCCGGAATGTGCCGTTTCTGGCGGTGGGCATCTCGTGCATGATGAGCCTGCTCAGTTCCATTTCCATCGTGAACGTGACGGGTGAGATCATCAATCACGGGATGATGCTTTTCTGGGCGATGCCGCTGACGCAGATGCTGTCGGTGCCAGCCTATCTGGTCTTCACGCGCTTTTATTTCAAACTGGGCAGTTGCACCCCCTACGAATATCTGGAATACCGCTATGACAAGTCGGTGCGGCTGCTGGTCGCGGTGTGCAGTTTCTATGCGCGGGTGATGTATGTGGGAATGGTCTTGTACACGACCGCCAAGATCTTCCAGGGCGCCTACGGCTGGCCCGCGTGGTTCTCGATTCTGCTGGTGGGGGTGTGCGGCGTCGTCTATACGGTGCTGGGCGGCCTCAAGGCGGTCATCTGGACCGACGTGCTCCAGTTCTTTGTGCTGGCGGTCGGCATCGCCGCCATCTTCGTCGCCTTCTACGTCTGCATCCGGGGAGGGCTTCCCGAGGCGGTCGCCTGCACTTTCCGCGAAGGGCATGGCTTCAACGGCTTCGCCGACCCCGACTTCTACCGACTCACGCCCTACGTGCGGCTGCTTTTCTGGCTGCAGTTGTGGAACGCCTGCACAGGGCCCTTCTCCAGCGCCTGCAGCGACCAGATCACCATCCAGCGGCTGCTGGCGACGACGGACTGGAAGGCGGGCTTCAAATCGCAGTGCTGCAGCGCGGCGCTGAGCATAGGCGTTTGCCTGGCGCTGCTGCTGATCGGCTGCTGCTGCTTCGCCTATTACCATCAGAATCCCAGCGAGGTGGTCGCGCGGGAGGGCGGGGACGTGGCTTTCTTCCACTTCATCGCGACGCGGCTGCCGCCGCCGCTGCCAGGGCTTTTCATGGCGGCGCTGCTGGCGGCGATCATGTCGACGCTGGATTCGGGGATGAACTCCATGGCGACGGTCTGGCTCAAGGAATTCCATGTGCGTTTCTTGCAGCGCAATTTGACGGAGGAGCAGCAGGTGCGGGTGTCGAAGTGGGCGACGGGCATCGTGGGCGTCTTCGCGATCGGGCTGGGGCTGTTGCTGAACGTGTCGGGCAAATGGCTGGCGCAGTCGGTGGCGGAGGTGGGGACGCTTTTCTGGATTTTGAACCAGGCGACCTTCCCGGCGTTTTTGTGCGGGGTTCTGACCCGAAGCTGCAGTAGCCGGATGGTATGGGGGTATACCTTTTTCGTCTTTGGCGAGCAACTGGCATGGAATCTCTGGTACATTCTCTCCCGGCGGGCAGTGATGGACTTCATCCAAGGGCGAAGCGTCGACCTGGGCTGGGGCGGCCCGCTGCCGGCTGCGTGCGTGCTGGTGCCGCTCGCCATGGGCGCGGCGCTTTTCGCCGCGCCGAGGCTGGCGAAGTCGCGGCGCTGGCCGTGGCGGGTGGCGGAGGCGGCCGGGCTGTCGATTCTGGGCGTCGCGCTGGTGATGGCGATCTGGTTCATCTACAGCCACACGGGGGATGTGACGCTGCCCCGGGAGCGCTCTTTCGCCTTCCATCTGCCCGTCAGTCTCATCGGGTTCGTCATCCTGGCCTGTTGCCAGCGGAACCAGCCGCGCGAGCAGTACCAGGGGCTGACGCTCTCCACCATCGACGAGCCGATTCTCGCACGGCGGATGTGATGCAGTCCCTCAGGCATTTTCAGAACTGCAGTGCATTCTTTGGACATTGGCATCATAGGGACAGCCAATGCGAGTCTGAAGGTTCAGCATGGCAGTGGCGAATGCCCTTTCCTGGTAGACTGCGGCATTGCGAATTATAGTACACAATAACAAAACATCCTCCAAACTGTTTTCTGCCATGTCTTCATTTGAGTACGGGAGAGTAGAACCACTGGCACAGCCGGGGTCAGGCGTCATTTGAGCAACCGTCATGAACTCAGCCATCTCTTCCATCATCCGTTATCTGCAGGAGGCGCATCAGCACGGCGACTATCTTTTCCGCATGGACAACGGGAATGGCGAAGGGAAATCACTGCATTGCCATGACTTCTGGGAAATTCGTTTTCTGGCCCGTGAAAACAAGGCAAAGGAGGGGCGCCCCTCTGAAATCATCCTGACGCCCCCTGGCGTCAGACATGCGGTGGTTGAACGCCATCGGCATCGGCTCGCTCTGGTGATCAATTTGCTTCCCGCCAGTGTCGAGTTCTTTTTTTTCGGTCACGGCCTGGGCGGGAATCCGAATGTGTCCAGCCTTGGAAACATCCCCTGCATCTATCAAATCGTGAATCTCATACGGGACTACATCGAGGCGGACGACAATCTGCCAACCGTCCTTTGCAAGGATTTGACACAACTGATGCTGTCAGCTCTCACCGATGTCCTGCTCAAACTCGGCAACCAGACCTGGAACAGGACCTCGCCGGAAGACGTAGCCCGCTGGTTCATGGAAAGGAACTTTGCCGAACCTTCCCTCACACTGGCCAAAATCGCGGAGCCCACAGGGCGCACGTCGCAGAGCCTGAACCGCATCTTCCGCAAAAAATGCCATTGCAGCCTCTATCAATATCTCATGCAGCTGCGCCTTCAGCACGCGCGAGACTTGCTGGCCTCTCCTGACATGACCGTCATGAAGGCAATGCATCTCTCCGGCTTCGCCGACCGCTCGAATTTCACGCGGCAGTTCCGTCGTGTCTACGGTCTCTCGCCTGCGGAATGCCGCAAAGGATGTCTGCCGTGCGGATCTACAGCCAGTTGCGCCACTGTTCGAAGCGATGGAAAGTGAGACGGTTGGCGTTATGGAAGGTATTGGCGCCCCGGTAGGCAGTGCGGCTTAACAAGATGATGTCATCCCCGTCGAAATGCCATGCGGCATATTGAAAGCCCGTCAGTTGTCTGGAGAATGTCGGCGTGAGCCCCGTGTCCTCCACAAGGACATCGCGCACGAGTCTCCAATGGCGCAGATCCTCCGACACGGAGAGGCTTAGGCAATTTCGGTTCGTGACAGGCACATTGTCCTCCATCTTGATGGCATTCGAGAAGGTGACATACAACCCTGTCTTCGAGTCTCGGCGGACAATGAAGCGCGAATCGCCGCCGACAAAGTCGATGATGCCGTCCCGGTAATCGAAGGAGAGTTCGCGTCCGTCCTGGGAGAGTGCAAGCATTCCCGCCTTGTTTGGTTTCTTGAGATGCATTCGGATCAGTTCCCTGAGCGTTCCGTCGGGCGCCGGCACAAGCGTTCCCTCCAGCCAGCCGTTGCCGAAGCCAGCCAGATTCTGGTCATGACATTTGCTGTAATCGAAACGGAGCAGATTCGAGATTGTCCAGTTTGCGGCGTCCAGGAGGTCGGAATTGATGTCGGCGGACATCACCCCCGTGGCAAACATGTCCGCCCGCCAAACGGGGCCACCGGGCTCGATGATGTGCTTGTCAAAGCATCTGAAGATGCGTCCGTCATGGACCAGTTCCGTCCCCGAGGTCTCAATGCGGAACTGCGGAGGCATTCCCGGCGGCGTGCCGCGCATGACGATTCCCGTCTTGTCGTCTTTCGGGACGGACCATGTGAAGCCGCCATCCGTGCTTCTGCGCACCACGATGTCGCCATACTCCCTTGTGACGCCGATGTGGTAGACGGCATCCGGCAAGGCGACCATCGTTCCCCAATAAGCATGGATGATGTGGGTGATGTTCTCCCAGGTCCGCCCGTTGTCCTCTGAGCGGTAGATGCTGGTCAGGCCATTTTCGCCTTCCAGCGTGAAGAGTTGCCCGAAGTAGTCATGGCTGGCAAGCAGCGCCCCGTCCGGCAGGCGGACGATGCTCGGGCTTCCGATGTAGGTCCGTGAGCGCTCCGGCTGATGCTTGATCTCAACGAAGTTCATGGTTTCGCGAATTCCCGGATGATCCCCTGTGCCTCCTTGCTCTTCGAGATGGCCTGCGCCTCATACAGCTCGATTTCGTCAATGCGGCCATCCTTTCCCCAGCGCTGCAAATCCCCTTGCAAAGTGGCGCCCGGCGGCGGGAAGAGCATCTCGCGGAAACAGCAGATGACGACTGGATGGCCATTCGCGCTTTTGCCGGAGAACTCCTCCGGGAAGAACTCCCCATACATGGAAACGCCGTCCACGCTGCCGGTGGCGAACCACTTGTCCCAATGCCAGGGCAGCTTCAGCGTCTTGAGATAGTCGCATGTCCCATAGTACCTGCCCGGACGCTTTGGCTGCCGCCAGTCGGTGACGCTGACATACAGCGGGCGTCCGCCTGTGAGTTTCCTGCAGCCGGAAAGAAAGCGGTCAAATGCATCTGCCCGGAACATGAGCCATGCCTCCCGGTTGAAGTGATTGCTCCAGATGTCTCCGGCGCCCATTCGCAGAAGCGCCTCGCGGATTTCCGGATTGAAGCCATACTCCGCCTTGGGATTGATGAGAACGTGGCTTCGGAGGTTCAGCATGAAGCCATCGAAGTCATAGCGTGCCAGCTCCTCGAAGCGTGCGAGCTTGTGGGTCATCACCTCCGGAATCGCGAACTCGGAAACGCCCAGAAGATAGGTCCCGTCGCCGATGGAAGGCTCCTCTTCGCCCACGAGAAAGCCCAATCCGCGGTCACCGAAGTCCCAAGCGGCCGGCGTGTCGCTTGACCGCACAGACGCTCCACGCTTGTCCGGGGCGGTGCTCCAGCTCCACACGGACGGCAGAGGTTTCCCCTGCCGGTCATAGACGCAATGCTGGCCCCGCGCCTTCCGGTGGATAATTGCGCACAGCTTGCCATCCTTCGGTCGTGGCGTCTTGAACATGAGCTGCACATAATTCGCGTCCATCTGCAATTTGTCCAGAGTAACGCGGGGGCGTCCTTCCGCCGTCAGGTCATGCCGCAGCTCGCAGGGACCGTTGTAGATGGAGAAATGGACATTGTCCTGACTCACCGCGATGATGAGTTCTTTGCGCGTGAAGGTGGCGGGGGCGTGGCGGTCGGCGGAAAGGATCTCGATGCGGCCGACGCCGCGTCCGCGTGCGCTTTGATTGATGGCGGCGACCTGCTCTTCGGAAAGCGGTTTTCCGGAGGGCTTTTTCATGGCGTAGAAGTGGTAGTTCTTCCGGAAAAAGGGATCCATCAGGAAATAGTTTCCGTATTTGGCACACCACTCCGGCGAGGCTTCGCTGGCGGTTACAACACCACCGGAGGCGCCCGCGTCATCCCACACGCTTTCCCATGCCCAGACCTCCATGCCAAGCCTTCGCCCGATGCGGATGGTCTCCCGCAGTGGATTGTACCGCTTCAGCGTCTCCATCACCCGTCGGCTGTGCTTTGGCACCCGATAGTGGTAGTTTCCATGCTCGCCATATTGCCAAGTCACTTGGCTTGGATAATGCGAAAGGCCGCAGACATTGACGCGCAGATAGAGCTTCCGAATGCCGCAGGCCGCCAGCTCCTCCAGACGTCTCTCGTAACTTGAGAGCGGATAAAAGGACGGCTCAATGGCAGCGTCATCCCCCATGGCGTAGTCCAGAAAGTCGATGGTCGTGGCCACCAGCGGACGCTTCGCCTCCTTTGCAAGGGACGCCTGACAGAGAAGGCAGAGCAATGCCATGGCCATGCCAGTCATTGCCTTGACAGAACGCGGAACACAAAAGAACATCTGTTTTATCTCCCTTTTTTGTTTACGGCGTGACGGTTCTGGCTACCTTGTTTCGATCATAAAAGGAGTAGCTCGTGAACGAATAGTCCCGGGAGTGGCTGAACTTGTTGACGGCTGCGTCAACCCGCAGCGACTCGGCATGTCCGTCCGCAAAGCCGAAATTGGCGTTGTCGCCATGCCGGAAATGGGTCTTCCACTTCTGGCCGGCGTTGTTGGATGTGGCATAGAACTGGTCAGTGGTGTCGGAATAATAGGAATCTTGAAGGATTCCCAAACTGCTGGGGGAGGTGACGCGCTTGAGGTTGACGCCGCGCCAGCTGATGCTTGATCCCGTGGCGGAGGATATTGTCAAGGCGTAGAAGAAATCGCCCCAGACTCTGGCGGATGCGCCGGCGTCCACGTAGGTTCCATAGCAGTGGTTGATGGGCTTGGACATGGAATTGTCATCGTCGCGCAGCAGGTGGCCGATGGCGGGGCAGCGGGCGGCCTTCGGGAGATCCTCGCTGATTTTGGTGCCGCACAGGGCGTCTGCCCAGCTGCAGCCGGCAGTTTTGCCGGAATAGAACGCGCTGGCAGGCGCATTCCAGTAGGTTGGGATAAAGCCATTGTATTCGTCTGCGTAAATCTGCAGATAGAGCATGTTGTTCTTCAAATTGGAAATGCAATGGATGGCGCGCGCCTTTTCGCGGGCCTTTCCCAAGGCCGGTAGCAGCATGGAGGCAAGAATCGCGATGATGGCGATGACGACGAGCAGCTCGATGAGCGTGAAGCGGAGTTTTCTTCGCATGTTTGTGTCTCTCCTGTATGGATGATGGTCGTGTGGCGGAAATGCGAAACGGTCTTACTTTACCATCAATTCCATCGAATGCAATGACATAGATGTTGCGAATCGAAACATATAAAAGGGTAATTCCAAGCATGCTCTGCCGTCTATCCACCCCCTAAGGAGTGAGCGAGGGGGGAATATCCCTATCGGCAAGGAGGCGTGAACCGGAGCCTGTCGGTGCCATCGCGGATGGTGGGGGCGCCCGGGGCGGCGGCGAGGACGCCGATGACGGCGGAGGTGCGCCCGTCAGGGAGTGTCATGGGAGCGGCCGCGCCGTCCTGATATAGAGTGATGGACTGGATTTCGGTGAGATCGTAGTCGCGGTTGGTGACGAGGAGGGCGGCGAGGTGCCGTCCCGGCGCGATGGGGATGGCGGCGACGTGGCGGTAGGCTGCATCGGGGCGGGAATAGGCGCTCTCGAATTTCAGGGTCATTTCACGGCTGGTTTCGCGGGTGCCGTCGTCATATTGGAGATCCAGTTCGAGGACGGGCATGGCGGGATGGGGGCAGCGGATGGAGAGTTCGATGCGCGGCAGCAGCGTGGATGGGGTCGTCTTGGCGTCGTCGCGGAGGCGTTGCGCGAGTGCCGCGACTTCGTCGGAGAGGCGTCCGGCGAAGGTCTGGAGGGGATGACGGTAGTCGTTCGGGAATCGGATGCGGCCGAAGAGACGGTCGTAGTCGCGCTGGTATTTGGCGAGGTCTCGGGCGAGTTGGTCGAAGGTGTCGGCCGCGTCGGGGCCAGTGGCGTCGGCGAGGCGGGCGAGGGTGTCTTGGATGTTCCAGAAGTGGAAGAGAAGGCGGAGGGCGGCTTGGATTTCTGCGGCGAGGATGTTCGGGGAGGCCTGTGCCAGTGCGGCGGCATTCTGGAGGAGTCGGGCGGCCTTGATGGCGTGCGCATGGATTTCGGCGCGGCGCTCGAAGTCGCGGATTAGCCAGCCTGCGAGGGAGCGTTGTGCGGTTTGGCGGGCATGGCTTCCGGTGAGATGCAGGGAACCCATTTCGAGGAGGATGTCTGCCCAGCGCCGGGGGTGCGGGAGGCCGTAGTCGCGGCGGAGGCTGTCGGCGAGGGCGTCGGCGAGGTCCTCGTCATGGAAGTGCGGTTCGAGGCGGATGAAAGTGAGCCAGAGAAGTTCGGCGAAGTCGCTCCATCCGCACCAGTTGTTCCAGTCGGTGTTGACGAGGGTGGCGGTGGGCTGGCGCTGCAGAGCGTAGCGCGCATAGTCGCGGAGATTCGCGAGGCGGTCCCGGATGTCTCCGATGGGGGCGTTGGGCCAGACGGAGGGGGTGTGCCAGACTTCCAGGCCGGCGCTGCGGAGGGCACTGGTCAGGTCCACGGGCGCGAAGTTGAAGAGTTCGACTTTTGGGGTGTCCGTGAAGGAGTAGTAATACCAGTCCATCACGATGATGTCCTTGGGCAGGAGACCGATGGCCTCCGGGAAATAATAGAGCATGTCGCCCCAGATGACCATGCGGCGGCTTCGGGCGCGCAGCATTTCGGCGAGCCGGTTGCAATGCTCGGCGAAGAGGCGCGGCGCATTGACGGGGAGACCCACCCGTCTTCGGGCGGCGCCGAGCCATGGACTTTCGTCAAGGCCAGTATGGAGATGGGCGTCCGGGACGGCTGCACACCAGTCGTCGAAGAGCCGCCCGAGCAGATCGTATGTCGCCTCTTCATCGATGCGCAGCGAGCCGACTGGCGATTCGGGGAGCTCGTCGTATGACGCGTAGCCGGGCTTGCCGGTGATGTAGAGGGCGTGTCCCAGAGAGGGGATGATGGGAACGAGTTCCAATGAGGCATCATGGGCGGCGTCCGCGACCAGAGCGAGATCCTGCATGCTCCAGCAGTGCGCGCGCCCGATGCCCGGGGCGGACGGGAAATCGAGAGCATCCTCCAGGTTCAACAGGGCGAGGCGGTATCCGGCCTCGCCAAGCCGCCTGAAATGGGCGGCGATGCGCTCCGGCCGCTCCATCTGGCGGCCGAGGTCAAATTGAAAGCCGTGGCGAAACGGGGCAATGGCGGGAAAGGTGCGGCGAGGCGCGTACATAGGATGTCTTAGGGGATTGTTTGTTGCAAATCTGCCAAAACAGGCCGGATGGGACAGACGCGAATAATGTATTGTCGGGATATCTCTTTTACGATATGTTTGATGTGTGGAATCGAATCAATTGCATGTGTAAATCCGAATCCTGCGGGGCACCCGGGCCGCCTGACGGCGGCAACCCCGGGCTGTCGCCCGGGGCACCCGGGCCGCCTTCGGCGGCAACCCCGGGCTTTCGCCCGGGGCACGGGGGCCGCGCTGGCGCGCTACATGTCGGGGAGTTCGAGCGGGTTTTCCAGTAGTTTCTTGGTCACGCCGAGTTCCCGCAGACGGGTGAGATGCCGTGCCGCCTCAGCCTCGTCATTGCGCAGCAAAGCCGCAATGAATCGAATGTAATGGTCGTATTCGTCTTCTGGGGGCCGGTTGGCCTCTTCGTCTGTCAAAGCAAAGACGACAATTTTCTTGCACCCCATATAATGCCAGTTATGCAATCCATGCGGATCCCCCAGTTTGGCGGTTATATAGCACCAACGGTTTCCGGTTTGCCCGTCATGGTTTAATCTTGCCAGAAAATAGTACATGAAAATATCTTGGGCGCTCTTGCCATTTCCTTTCAAGAATGCCTCGTGTGTCTTTTGCCGCAACGATTGGTCATCCAACGCATAAACATTGAGCCCGGTTGAAAAATCCTGGCTCTTTTCATTCCATTCCTTCAAGAGTCGTTTCTGGGAATCCTGATCCGACACGAATGCAAGTCTTTCGTGTTTCATGTCATATATGAAGAAATCTCGCTGATGGCGTATATGCACGATACCGTTGTCCCGGATGAGGTATTTCACTTCATGCCAACGGTAGAATGTGGTCTGAATATTGACATAATGGTTTTCCCTGCCGTCGAAGAGCGCCAATCCGCCAAACGGATAATGAAAAATGCGAAGGGGGGCCGTTTTCGATATGGATGGTTCTTTTGCGTCGTGAGAGGCAACGCTATCCACCCGAAGCGACAGGAGCGGCATTTGGAAGCAGGCAAAAATGCAGAGTTCGGAAATGAATAGGACCGCGAAGTCTTTTTTCAGCGTCGTCTTTGACACGATTCGCAGTGTGCAAAAGGAGGCAAGGCCGACTACGGAAAGCGGGATGAGGCCTAAAAACAAACTTGCCATGAATATGTTGCCGAACGAGACAATACAAGATCTGGAAGCCATTTCACCAATGACAACGGTGAGGATTTCCAAGGACGCGAGGGATAGCAGGTCAATGATCGAACACGTGATTCTTTTTGATCGCTGGATGAAAGCGATGATTATGCCAAGCAACGGGATTAGCGCGAAAGAAAGATACAAGGCCGGAATAAACATCCCGCAGGAAGGAGGCTTCATTGTTCACTTTCCTCTTTGTGGTCCCTGAGGCTTTGTTTGGCATGGACTGGGGCGTTCGTCATGGGATTTGCCGCTTCCAAAGATTCGGTTTGGGCGGAATTGGCGCGAAGCCAGGCATTTCGCGGGGGCCTTTGCTTGAATCCGAGGGCCCGACGGCATCCACACTTCCAATCCGCTGCAGGATGGAAACGGACGGAGACGGATTCGACGATATGCGGTTAATGTAACTCCAACTGGCATTTTCATCGGTGCGGGGCTGCACGTGCGCGCGGTTTCCCGCCTCCGGCGGCATCCCGCTCCCCACGTACCCCCGGGCTCTCGCCCGGGGCACAGGGGCCGCCTTGCGGCGGCATCCCCCGGGCT
>JAEEXV010000074.1 GCA_016287975.1 Lentisphaeria bacterium | reverse complement strand
TGCCGGCCATGCCGACCATACCGACAGGCTGGCCATGCCGGCCATGCCGACAAAACTGGTTCGGTCGGCTTATTCGAAGTCGAAGATGAAGGAGCTGTAGGAGGCGGTGTCGGCGAAGCCGCCCTTGAGGGGGGACCAGGTCGAGTATTCGACGGCGGGCTTGAGGCGGGCGCGGCAGAGGTTGCCGTTGACGACGACGGGGGTGTGCTGCATGTCGAACTTCAGGGCGTCGACGGGGACGGCGAGGAGGAGGCGCCAGCCGACGCCAGGGACGGTCTCGGCCTTGCAGAGAATGCCCTCGGGGTCGGCTTCGAGATTGTTGAGGAGGTAGGCGAGTTTGCCCTTGGCGTCGGCGACGACCTGGCAGAGTTTCTTGTCGGGGCGGAGGATGAAGAACTCGACGCGCTCGTTGCTCCAGGCGACAGAGGAGTTGCAGATTGGGGCGCGCCCTGGTTCGGCGGCCTCGACGGCGATGTAGATGTATTCGTAGTCGTGGGCGATCCAGGCCCTGGTTCCTGCGCGGAGGATGGCCTTGGGGTCGGTGCCGAGGGGCTGGAAGCGGTCGAAGGGCGCCCACTGCCGCCATTCGGCGGGGTCGAGTTTGCCTGCGAGGGAGGCGGGCGGCTTGCGAAGACGCTTGGAGCGCAGCGGCTTGGGCATGGTGCGCACGCCTGCGGCGAGGGGCAGTTCGGGGGTCAGGAAGTCCTTTGCGGCCTTGTCGTTGAAGCCGAGGAGTTCGAGGGTGATGCGGCGGTTGGGGAGGATGCGGGCGGTGCCGACGGAGAGGAATGCGGTGCCGTCCCAGCCCTTGGGGGCGAGGCGTTCGAGGTCGAGGGAGAAGACGCGCTCTTCGGGGCCGCTGATGAGGTCGCCGAGTTCGAGGAGGTCGTCGGGCTTGCCCCTGGTGCCCCAGTAGGGCGGTTCGGGGGCGGCGTAGTCGGGGTGGTAGAGGCCTGCGGAGAGGGCGACGCGCTTCGTGTACTTGCCGTCCACGCGGAAGTCGACGACGAGGCCCGCGAAGTTGGTGTGCGGGGCGCCTGCGCCCTTGCGGACGTGAATCTGGCGCTGTGCCTGGACGGTCCCGAAGGTGTGGCGGAACTTCAGGCGGATCTGGCGGGCGCCGTTCAGCTCGAGCCCCGCGAAGGAGTGGAGGGCGAGATTGGCGCCTGCGTCGCGGCGGGAGGTGCCTGCGGTGATGGCGAGTTTCTGCGGGTCGGCCTCGGCGACGGCGGGGGTGAGGTTGCGCTGGTAGCCGACGACATCCTCGAATTTGCTGACCCATCCTGCGCGGCGGGTCACGGTGACCTCGCCGTGCCTGACCGAGACCGCCTCCTGGCTGGTCTGCTCGGGCGCGTAGTGGTAGGTGAACATGGGGACGGCCGAGCCCTGGCCGCCGTTGATGCCGAGGGTGCGTGCGGCGGCGCACCCCGCGAGGCGCACGCGGTAGGTGCCGTTGTCGCGCCGCGGCGGGAGCTTGACGGGCGACGGTGCGGTGCAGACGGTGCGGCCGTGGAGTTCGAGGGCGAGGAGAGTGCCCTCGGGGCCAGCGGCGAGGGTGTCGCTGGTGGCGGTGACGGGCGGCGGAAGGGCGTTGGAGGGCGCGGACGCGGACGCGGCGATCTCCTGCCAGTCGAGGACATGCCTGCCAGCGGGGACGGAGACGAGGGTGCCGAGGACGCCGCCGATGTCGATCGGGCGGGTCTGGGCGAGCTTGCCGTCGACGGTCACCTGGGTGAAGCGCCTTTCGCGGTCGATGAGAAGGATGTCGGCGGGCTTTTCAAGGTCGGCGTCTTTGCCGTCGACGCGGGCGTGGCGGACGCTGGCGTAGAAGTAGTTCCTGGGGAGGTCGTCGACGGCGCGCACGGAGGCGGGGCCTGGGACGAAGAGGAACTGCACCATCGCGTTCGGGGCGAGTTTTTCGAGGGTGGCCTTGAACTCGCCAGCGGCGGGGCCAGAGTAGACGAGGGTCGGCGCCATCATGGCGTTGCCGTCGTCCCAGCCGTAGTCCTTCCAGTTGGCCTTGAGTTCGCGGTCGGCGAGGAAGAAATTGCGCTTGCTGGCCTTGTCGTAGCGCGGGACGAGGCGCCAGACGTTGATGCGGGTCTCAGGGGCGTATCCAAGGGAGCTGAGGTCGATGGAGACGGGGATGTCCTGCGGCTTGGCGGCGCGGGAGATGTAGCTGACGAGGCGTTCGTTGGCGCCAGGGCGCGTCATGGTGTGGGATTCGACCTCGACGGCGAAGTCCTGCATCCAGTCGGGGGAGTGCTTGATGCGCATGGGGACGAGGTTTCCAGTCTCGAAGGCGGCGCGCATGGGGGGGAGGGTGGCATGGGCGATGACGGGGGCGGGGATCCAGCCGAGGGCGAGGAAGCGGTTGACGTAGTCGCAGTTGGCGTTCCAGTAGAGGGGGACGGCGCGGTTGCCAGGCTTCAGGCGGTTGAACATGCCGATGCCCCAGGCGACGCCGACCCAGTCGCGCCAGCGGTTCGGGGCCATTTCGTGGGGGGACTCCATGAAATTGAGGTCGGCGTAGGGGTTTCCCGAGCCGTTGAAGAAGACGAGGATGCCCTCCTTGGCGGCACGGGCCTTGAGGTCCTTCCAGAAGAGGACGGTGTGGTCGTCGCGGGTGAGGGCGAGGCGCTGCCAGTCGATGGTGCTGGTCATCTGGGCCTCGTCGATGTAGATGGACTTTTCATTGGCGAAATAGGTGTAGTCGAAGAGGGAGTCGACGAGGAACTTGCGGCATTCGGGGTAGCAGAACATGGTCTGGTAGTTTTCGAAGGCGCCAGGGAAGAGCGAGTCGATCTTTCCCGAGCGGTCGCGGAAGCGGAACCACTCGGGGTGTTCCTTGAGGATGCGGGCGCCCTTGGTGGCGGAGATGACGATGTGGTAGGTGGAGGGCAGGGCGCGCGGCGAGAGGGAGCGCTGCAGCGCGAAGAATTGCCTGAGTTCGTCGGGGGTGATGGCGCCGCCCTGGTTCATCGGGAGGAGTTTCTCGTCGCGGACGCGGTAGTCGCCCCAGACCGAAAAGGGGGCGTCGATATTGAAGAAGATGCCTTCGTCGACGAGGGCGGAGGTCCAGCGGATGTAGTCGAGGACGGCGTATCCAGCGTCCATGAAGATGTCGTGACCCCACTTGGGGCCAGGGGGGATGGAATGGATTTCGGCCATGACCTCCTGGTCCTTGGCGAAGACCTCCTCGAAGAAGGAGTAGAGGTCGCCCGGGAAGGGGCGGAGGAAGTCGGTGACGGAGATGGACTTCCCTGGCTGGAGGTCGAGGGTGCCGAGCCCCATGCGGTAGCCGTCGGGGAGGTACCACAGTCGGTCGGCGTACTCGCGGTAGTGGCCGATGGTCGAGTGGAACCATGGCAGGACGACCTGCTCGTTGATCTTGACGCGGTAGTGGCAGAAGTTGGGGAGCCTGCCGTCGGGGTGGACGAGGACCATCCCCTTGCTGCTCTGGCGGTATTCGTTGACGGGGCGGGGCTGGTC
>JAEEXV010000073.1 GCA_016287975.1 Lentisphaeria bacterium | reverse complement strand
TTGGGCGGGTCCATGGCGAGGCCGGTCTTTTCGCAGCGGAGGTCGCCGTCCAGGTAGATGCGGCTGGTCTTGGTGGCGCCGTCATAGGTGATGGCGACATGCCGCCACTGGTTGCGGATGTCCTGGCTGTATTTGGCGCGGAAGTTGCTGTCCTTGCCCGGCTCGTAGTGGACGACGATCATGTTCCAGAGGTACGTGACGACGAAGGGCGGGCCGTAGTTGCCGGGGGCGCAGACGACGAGGTTCATCAGGCCACGCTGCCAGTCGGCCTCGGGGCCGAGTTTGATCCAGAACTCAATGGTCATGCCGTCAAGCAGTTCGGGAGTCCAAACCTTGGTCGTGGAGATCTGCGGATTGACAAGGCCGTCCTTGACGGGATTGCGGACACCCGCGAAGAAGAAGGCGTTGCCGACGCGCCCGGGGACGGACTTCAGGAGCCCCTCGCTGCCCAGGAGGACGGTGCCGGTGATGTTGTTGCCGGAGTGGTCCTTGACCTCCTTGCCGACGGGTTCGTCGAAGGTGTAGTGGAGGACGAGACGTTTTTGCGCGGGGGCCTTTGCCGCGGGGGCCTTGGCCTGGGCGAAGGCGGCGAGGCCGCCGACGGCGCAGAGGATGGCGATCAGTCGTTTCATGGTGGTTGCTCCTTGGGCTATTTGGCGTATGCTTCGACCTCCGCGATGTGCGGGGGCTGCTTGGGGTTGGGCCAGGCGGGGAGGAAGAGGCGGAGTTTGGTCACCGTTCGCGGGGCGAAGGATACCTCGGTGCGCTCGGTGGTCGCGCCCTTGACGGAGGCGACGGTCTTCCAGGCGCCGTCCTCGAAGACCTGGACATCGTAGTCCTTGAGGGAGATGTCGTCGGAGTAGACGGCGACGCGGCCGATGACGGCGGGCTTGACGGGGGTGAATTCGACCCAGGCGCCGTCAGGGGACGGCGCGGGCGTCCAGAAGAAGAACTGGTAGGCTTTGTCCCAGGTCGCGCCAGTCTCGAGGCCGTCGCAGAGGTGCCAGCGGACGGTCTGGCGGTTCTGGCCGTGCTTGGCGTCGGAGGAGACTCGGATGTGCACGGCGCGGTCGGTCTGGCGTTCGAAGAAGAGGTTGCCTGGCTTCTGGCGCTTCTGCCATTCGGCTTCGATGCGGCGTCGGATGGAGGCGACGGGTTCGAAGCCCGGGTCCTTGCCAGTGGTGTAGACGTGGCCGCCGCACGGGTGGAAGTCGTCGACGACCTTGCCGTTTCGGACGGGGACGGTGCGCTCCTCGCCGATCACGACGAGGGACTTGACGGAGGCGGGGAGGCCCTGGAGGGTGAACTCGTAGCGCCCTTCGTCCATGGAGACGTTGGAGGCGAGGACGTAGGTGGCGCCCTGGTAGTCGTGGACGGTGAAGATCATTTCCTTCTTGGGGGAGGCGGCCTTCACGGGCGAGGGCGGGGTGTTGATGACGTGGAGGAGCCAGGCGGCCTCGATGTCGGAGGCGCGGTATCCGATCTGGGATTCGGGATAGCCGTTGATCGAGCGGTCGTACGGGCACATGGCCTTGATGCCTGCGGCGAAGGCCATGATGACCTGGTCGCGGAGTTCCTCGTAGGAGATGATGCGGCTGTTGGCGGGGCCGTATCCGTAGTCGAGCTGGTTGAAGCCCATGCGCATGAAGAGGAAGCTCGACTTGTGGCCGAGGGCGGCCTGCTTCTCCTGGCCGCGCCTCAGGTCGTTCACGATGCGGGTGCAGTCGTTGTATTTGAGATTGTCGAGGATGCGCGGATAGGGGTGGTGGATGTTGAGGTCCGCGCAGTCGATGTAGTTGTAGTGGGTGGTGGAATCGCTCTGCATCACGGGGTGGTACGGGTCGGTTTCGCGGATGATCTCGTAGATCTGGCGCAGGGCGGATGGGTGGACGGAGTTGCCGCTGGGCTCGTCGATCAGGTAGTAGCAGAAGAGGTTCTTCTGGTCGCGGGCCTTGGTGATGAGGTCGCGGATGTCCTTCGCGAACTCGGGCGGGATCGTGGCCTGCTGCAGCATCTTCTGGCGCTCGGGGCGGCGCATGACCCTGCCGCTGCCCCACATCAGGTTCGTGTCGAGGATCTTCGCGTTTTCAAACGGGGCGGCGGGACGTCTGAAGTCGAAGGCCATGACGAGGTTGATGTGGGGGCCGTAGTCCTTGGCGCTGCCGAACCAGCCGGTGTTGATGGTGAAGGGCTTGCCGTCGATGAACCAGTTGCCGTGGCGGTCCATCCAGGCCTCGGTGTCCTTGTGCGGGAGTTTCCACAGGAAGGTGGAGGTGCTGCCGAAGGGGACGGGCTTGCCGCCTTTGACCAGCGTCGCCTTGAGGGTGTAGCGGCCGTCGGGGAGTTTCGCGGTCGCGAGGGAGAAGGGGATCTTGGCGGCGGCGGGTCTGGTGGCGGTCCAGACGGTTTTTTTGGTGGCGTCGTCGAGGATTTCGGCGGTGATGGAGGAGCCTTTCGCCTGGTCGGCGGGGAGGCTGCATTTCACGGTGAAGCGCACCTCGGTCAGTTTCTGGCTTGCGAAGATGGAGTTGCGGTACCACGGCACCTCCAGGTCGATGGCGAGCGGCGCGAGGCGCACCGAGATCTTCTGGTCGGTGTAGGCGATGGCGCGGCCGTTTTCGTCCTCGGCGCGCACGAACAGGAAATAGTCGCCTTCGCCCTCATGGGTGATTGGGTTGAGTTCGAGGCGGGCATTGGCGCCGTCGGCGAGGTCGAAGCGCTTCTTGACATTGAAGGTGTATTTGCGGTCCGACTCGCGGCGGATCCACGCCTCGACGGCGCCGCGGAGGGGCCTTCCCGTGGCGTTGGCGAATGCGACGGACGGCGTGGTGTGGATTTTCGCGCCCGGGACGGGGGCGGAGGAGGCGGCGGCGCGGTCGAAGGAGAACTGGAGGTTCCTGAGGTCGAGGTCGATGCCGTCCAGGGGGAGGAATGCGCCGCCGGTGTTGTAGTTGCCGTTGGCGATGGAGGCGTCCTCATTGCCCGCCTTCGGGGGGCGTGCGTTGCGGCAGACGTTGATGGCCCATCCGACAGGCGCCTTTGCGCGCACGGCGGCGAAGTTGTAGAGGGGGATGGCGATTTCGACGGTGTAGGCGTTCTTCTGCCAGGCGACCTTTGCGGTCCACTGGCCGTTCCACTGCTCGGCGCCGAGGATGCCGCCCTGTTCGCAGGTGCGGTCGGCGAGGTCGCCGTTGGAGGAGACCATGAAATGGTAGTAGAAGTCCTGGTTGCGGCCCGGGTCGAGCATCAGTTCAATGCCTTCGAGCTGGTAGAGACCGCCGTCGCGCGGGCGGGCGGCCGCCTGGGCGGGGCGTCCGCCGTCGGCGATGGCGCAGGTGATGCCGAAATAGAGATTGCGGTCGTCGAAGAGGCACTTGACGGAGGTCGGGTTGACGGCGGGGCGGCGCCCCTTGGTCGTGACGAAGGCGGTGTAGGCGGGCGCGGCGGCCCAGACGGCCTCGTCGAGTTTTCCGTCGATCGACGGCGCCTTGGCGGCGCGGACGGCGGCGGGGCCCGCGCCCCAGAGGGCGGTGCAGGCGCACAGCATCAGTGCGGAAAGGAGCAGATGGCGTGTTTTCATGGGGACTCCTGGATGGTGTGGAATGGTGTGGAATGGCTAGGGTGAAAAGGGTTTATGGTTGCCTGGCGGCGGGGAGATGCTGGAGAATGACGGGGAGCAGGATCTGGATCTGGGCGGCGTTCCCCTCGGGAGTGTAGTGGTAGCCGTCGCCTCGGCTGTATTCGGGATGGGCGGCCATGGGGGTGTAGAGGTCGATGACGGGGATGCCTCGGGCGGCCATGACCTCGACGGCGATCTGGTTGCGCCGCAGGACGATGGGGTTGTGCTTCGGGTGGAACTCCTGCGGCTTTCTCGGGACGGTGACGGGAGTGGAGTTGCGCCAGAGGAGTTTTGCGCCCGTGCGGCGCAGCAGGAGGGCGAGGGCTTCTTCGAGGCCGCGGCGGTACTGCTCGTCGCTGTAGGCGAAGCCGTGGAGGCCGTTGTTGAAGACGATGAGGTCGAAGCGGCTTTCGGCGAGCGCCGCGGCGAGTTCGCGGTGGAATGCGGGATCCGCGACGGCCTTGGAGGTGTAGTAAGCGGCGACCGTGGCCTTGCCCTTGAGCGCGCGGGTCAGGAGGGTGACCTCGCCTCCGACGATGGAATCGCCGATGAGGAACACGCGTGGCAGGTCGGTGCGGGTGGCTTCGGAGAAGTACAACTGGCTCCATTCGGTGCCCTCGCGTGAGGGAGGCGGTGGCGGCGGCAGGATGCCGACCTGGCTTCTGTCCAATTGCGGGAAGTGCATTTTCCCCAGCGCCGAGTCAGGGGGGAAGGAGAAGTCGCGTCTGGCGAGGTCGCGGAAGCCAGGGCTGGTGCCGAGGATGGCGCCGCGCCCGAGGCCGCGCTTCCCCCACTCGGCCATGTCGCAGGACCACTTGCCGCGGTCGTCGGCGACAGGCGGGAAGTCGCCCTTGGTGTGGTGGAACAGGTTGTTCTGCTCGATGACCACGGGGTGCCTGAGGTAGTGGTCGTCGAGGGCGGAGTGGAAGAAGGGCTTGCCGTCGGAGACGAGGACGTTGTCGTGGAGCGTCACGGCGGTGGTGCAGTTCGGGCCAGGGAGGAGGCCAGTGAAGTCGGTGGGGGTGATGGCGATGCACACGGCGGCGCGTCCGCCGAAGGCGAAGATGTTGTGGCGGATGGTGTTTTCACGGCCGTAGTGGTGGAAGACGCCTTCGCTGAAGCAGTCGGTGCAGATGTTGTTTTCGACGACGATGTGGGAGGCGCCCTGGTCGAGGTAGACGCCCCAGCCGCCGTAGTATCGGGGCTTGACATTGGCGATGTAGTTGTTGTAGACGCGGGTGCCAGGCTGGATGCCGAGCAGATAGACGCCGCCCATGTCGGAGACGACCTCTTTGCCGAGGTCATGGATGTAGTTCCAGCCGATGCGGTTTTCGCGGGTGACGGTCTCGCCGTAGCCCCAGCACCACCCCGCCGAGACGCCCGAATAGCGCAGGTCGTGGATGTGGTTGTGCTCGACCAGGTTGCCGAACGCGTGCGTGATCAGCACGCCGATGCCGCTGGGATGCACCAGGCCGCCGTCGTGGATGTGGTTGTTGGTGACGATGATGCGCGAGGTGCGCAGTTCGGCGGGGCCGTTCGCGGGCGAGCCGCCGATGCGGATGCCGCCTGCGCCCAGTTCGCAGAGTTCATTCCGGTCGATGAGCAGGCGGCTGCAGCCAGGGCCCGCCTCAATGCCGTACCAGCCCGTCGCGGTGACGGTGCAGCCCGTGATCTCGCAGTCGCTGCAGTTCGCGAGGAAGATGGTGCCAGGCACGTGGACGGCGGCCTGCGCGGACGAGCCGAAGGGGAAGGCCGAGTTCTCGTCCAGGCGGTTGCCGAGCGGGAAGTTGGGGATCCCCTTGCCGACGATGTCATAGTTGCGGGTGAGGCGGGGGCGGTATCCGCCGCCATGACGGAAGGTGAGGCCGCGCAGATTCAGGAAGCGCGCGTTGTCCACGCGCACGAGGCATCCGAGGCGCGTCGCGACGGGGCGTTCGCCGTCCTTCGCCAGGGGTTCGTCGAGGATGACGGTGACGGTGCCGTCGGTGCTGTCATAGTAGAACTCGCCTGGCTGCTGGAGCGCCTCGCGGACGTTTTCGAGGCGGTATTCGGTGTCGCGGCGCTGCATCAGGAACACGGTGCGGTGGGTGGAATAGAGCTCCTGCGTCTTGGGATCGAAAGACTTGACGGGGAGATACTCCTCGATCCACTTGTGGGTCATGAAGATGTCGATGCCCGCGGGATTGTGCCAGGACGGATTGAACGAGCCCTGCTCCGCGGTGAAGTGGTCGCCGCCGTCGCCGAGTTCCCCGCCGAAGACCGAGACCGTGTTCTGGATCCTGAACATCCCCTGCTTCGGAAAAGCCGCCCGCTTCAGCATCCTGCCTCGGAAATAGAGTTGCTTCACGGGGAAGCCCGCCGTCGCCTGCCACGCCTTCTTCCCGTTGACCGAGGTCTCATGCCATCCCTGCAGCTCCACGCCGCCGTCCAGAATGGCGCGCTCGCCCTCCATGGAGGCGATCGTCAGCGGAAAGTCCGTGTCCAGTTCCAGCGTCTTCTTCAGGCGGTAGACGCCGCCACGCAGCACGATCCGCGCAGGCAGGCGCAGCTCCCCGCGCTGACGCAGCGCCCGCAGGCGCGACACCGCCCCCTCGATGCTCCCCAGTGGCGCCGACACGCCGTCGTTCCAGTCGCCGCCGTCGGGCGCCACCACCAGGCACGTGCCCTCGGAACACATCGGGACTGCCGCCTCCGCGTCACGGACTGGAAATACCAGCATAGACAGCACGGCCATCCATACATACAGGCAAAGGGGCAAAGACTTCTTCATGCGGCTACAAGTAAAATTCGCTCTGGAAATCTGGTTACCAATCCACGGCATACAATAATGCCTCAACATTCAATTGCAAGCGGAGGGGGGATTTTTCCATGCGGGCCGAACAGCCCGTCAAGGGACGGGAGCGACCAAAGGGACGGAAGGGACCAAAGGGACGGAAGGGACCGAAGGGACGGGAGCGACCAAAGGGACGGGAGGGATTGAAGGGATTGAAGGGATTGAAGGGATTGAAGGGATTGAAGGGATTGAAGGGATTGAAGGGATTGAAGGGACGGGAGGGACGCGGGTGAGTTCATGGCGGAGTATGGCAAAATGCGGTTTCAGGATGATATTAGGAAAGTTTGCAGAAGAATTTCCGTAATCATGAGATGAGGAGACAGGTGAGATGAAGCGTTGGATGGCGTGGTTGGTGCTGGCGTTGGCGTTGACGGGGGCGGAGGTGTCGAAGATTCGGCCGCTGCACTATGTATCGACGGACAAGCCTGTCTATCGTCCAGGGGAGACGGTGTATGTCCGGGATGTGATTCTGGACGGGCTCACGAACTATCCCGTGGATTTGAGCGAGAACCGCGGGATGGGTGCGTCGATGCGGGTTCGGATTCTGGGGCCGCGCGGGGAGGAGGTGGCCTCGGGGATGCTGGTTCCGCGCGGGGCCGCGAACGGTTTTGCGTGGACGATTCCGCCGCATCTGGCGGGGGGCGACTATCGGGTGCGCCTGGAGGGGGCGAAGAACTGGGCGGTGTCGGGCACGGCGGCGCCAGCGGAGCGTCGTTTTGAGGTGCGGGCGTATCGGGTGCCCCGAATCAAGACGCAGATCGAGTTTGCGCGCCGCGGCTATCTGCCGGGGGAGCAGTGCGAGGCGGTGGTGCGCTTTGAGCGCGCGGAGGGCGGGATTCCGGAAGCTGCGGTGGTTACGGCGAGTGCGCTGGTGGATGGGCGGCAGGTGCTGGCGGAGACGGAGTTGAAGCCGTCGGGGGGCGAGGCACGGGTCGCGTTTGCGCTGCCGAAGGAGATTGCGGCGGGGGACGGGACGCTGGCGTTTGTGATCCGGGACGGCGGCGTCGTCGAGGCGGCTGCGAAGAGCATCCCGATTTTGGTGGAGAACTATGATGTCGCGTTCTATCCGGAGGGCGGCGAACTGGTGGACGGTGTGCCGAACCGGGTCTATGTCTCGGCTGTGCGCCGGGATGGCAAGGGCGCGGATCTCAGGGGGACGGTCTATGCGGGGGAGGAGAAGATCGCGGAGTATTCGTCGTTGCATGACGGCCGCGGCGTCTTCACGTTCACGCCGGTCGCGGGCAAGTCGTATGTGTTGAAGGTGCGCAATGAGGCGACGGGGAAGGTGCAGGAGTTCGCGCTGCCGGCGTCGCGTGCCGCGATGGCGCTGTCGTCGACGGCGCCCGTCTATGCGTATGATGCGCCGATTGCGGTGACGGTGCTGCGGAAGGGGGCGATTCGGGAGGGGACGGCGGTGGTGCTGCGCAAGCGCGACATGGAGTTGTCGCGGCGGTTGTTGAAGGGGAATTCGCCTAGGGCGGTGACGCTGGAAGCTGGCGAGGCGGAGGGGGTCTTGACTGCGACGCTCTATGACGAGCATGGCAATGCGGTGGCGGAGCGGCTGCTCTTCCGGGCACCGCGCTTCCGGGTGCATCTGGAGTTCGAGGGCGTGAAGGCGCCGGTGTCGCCGGGCGCGCCCGTCAAGGTGGCGGTGGTCGCTAAGGACGACGCGGGGAATCCCGTGGCGGCGCAGGTGGGGCTGGCGGTGACCGACGCCTCGGTGCAGGAGATGATCGACCGGCGTGAGCAGGCCCCGCGCCTGCCCGAGATGGTCTATCTCGAAAACGAGGTGCTGGAGTTCGCCGACGCGGCGGACTACTTCAATCCCAGGGATCCGCAGGCGGCGGTCAAGCTCGACCTGCTTCTGGGGACGCAGGGCTGGCGGCGCTTCATCACCGTCCGCATCGAGGACATCCGCAAGGCGCATCCCGACGCGCTGCTGCGCGCGATCGCGCCCGAACTGACGGTGCGTCCGCAGCCGCGCGTCGTGTACAAGTCGGCTCGCGCACGCAACAACGTGGACTTCGCGGCGGCGGGCGCGGGGGCTCCGATGGAGGACGGGATGGTGTTTGAAGCCCAGGCGGCGGCCGCGCCGCGCCCGATGCCGATGGCGGCGAATGCGGCGAAGGCGATGCCCGAGGCGGCGGCCGCGGACGCGGACGCGGGGGTGCAGGGGGTGGTTCAAAAGGAGGCGAAGCCTGTGAAGATGAAGGCGGATGTCATGGCGGATGTGCAGGTGCCAGGGCGTCCCGTCGCCGCCGCGAAGCAGCGCCGTCCTGGCTTTCCCGCGATTCGGATGCAGGTGCGTGAATACGCGCACCAGGTACGGCTGGGGCGCAAGCCCGGCGACCGCGTGGACTTCGCGGAGACGCTCTACTGGAATGCGACGGCGACGACCGACCCGCGCACGGGCCGCTACGAGTTCACCTTCGGGATGCCTGACACGGTGGGGACGTTCCGCGTGGTTGCGGACGCCTTCGGCAACAACGGCGCGCTGGGCGCGGCCGTCGCGGAACTCCAGTCGCTGGTGCCCTTCTACGCGGAGTTGAAGCTGCCGCCGTTCCTGAGCGTCGGGGACGAGATGGAAGTGCCGTTGACGCTGGTCAACACGGGCAAGTCGGCGCTGGCGGGGGCGAACGTGGTCGTGACGGCGGGCGCGGGGCTGGAGCTGTCGGGGCAGCCGACGGTCGGGGCGGCGCTGGCGCCAGGGGAGCGTCGTCGGCTGCTGGTCAAGGTGCGTGCGGTGAAGGCGTCGGAGGCGGCGGAACTCACGGTCGCGGCCGTCGCGGGCGGCCAGATGGATCGGGTGACGCGCAAGACGAAGATCGTCTCGCGGCTCTTCCCGTTCGGGTTCAGCGCGGGGGCGCGGGTCTCGGCGTCGAAGCCGCTGGCGGCGGAGGTCGAGATTCCAGCGGAGGTCGAGAATGGTTCGCAGAAGGCGACGGTGCAGGTCTACACCTCGCCTGCGGCGACGATGGAGGCGGCGCTTGCGGCGCTGCTGCGTCAGCCGCACGGGTGCTTCGAGCAGACCAGTTCGACCAACTACCCACTGGTGATGGCGCAGCAGTATTTCCTCTCTCACAGCGGAATCGCGCCCGAGCGCGTGAAGCAGGCGCGGGAACTGCTGGAGCAGGGCTATCAGAAACTGGTCTCGTTCGAGTGCAAGGAGAAGGGCTACGAGTGGTTCGGCGCGGATCCAGGCCATGAGGCGCTGACCGCCTACGGCCTGATGGAGTTCAGCGACATGGCGCAGGTGATGCAGGTGGACGCCGCGATGCTGGAGCGCACGCGGTCGTGGCTGATGAGCCGCCGCGCGGGGGACGGCACCTTCCGCCAGAACAGCAAGGCGCTCGACAGCTTCGGCCGCGCGCCCGCGCCGACGACGAACCTCTACATCCTGTGGGCGCTGCTGGAATCCGGGCAGAAGCCTGACGGCCTCCAGGCGGAGATCGAACACGCGAAGAAGGTCGCGGGCGAATCGAAGGAGGCCTACCTCAAGGGGCTGGGCGCCAACATCCTCTTCCTCGCGGGCGACCGCGCTGGCGCGGCGGCGCTCGCGGAGGCGCTGGCCAAGTGGCAGCAGGAGGACGGGATGATGGGCGAGCCCGGCGGCACCATCACCTGCTCCGGCGGCGTCTCGCGGCAGCTCGAGAACACCGCCCTCGCCGCGCTCGCGTGGACGCGCCTTGGCGAGGCCTTCGTCGCGCCGCTGGAGCGCGCGATGCGCGCGCTGGCCTCCAAATGCGAGGCGGGCAAATTCGGCTCGACGCAGGCGACGGTGCTGGTGCTCAAGGCGATCAACGCCTATGACAAGGCCTTCGCGAAACCGCTGAAGGCAGGGCAGGTGCAGCTGTTTGTGGACGGGGCGCCCTTCGGCGCGCCTGTCGCCTTCACCGAGAAGAGCACTGGCGTCCTGGACTTGCCTGACTGCGGGCTTGCGCTGGGGCCTGGCCGCCACCGCCTGGAGGTCCGCATGACCGACGGCAGCGAAATGACCGCCTCGATGCAGGTGAAGGGCATGACGCTGAAGCCGTCGAACGCGGGGGCGATCGTGCCTGGGGTGCGGCTGCAGCCATCGCGGCTGCGCGAGGGGGAGCCCGCCGAGATCAAGGTGACGATGCGCAATATGACACAGCAGGCGACGGGGATGACGGTCGCGTGCGTCGCGATTCCCGCGGGGCTGGAGGTGCGCGTGCCGCAGCTGCAGGAACTGGTGAAGGCGGGGCGCATCGCGGCCTACGAACTCTTCGACAACCGCGTGGTGCTCTACTGGCGCGGAATGGCGGCGCGCAGCATCCTGGTGGTGCCAGTTTCCTGCGTGGCGGCCATCCCTGGCACCTACACGGGCGCGGCCACGTCGGCCTACCTCTACTACACGGACGAGGAGAAGCAGTATCTGCCGGGCCTCTCCGTCACGATCACGCCGCGATAGGGGGACGGGATGCGGATCAAGAACGATGCCAAACTGGCGGCGCTGCTGGCGGCCTCGGAGGCGCGGGCGCGGGGGGAGCGCCCCGCCACGGGGGGCGGCTGGGAGACGGTGACGGTACGCAAGCCCGCCTCCAGCCAGCCCGCCGAAATCAGCGTCGCGCACACGGCGCTGCAATGCAGGATCCTCGGGATGGACACCGCGCTGCGCAAGACGGGCTGGGGGGTGGTCGAAGTCTGCGGCAAGAACATCCGCGCGGTGGACTGCGGGGTGATCGTGAACCCGCCGACGGCGAGCGTCACGGACTGCATGCGGCACCTGAACAACGCCATCAAGGACCTCATCACCAAATATTCGCCTGACGACGCGGCGATCGAGGGCGGCTTCTACTGCAAGAACCCGCGCACCGCCATCATCCTGGGCACCGCGCGCGGGGCGGTCCTCGGCGTCCTCGCCGAGGCGGGGCTACCCGTCTATGAATACGCGCCGCGCCGCGCGAAGCAGGCCGTCACGGGGACTGGCAACGCCACCAAGGAGCAGGTCTCCCTGATGGTCTCCAATCTGCTCCATATCCGCGTCGACAACCTCGCCAACGACTCCACCGACGCCCTCGCGCTCGCCATCTGCCACGCCGTCGCCCTCATCCATCCCGCCCCCGTCCCCGAAAAGCCGCTGTGAGAAACGGTGGCGGCAGAATATTTCCCGCTTAGGCGTTGTCGTTCAGGATGGTCGGCAATCGCCGCCATTTCCATGCCCGAAAGGTGTTGCCACGGCGAGGCCGCCGTGGCAACCATTTCTGGGGCGTCAACCTGGCAATCGCCAACCCGTATGGGGCACAGCGCGATCCCCACAAATCGTAGCCAAGGCTTTGGAATCGGAACCGAGCATTCACCGCGCCGCCACGGCGAGGCCGCCGTGGCAACCATTTTCGGGTGTCATACGAGGCAATCGGGGAACAGGGCGTTCCGCAAATTCTTCCAATAATTTGCGGATGGATCCGCAAATTATGGCGTTTTTTTGCGGATTTGGACGACCATTCTCCCCCTCGCGACAACTTGCAATTGGACGGGAGCAACGTGGCTACGTTTTCGTTGGCTCGGCGTGCTCGGGTTTCACATTATCGCGCGAGGTTCCAGGCGAGGCGATGGATTCCTGCGGCCAGCGGGCCGTTTGGGGTCTCTGCGGTGCAGGCTTCGGGGACGGTCAGTTCGGCTTCGAGATGTTCGCCCTGTCGTTTCCAGGAGACGCGGATGGCGCCGTGCGGCGTGGGGACGGCGCCGTGCGCGAAGTCGAGGCCGCAGGGGGTTGGCGCGAAGCGGAATTCCGTGAAGCCAGGCTTCACGGGGGCGATGCCCAACAGGACGGTCTGGAGGAAGTCGACGGGGGAGGTGCTGAAGCCGTGGCAGAGGCTGGCGGAGCCGCCGAAACCCGCCTTGCCTGCGGAATAGACGCCGTTTTCCCAGAGCGTCGGCGTGCCGCTGTCAAGCATCGGCCCCCAGTATTTTCGGAGATACGCCAGGGCTTCGGCGTCCAGCCCCGCGCCTTTGAGGGCGAGGAGGACGAAGGAGCCGTAGAAGAGTTCGGGGGGGAAGCAGGCGTCGTCCAGGAGGGCATGTCGGAAGACCTCGTCGGTGCCTGGGCGTGCCTGCGGCAGTGCGGCGAGAAGCGCGAGGGCGTTGGCGACCTTGCTGGTGCGGAATTCGGCGTGGCGGTCGAGGGGGACGCCGCATTGGCGGAGGAGTTCCTCGTTGACGATCGGGTGGAGGGCGTCGAGCAGCACCTTTTCGTCCTCGCGGTAGAATTCCCTGATGGTGGCGGAGCGCATTTCCCTGAGTTCGGCGCCGCAGTCGGGATCTGGGTCTTCGGCGAGTTCTCCGAGGCGTGCCATTGCCTGGAGGGCGATGATGTACATGCAGTTCATGAGGGAGCTGCCCGAGGCGGGGATCTGCTTTCCGTTGAGTTCGAAGGACCAGTCGAAGAAGGTGGTGTCCTCCTGGTAGCGGTTTTCCAGGTCGATGACGCCGCGGTCGTTCTTGAAGCCTCGGAAGGTCGCCATCATCTGCCGCAGCTGCGGCAGCCAGTCGCGGAGGGAGGCGGTGTCGCCGCTGTAGAGGACGTATTCCAGCACCGAGAGGGGGAAGGTCAGGTTGCAGGAGGGGATGTAGGGGAGGACGCGCCCCAGGCCGTGTTCGGCGAACATCGCGGCGGTGGAGGGGACGACGCAGGGGAAGACGCCGTGTTCGTCCATTTCGGAGAAGGCGAGCCGCAGTGCGTGGCGGACGAGCGTGCAGTCCCCCGTGAGCTGGAGGGCGCTGCGGCATTCGACGACGAAGTCGTTGGTGAAGAAGAGTCGTTCGCGCCAGGGGCAGTCGGTGAAGACGTCGGTGGTGCAGGCGGAGAGGGTTTCGAAGGCGGTCTCCCAGAGGCGGTTGAGCTGGTAGTCGCTGGAGTGGAAGCGGCCCTTCATGCTCATCGGGTAGCGTCGGTCGATTCCCTCGATGCGATGCAGGACGACGGGGCCAGTGAAGTTGCGGAAGGTCAGCCTGGCCATTCGGAAGCCGCGGTCCACGAGATAGTTGCCGACGACCTGTCGGCCGCCTTTCAGGATATATCGGTCGCAGTGGTTGTAGGAGGGGTTGGTCGCGGTGTGGTCGCTGCGCAGGCGCCCGTCTTCGAGCAGGCACTCCTCGTGCGCGATGTCGACGACGGTGCCTGCGGCGGCGGTGAGTTCCACTTCGAGCCGTCCCGACACCAGCCTCGCGAAGTCGACGATGACGGAGAAGCCGCCGCCATTGGGCGGGGGCGGCAGCGGGACGGCGTGCTCTCCGCCGAAGGCGAGTTCGACCAGGCGGGAGGCGGTGCCCTTGGGGACGGAATGCCGCGCGTCCCGGTCGCCCAGGACGGCGATGCGCGGGTCGCCCAGGTCGATCGCGTCGGTCCATGACGGGAGGCGCAGCTCCACTGGCAGATGGCGGCTTTCCACGGGGACGGGGGTGTCGGACGGCAGCAGCGCGCGGGTGTGGACGGGGGAAGATTCGGGAAGGACTGCCGTGGGCACGTCGGCCAACTCGCCGGTGCGGCGCAGGTCCCGCCATTCGCAGAGGCCCTGCTGCATGTTGTAGAAAGGCGCGTCCTCCCGCCATTCGCCTTCCGCGACCTGGCACCGCCAGCGTTCGTCCGTGCCCAGGAGGTCTCCGATGCGCATCCAGAGCGCCGCCTCGGCGGGGACGTTCCGTCCCGTGGGCACGTTCATGCACAGCACTTCGACCGCGACGCGGTTGACGCCGCGATGCAGATGCGGCGCGACCTGGTAGCGGTCGCACCAGTAGAGGCGGGACGAGCCGCGCGCGGGGCCGCGCCCCAGGACGACATCGTTCACCTTCAGCAGATAGTAGCTCTCGCAGGCGATCTGCAGCTCAACTTCATTCGGCACCGCCACAAGTTCGAACTCTCGGCTGGCGTGGAAGTGGCAGTTGCGGCGGCGCGACAGGCCTGAAGGGGCGATCCAATGGGCGGAAATGGTGGACATGGCTGGTGATGGCAGAGGGTGGAAGGAGAGATTCATTCTTGCGTTTGGCATAATATAGGCAGTCGCGGCGAAAAGGAAACGCCATGCCGCGGGATGCGGTCATTCTTGAATTTCCCGCCGCCGTGGTTTTTGAATCGCGCTGGGCCCCAAGATGGTCGGTAACAGCTCCTCATAATTCAGACACACCAGAAGCGTGTGGGTGGGCGCGTTTGGCGAAGCGGGCGTAGCCACGGCGTCCCGCCGTGGCAGGCGGGTGAGCCACACAGGGTTTGCAATCGGGCGGAATCGTTCGCGGCGTCGCAAGTCGGGGCGACCACGGCGGGACGCCGTGGCTACTATTTTCGGGCGTCAACCGAGGCAATTGCCGACCTGTATGGGGAACATGGCTTTTTGAATATGCCCATGAATGCGGTATCGGGGCAAAACGGGGCGATGAATCCCTGATGGCGGCGGAGGCACTATAGTACGCGGCGTTGAGCATCGGGGGGGATGGCATGGATTTCAGGTCGAGGTGAAAATGGCAGACTTGTCGGTGCAACTGGGGCCGCTGAAGTTGCGGAATCCGATCATCACCGCGTCGGGCACCTTCGGGTACGGCGCGGAGTACCAGGGGCTGGTCCCCTTCGAGGCGCTGGGCGCGATCACGGTGAAGGGGGTGTCGCCGGAGCCGTCGGACGGCAATCCGATGCCGCGCACGGCGGAGGTCTTCGGCGGGCTGCTGAACGCGATCGGGCTGCAGAATCCCGGCGTGGACAAGTTCCTGCA
>JAEEXV010000072.1 GCA_016287975.1 Lentisphaeria bacterium | reverse complement strand
GTTACATATAGAAAGCCATCTGAAAAGAGTCGATATCATATTCATTTTCTCGCGCACTACTCTATGTGTCCCGCTAATGAATCTTTTGCCCATGGACTCCTAATTTATTATACACTATTTCTTATTCCATCTTGGCAAAACATGTATTTTGATTTGTCAGCCATCCTAATTTACGACAATAAAAAGATTTATTCTGCTTCAACGTCTGAAAATCTAAGATGTTACATCTGGCTGCCGCTGGCTCCATTTGGAATCCTATGGAATAATTGGCTTGGCTGGACTGTGCAAGAGAAAAATAGTGTCAACTACCTGTTAAACAAATTAACAGATTATCAAAAAAACTATTTGGAACGCGATGTTCCCCAAGAGGGTCGGTTCTGAAAACCTTCTGCATCGCCTTCACGCCTTCACGCCGACTCGCGTCATCGCCTTCTCGCCTGGATTCCCGTCAACGCATAACGAGGAATGTCATTGCGGCGGCATGACGTCCAATGCCGCATAAAGGTCGCGCTGCTTTTCCATCCGCAACTGCCTCTCGCCGAGCCGTCCGCCCCTGGCCAGGAACGAGTCGATGAAGCCGAGGTTCCGCCCCAGGGCGCACAGCAGCTTGCGGACCAGCGCCAAAGGTATGCAATATGCTATGGGACGCGCGCATTGCCGCAGAATGTCGGGGTGCGGTTCACGGACGAGGGCGGCAAGCGGCACGAAATTTATGCCAGACTCGCGCTTCCCCCGAAGTTCGGTGGCACCATCATCCTAGTCCTGAAACACGGTGATAATGGAAAAGACTACGAAATGGGCATGTATGTCGATAAATTCAATCGGAAGGAACTTTGGAAACGTTTTTCTTGGAACGATCAATCCATCAAGCGCACCTTGCAGTCTCCGCAGGAGCGCAGCCGCTTCAACTTCGGGCTTTTGACTGATGCAGGAAGTCCCCTGACAATCACCTGGTTCAAGAACAACTATTACCATGTATACGAAGACGAGGCGCAGACTTTGGTGGCGACGCCGGCGGTCTTGTCAAAGGGGGGCATGGTCTGGGCGAAGGAGGTGACCGTGTTGCCGACGCCCCGGGAGGTGGATATTGCCTTTCGCCTCCCCGACGGGAAGGGAGAATTCCTACTGGACAGCCTGCTGCAAAGCGACCGTGGGCCGGATCCGCTTCCCGAGAACTTCAAGGGGGACATTGTGGCTCTGGTGCACGAAGGCGCCGGGGGATTTGAATTGCGCATCTTCCTGGCCCCCTTCGATTCGCTGGCCACGCTCCCCGATGCAGAGACACTGCTGAAGGTTCTGGAGGCAAAATATGCTTCCAGCCATGACAGGCGCGATGTCACCGAAAACCGTGCTCCATCCCCAAATGGCGTGCCTGTCTACAGGGAGATGTATGGCAAATGCGAGTTGATTGTCTGCGACGGCGTGCTTCCCCCGCCATAGCGGAGGATGGCCTCGTGGAGCGATTCCGCAAATCCGGGATATATTTTGCGCGGTCCCCCCCTGATGCGCAACCGCAATGACCCGCCTGCTCGCCATCCTGTTGATTCTGCTGCTGGCCGCCTGGGCGGACGAGGACAGCAACCCGTGTCTGCACCCGCGGACGCGGACGGAGATCGCGGAGTGCATGGTGGTGCTGGCGGGGCGCGCATCACGCGAAAAACCTGGCGGAATGGTTCTCGCAAATGCAGAAGGAACACGGCTTCAGGATATTCTCCCTGCCGAGCCATTCACCCGAGCCGAACCCCGATGAATACTTCAACCGGGACATGAAGGCACCCCTGGCGGAGCAGAAAATCCCGCGGTCCGCCGACGGACTGCGCCATGTCATGGAAACGCACGTGGAAAACCGCAGGAACACCCCTGGTGCAATTCGCAGGCTGTTTGACAAGGAAGGAGAATAGTGACCAAATGAACCATGTCCAGAGCAATAAAACTGCGCGGCCGCCCCTGACGCGCGGCTCTATCCTGGCATGTATCGGCCCGTTATGCTCCTGGGATTGGCCTTCACCGCGTCGGGCGTGCCGACGGCCACGATGCGCCCGCCAGCCGTGCCGCCGCCTGGCCCCATGTCGACGATCCAGTCGGCGGAACGGATGACGTCCAGGTCGTGTTCGATGACGATGACGGTCGCGCCATTGTCGATGAGGCGTCGGAAGACCGCGAGGAGCGTCCGCACGTCAAGCGGATGCAGCCCGATGGTCGGCTCGTCGAAGACGAACAGCGAATCGCCCTGTCCGCGCCCCATTTCGCTGGCGAGTTTGAGGCGTTGCGCCTCGCCGCCCGAGAGGCCGGGGGTCTCCTCGCCCAGCGTCAGGTAGCCCAGCCCGAGGTCGTGGAGCACCTGCAGCCTGCCTTTCACCAGCGGCAGGTCGTGGCAGGCGTCGAGCGCCTCGTCGACGCTCATGGCCATCAACTGCGGCAGCGACACGTCGTGGCGCTTCACGGCGGAGGCGGCTTTGGCGTAGCGCGAGCCGTGGCAGTCGGGGCAGGGGATGTCCACGTCGGGCAGGAACTGCACGTCGAGGCTGATTTCCCCCGTGCCGTCGCAGGTGGGGCAGCGCAGGGAGCCCGTGTTGTAGGAGAAGTCCCCCGCCTTGAGGTTCCGCGCCTTCGCATCCGCCGTGCGGGCGTAGATCTTGCGCAGTTCGTCGTGGACGTTTGCGTAGGTCGCCACGGTCGAGCGGATGTTGATTCCGATGGGCGTCGCGTCGATGAGCTTGACCTGCCCGATCCCAGGCGCGTCGACCGCGCGGACATACGGGGGGAGGGCGTGCCCCGCGGTCTTCGCCGCGAGGGCGGGCACGAGGCTTTCCAGGATCAGCGTCGTTTTGCCGGAACCTGAAACTCCCGTCACGACGGAGAGCCTGCCTTTGGGGAAGGCCACATCCAGCGGCTGGACGGTGTGGATGGACGCCGTGGAAAGCCGTATCTGCGCTTCCGACGGGGCGGGGCGGCGGTCGGTTGCGGACGGCGTTGCGGCGCCGCCCTGGCGGCGCAGGAACGGCCCGATTTGCGAGGCGGGGTTCGCCGCGACGTCCGCGATGGTCCCCTCCGCGATGAGCCGCCCGCCCTTCGCGCCTGCCCCGGGGCCGAGTTCCACCAGCCAGTCGGCGTGGGAGAGGACCTGCGTGTCGTGGTCGACGAGCAGGACCGAATTGCCGTCGGCGACCAGGTCGTCCATCACGCCAGTCAGCCCCTCCAGATTGGATGGATGCAGTCCGATGGATGGCTCGTCCAGCACATACAGCACCCCCGTGGTGCGGTTTCGCACGGCGCGCGCCAGCTGCGTGCGCTGGCGCTCCCCCGTGGAGAGGGTGGAGGCGGCGCGGTCGAGCGTGAGGTAGGAGAGGCCGAGTTCCATCAGCCTCCGCGAGGTGTCGTGGAAGGACTCGCAGATGCGCTCCGCCATCGGCCGCATCGTCTCGGGGAGCGAGGCGGGGACGCCGCGCACCCACTCTTCGGCCTCCGCCAGCGTCATCTCGCAGGCCTTGTCCAGCGAGATCCCGCGCAGCAGCGGCGCGCGGGCGCGCTCCGAAAGGCGCGTCCCACCGCAGTCGGGGCAGGGGCCTTCCTTCAGGAACTTCGCGACGCGCTTCATCCCCTTTTCGTCCTTGACGTTCTTGAGGGCATTCTCGACCGTGTAGACGGCGTTGAAGAAGGTGAAGTCCATCTCGCCTGATTCGCCGGTCTTCATCTGGTAGACCATGTGGTGCTTTGCGGGCGGGGCGTGGAGGACGATGTCGCGCTCGCGCTCGGTCAGCTCCCGCCACGGCACATCCGTGCGCACCCCCATCTCGCGGGCGATGTCCTTCATCAGCGACCACATCAGGGACTGCCACGGCGCGACGGCCCCTTCGTCGATGGTCAGCGAGTCGTCGGGGACAAGCGTCGCCAGGTCGACTTCGCGGATGACGCCCGTCCCTTCGCAGCGTTTGCATCCCCCCTGGGAGTTGAAGGCGAGTTCCTCCGCGCCTGGGGCGTAGAAGCGTGCGCCGCACTGCGGGCAGACGAGTTCGCGTTCCGCGGCGACGTCCAGCGTAGGCGCGAGGTAGTGTCCGTTCGGGCAGCGGTGCGAGGCGAGGCGGGAGTACATGAGGCGCAGGGAATTGAGCAGTTCCGTGGTGGTGCCGAAGGTGGAGCGGATGCCTGGGACGCCAGGCCGCTGGTGCAGGGCGAGCGCGGCGGGCACGTATCGAACCTCGTCCACCTCCGCGCGCGCCGCCTGCGTCATGCGTCGCCGCGTGTAGGTGGAGAGCGATTCCAGATAGCGGCGCGACCCTTCCGCGTAGACGACGCCCAGGGCCAGCGAGGACTTGCCGCTTCCCGAGACGCCCGCCACGGCGACGATCTTCCCCAGGGGGATGTCGACATCCACGCCCTTGAGATTGTTCTTCCTTGCGCCGCGCACCTCGATGGCCTGCGGCTTGTCATGTCGTCCGTCCTTGTGCATGAAGTCTTTCCTTGCCGTCGTCGAAGACGGCCGTTCCAGATCCCGCCCGCGGTGCAGCCGCGAGACTGGGAGATTGCCGCTAATATATTTCCCCGTTCACGTCGCAGGGGCGTTTCGATGCATCTCCCCCGCGCTCTTTGTGCATTCGCCTCATGCCTGCCTGAGAAATTCCAGCATGCGCCCGATAAAGTCTGGCGCGGTGTCATAGGCGGCGTGGCCATAGTCATCATACATGAGGAGCCTGGCGCCAGGAATCGCCCCTGCGATCTGCGGCGAGGCCTGTTCCCCGAAGACCTGGTCGTCCCGCGAACCCATCACCAGCACTGGGCAACGGATCCTCCCCAGGGAATCCATGACGTCAAAGCCCCTTGCGGCCTTCGCCAGGATGGCAAAGCGCTCCAGTTCCCCCGCAGTCACGGTCTCCGCGGCCTTGGAAAGGGAGGCGCGGAGGGACGAGAACACATCGGCTGGATAGATGGCCGCTCCAAACGCCATGTACAGTTCCTCTGTCCTGCCCGCCCGTGCGAGCCTGATCCACTTTTCAATGGCTTGGAATCGCGCGTCCGTCACGCGCGCCGTCGTGGACGCCAGGACAAGTTTCCGCACCAATTCTGGATATTCCATGGCGAGTTCCATGGCGATCATGCCGCCCTGGGAGGCCCCGTAGACGCAGACATCCCCCAGCCCCAGCGTCCTCATGGCTTCGGCGGTGTCCCGCGCCATTTCGCGGACGGGGTATGTCGGGGGGACGTCCTTCCTGCGGTCGAAGAGGTAGACGGTGAAATCGTTCGTGAACGGCTTGAACGCCGCGGCGACCGCGTCCTCGGACGCCAGCACGCTCTGGACACTGAGGCCTGGGAGGATCGCAAACGCCGAGGCGCCGTGCCCGAAACGGGAATACTCCATGGAGAAGGTGTCGGTTTCTACCGCGTGGATGCTCATTTGGTTGAACAGGATGGGCGGTTGTGGAGAAGGCCACCGCTTCTGGCTGAGGTCACGGGGCGGGCGAGTAGAGGATGACCGTGGCGGCGCCTGGGGGGAGGCGCAGGTCCGCCGCGCCGTCCCCGTCGGATCGGACGCCAGTGTAGAGATCCTCGAAATGGAGGCGCTGGCTGGCGCGGACGCCTTTCAGGCGGACGTGGAGGACGTCGTCCTTGTTCTTCCTGTTGCGGACGACTTGCAGGACGCCCGTCCGGGTGGCGGGGTCGTGGAACTGGCAGACCCACCACTGGTCGTCGCCAAAGACTTCTGGCGTCAGCAGATAATAGTCTGCATCCACTTGATAGGGCGCGACCTTCCGCCAGACTTCATTCCACTTCTGCTCGGCGGTGTTGTCGTCCCGCAAGTAGGCTGGCGCATAGACGGTGTGGAAGGGTGCGATGTCGATGACGGACTTCCACTGGTTGAGCCGCGCGCCGTCATAGCAGTGCTGGGCAATGTTCTTGTAGTAGAGGAACCACTGGTTCAGCATGTGGTGGTAGCGCTGCTTGGCGATGAAGTCCGTGTATCCGACATCGGTGTAGTGCAGCGGGACGGCGCCCTGGCGGAGGGTCTCCAGGTCGTTGCGCCGCCCGCCAGACGCGCATACGTCGATCAGCAATCCTGGACGCGCCTGCCTGAGGCCATGCCAGAATGCGAACATGCCCTGGATGGCCTGGTTTTCGACCATGCCGCGCCGCCCGTCGGCCAATGCGCGTTCCGTGCTGCTCCAGTAATGGATGGGGCCCGCGCCGTTGGAATCCTGGCGGTAGAAACTGACGCCGTTGTCCTGCAGGGACTTGCCGATGGTGCGGATGAGATGGTCGACCGCCGCCGGGTTGGAGAGGTCGTAGCGGCGCGAAAAGATATGGTTTGCAGGGGCAAGCAGATGCGCGACCCGCGGCAGCGCGGGGCTTCTTTCGTGGACGCGCTCAGGCTCGTACCACAGCACCAGTTCCGCCCCATCGCGGGCGAGTTCGTCCGAAAGGGGCTTGAGCATCTTCGGGAAGCGCCGGGGGTCGGGCCGCCAGTCGCCCACGAGAAACCATTGCCCGACGGGGGGATTCGCCAGCAGCTCGCGGATATACCAGCCCGCGTCGATCCACCAGGCGTCCATCCGCAGGCCGCGGCGGCGCAGCAGGCGGACGAGTTCGATCTGGCGGTCGCAGGTGATTTCGCAGTAGAGTTCGCCGCGCTCATGCCCGTCCGCCACCAGCCGCGGCCGTATGACGCGCCCGTCCTTCTCCCTCGGCAGGATGTATTGCCTGAACCACCTGCGCCAGAGATTGACGGCGTCGTCCCCGGTCTTGTAGGCCAGCACGGTGATTCTGGGTGCGATGGCCTTTTCGCCTGGGCGGAGGGCGAAGTCGACGGTCTGCTGCCCTGCGCGAAGCGCGACGCCGTTGTCCCGCCGCGCGATCGAGGCGTGCCACTGCCCTTCCCAGCCGACGGCGACCGTGTAGCCTTTCCGCGCGGAATAGATCCGAAAGTAGGGGAAGGCGTTGAAGCACGGATAGCCCTCCCACGGCGACTGCTCGACCGACTGCCCTGGCGCCAGCGGCATTCGGGTGAAGGAGTAGTTGTCAGGCGGGTTGGGGGCTTCTCCTATGCCCTTCCAGAGGGTGACGGCTTCGCCCTGGTCGAACGGGAGCAGAAAATCCGCCGCGGAGATGCGGGTGAAACGGCCCGTGTCTTTCCGCGAGCGGTTTTCAAAGGACAGCGTCCATTCCACGACTGGATGGCGGTCATAGGCGACCGTCTCCAGGACGAGTGTCACTCCATCGGGTTCCTTTGCCGTCACGATGTCGGTCTGCCGTCCGTCTTGCCGCATGGACTTCCGTTCCTGGCGCCATCCCTGCGGTACGCCCGTGAACTCCTGGCCGCGGTAGACGAATGAAAAGCGGGGGAAGGGGGCTGCGGCGAAGGCAGTGGAGGCGAGGGCGATCCAGAATGTCGCCAGGAACTGGTTCCAATGGAATGTCAGGCGCATAGAAAAACGGCGGAGGGCTATCCTTGGGAGATTCCAAAGGGGATGTGGACGGAGGGGGTGAAGGCCTGCGCCGAATCCAGATGGGGATGCCGCTGGTCGTCGAAGAAGATGTGCGGGCGAAGCGTCTCCAGAATGCGCCCCTTGTCCATGCCGCCCAGGAAATGCGTCTCGTCGACGGTGATGTTCCAGGAGCGGAGGGTGTTGATGACGCGCCGATGCGCAGGCGCGCTGCGCGCGGTGACGATGGCGGTCTTGAGGAAGCGGCGGTAGCCGCGGTCCTGCTCCTCGCGCTCGTCCTCCAGCGCGCGCAGATCCCCGAGTTTGCGGAACAAGTCGCCCAGCGGCCCGGACGCGATGGCGGTCTCCGCCTTCGCCGTCTCGGAGTGGTAGAAGGCCTCCTGCCCCTCCGTCTGGAAGACCTGCTCGGCGCTCCTGTCGGCGATGACGCCGTCGAAGTCGAAGGCCACGCGCAGTTCGTCGTCGGTCTCCTCGTCGTTGGTCGCGCTGGGCAGGACGCGCCCCGCGGGATGGCCGTGGTTCAGCGCATCGATGACATCGTTTTCATTGGCCGACAGGAACAGCGAGACATTGTAGGCGGGAATGTAGCGGAACGGCGAGTTGCCGCGCGTGAAGGCCGCGCGCACGATGCCCAGTTTGTAGTGCTCGATGCTCGTGAATACGCGCAGTCCCGTGTCGGCGTCATTGCGCGAAAGCAGCACCACCTCCGCAGGCTGGCGGTCTGGAAAGACCTTGTTCAACTCCAGAAAGCGCCGCACAAACGGAAAGGCTATGCCTGGCTTCAGCACGTCGTTCTCATGCTCGCGCTGGTAGGAGCGGTACGCCCGCACGCCTTTCTCGCGGAACACCGCGTCCGCTTCGTCCAGCGCAAACAACGCCGACGAGGCGACCGCGATCACTAGCTTGTCTTCAATGGGGTAGGACATGGGATGTGCAGTTGGTGGAAATCCAGGACCTGCTGCCTGGAGGAGACCCCAAGGGACGGAGCCGCGCAGGTCGTTTAAAATATAGTCCCTCTTCCAAGAGCAACAATGCGATGAGCCATAGGTGACAATACGGTATTCCCCACGACGAGGGCGCAAGGGCGCGGGGCTTTACCAGCGGGCAAGCCCGCTGGCACACGCTGGGGAAATGCGGGGCGGGGTGGAATCGCGGGCGGCCAATCCTCGCCCTCGTCGTGCAGCCGCAGGCGCTGGGGATGGCGCCGCAGGAGTTCGGGCAGTGGTGTGCGGAGGCGGGTCTGGCGGTGGTGGACAATGCGGGGCTGCTGCGGGCGATGCAGGCGGCGGGTGAGACGCACTACTTTGACCTGGAGTATTCTGGCCAGGTGCCGATGCCTGAGGGGCTGCGCGAAAGCTGGGCGAACATGAAGGCTGCCCTGGCGACGGAGGAACGGAAATGAAACGGCGGCATGAGCTGCGGCGCCAGGCGGCGTCATGGGATTTTCGGGGCATTGCCGCCGCCCAGTTCCATGCCGTTTCGGAACTCGGTGGGGGTGCAGCCGAACTTCTTGCGGAAGACCTTGGCCAGGTAGTTGGCGTTGACGAAGCCAGTCTCCC
>JAEEXV010000071.1 GCA_016287975.1 Lentisphaeria bacterium | reverse complement strand
TCCCAGGTGTCGGCGCCGAGGGCGTCGAGGACGGCGGGGTTGGCGGCGGCGAGGTCGTCGCCGCGCAGGGAGGGCACGATGCCGTGGAGGCCGCGGAAGTCGTCGAGGGGCTGCGTGAGGGTGACGCAGGGCGCGGCGGCGGCGACGCGGAAGTGCCTGAGGAGCCCGCGCGCGGAATACTCTGGCTGGCGGAGGCGCACTTCGGCGCGGTCCCAGAGGTCGCGGGCGGTGGCTTCGGTGAGGGGGGCGTCGAAGGCGAAGACGCGGGCGAGTTCCAGCTGCGACCACTGGTAGAGGGGGTTGCCGATGAGTTGCGGCAGGGTGCGGCACCAGGCCAGATACTTGTCGTAGACGGGCGCGTCGCCAGTGATCAGGCGCTCGGGGACGCCGCAGATGCGCATCGCGCGATGCTTGTATGGATCGGTCGCAATCCACAATTCGTGCAGATTCCGATACTGGCGGTCGATGGCCAGGTCGTGCACATCCAGGTGGTTGTGGAAATCGTAGACAGGCAGATCGCGGATGCCCGCGAACAGTTCGCGGGCGAGCGGGGTGGTGAGCAGCAGATCGTCTAACATGGGGCTGATCAGAAAATGACCGGCGGCTTGCGCCGCCGGCGCAGAACGGACTGGGCAGGCGGGGGCGGGGTGGGAGCGGGGGTTGGCGCTTCACGGGCGGGGTGGCATCGCGGGGCGGGGCACGGGTGTGGGCTGGTGCCATCATCCAGCCCTGCAAACGACGGGGGGCAAGCCCCCCGCACCCCCCGCTCCGCATTTATCGGGGGCGGGGTGGGAGCGCGCGGGTGGCGCAGAAGGAGCCGGCGCGGGCCGCTACGGCAGATTGTCGGCGCAGAACTCGGCGGTCTTGTGGAGTTCGGCGAGGAGGGCGGCGAGGTCGGTGGCGGCGAGTTCGCCAGGGAGGGCGAGGATGGTGAGAGCGGCGGTCGCGTCCGAGCCGACGACGGGGATGGAGAGGGCGTCGACCTTCCAGCGCGGCGCGGGGTCGGCGGCGGCGGCGTGGAGGGCGTAGCCGAGTTTGCGGCACTGTCGCAGGCGTGCGGCGAGGCCGCGTGCGTTGCGTGCGCCAGGGATCGCCTGGAGTTCGGCGGCGGGCAGCGCGGCGAGGAGGACGGTGCCGACGGAGCCGCCCGTCAGCAGCGGTTCGCGCGCGCCGACGACGGTGGTGATGGCGATGTCCCAGGGAGCCTTGGCGGAGAGGACGTTGACCTGCTCCTCGCCGTCCCGCACGGAGAGTTTGGCGGTGAAGCCGACGCGGCGCACGAGATGGTCGAGGATGGGCTGGAGGAGGCGGTAGCGGGCCAGGTCGAAGGCGGCCTTGCGGGCGACTTCGGGGAGGCGGGAGCCCAGGTCGTAGCGTCCGTCGCCGCATTTGCGCAGCCACCCCGCGTCGACGAGGGTGGCGACGATGCGGTAGCAGGTGGCCTGCGGGATGCCGAGGGCGGCGATGAGTTCACCCTGCGTGACCTTGCCAGGCGCGGCGCCGATGTATTCCAGGAGTTCGACGGCCTTTTCGAGGACGGGGATGCGGTTGCGTTCAGTCATGGGGGATGCCGAGGGCGTCCAGGATGCCCTTGAAGTACCCCAGGGCGAAGACGCGCCCGAAGGCGGCGTAGCCAGGGTCGGAGTTGTCCTCGCCCTCCATGGTGGGGGCGTGGTCGGGGCGCAGGAGCACGTCCATGCCGAGTTCGTGGAGTCGGCGGAAGCGCTGCGCGAGGTCGGTGGGGCCGTCGTCGTGGAAGGTCTCCTCGAAGCCGCCGTCAGGGAGGGGGCGGTTGTCGCGCATGTGCACGAAGACGATGCGGTCGCGCCACTCCTCGAAGAGCGCCAGGTCGTCCTCCCCCATGGCGCGGAAGGTGGCGGCGCAGAAGGTGATTCCGAAGGCGGGGCTGCCCTGCGCGAGCGCCATGGCGCGGCGGTATCCGTCGGCGCGGGTGAGGATGCGGGGCCAGCCCGCGAGCCAGGGCACGGGCGGGTCGTCGGGGTGTAGCGCCATGGTGACGCCTGCCTTCTCGGCGGCGGGGAGCACCTCCGCGAGGAAGCGTCGGTAGTTCTCCCAGAGCTGCTCATGCGTGAGATGCGGCGGCTCGGCGGGGACGTCGCCTGGGTGGAAACTGCTGGTCAGCGCGCCGCCGCGGGCGGGGACGCCGTGGCGGCTGCGGAACCAGCCGATGCCCGCCATGAAGTTGTAGCAGAGCGTGCGGATGCCGAGTCTGCCCATCGCGGCGAGCATCGCGCGGTAGCGCTCGAAATCCTCCTCGCGCCCTGGGAGACCCTGCTTGATGCGGCTCATGTCGAACTGGTCGCCCTCCAGCGCCGCCAGCTCGAAGCCCGCCGCGCGGAACGACGCCTGCGCCGCGGCGAGCGACGATTCGTCCCACGCCTCGTAGGTGCCGCGCAGGCGCGAAATCGCATGGCGCACGCCCGCTTGCGCCGCCAGCCGCCAGCGGCGATCGGGCGCCGCGGGAAGGAACATGCCGAGATGAATCATGGTCTGTTTCTCCAATGTGAATGTTGGCTATTCGCTGGCGATAATATAATGCGGAAACGGGGCGCGGTATTGGAAAGGGACAGGGACCAAAGGGACGGTGGCGGGGAGCGATGGGTGGCGGCGCAATTTGCACGACATTTTTCATGGCAGGCGGGGTGGCGAGAATGGAAAAGATGCTTATTGTACGGCAAACTGTTGTGTTGAAGCACTGAATCCCTGCTGAAGTGAGGAGTTCCCCGATGCGCTGCCCATTCCTTTCGCGACGTTTTTTCTTCACCCTGATTGAGTTGCTGGTGGTCATCGCGATCATCGCGATTCTGGCCTCGATGCTGCTGCCTGCCTTGGGCAAGGCGCGGGCGAAGGCGAAGTCGATCGCATGCGTGAACAAACTCAAGCAGCTGGGCCTGGCTTCGTGCATGTACACGAACGACCACGACGACCACATCCTGCCCTCGAACGACGGCTACAACGGGAGCAACCGCACCGAGGGCGCGACGATCTATGTCTATCTGCTGTCGCCGTATCTGAACTTCCGCTACACGGGCGCGGGGTCGGATTTGAACGCCCTCTACAAGTCGAAGGTGAAGCACTATGCGTGCCCCGCGGCGCTGATGGTGGGCAGCGCGAACGCCAATTACAAGGATTACCTCTCCTACGTCATCAACGCCGCCTACAGCCGTCCAAAAGCGGACACCCAGGACTGGTCGCTCTTCTGGACGGTGCCTCGCACGCAGAGCCAGCTCAACTCGTGCCGCAAGACCGCCGACACGCCGGCTCCCTCGTTGAACACGGGCCGCGCACGCACGCTCTCCGACGCGTGGCTCTTCACTGACAACAGCAACGACAACACCACCGGCGCCGCGATGGTCGCCAACTGCTACCTCCAGTTCAGCGCGACCTCTGGGCACACCAACGACGGCACGCGTCACAGCGGGCATGTCAACGTCCTGGCGGTCGCAGGCAATGTCTTCAGCACGAAGCCGGAGCCCAGCTGGGGCAATGCAGACAAGTATGGCTGGTATCTGCCGCAGAAGTACATCACCCCGTTCGAACGTCGCTGACGAAACATAGGAGAAGACGATGATGCCGAAGAAGTGCTCCCTGATGCTGTGCGTCTGGCTGGCGTGCGTGTCGTTGGCCCTGGTTGCCGCCCCTCCCGCCACCCCGCGCTGGCGCCTTTTCTACGACTTCGAGAAGACGCTGCGCATGACCCCCTATCCCCGTTCGGCGGCGGCAGACGTGACCCTGGCGCCTGGGCGGACGGGGCAGGCGATGCGCATAGTCCCGAGCAAGGGCAAGATGTCGGTGTATTGCGGGTCGCGCGTCTCGCCGCCTGGACCAGGGACCATCCTGGTCAAATTCGACTACCGCGTCGTCAAGGACGCCTCCGCGAAATTGTCGCTGAGCGTCAACTTCAACCTGGAGGGCAAGGGCAACGGCTCGGCGGGCCGCGCCGCCGCGTCGGTGCCGTCCTCCTCGGAATGGCGGACCTACCACGCCGTCCACACCGTTCCAGACAAGACCGTCGGCGTTCAGTTCGTGATGGGGTTCGGCGGCGTGGGCTCCGAGTTCCTGGTCGACAACCTGACCCTGGTCTACACGCCCGACACCGTCACCGTGCCCGTCGCCAAGGCCGTGGACTTCAACGCGCCCGAGACGGCGGCCTGCTGGAATCCCCGCGACCTCCAGTACGGCTTCTACCAATATGGCAAGGACGCGCAGGTGCCTGCGCGGATTCAGGTCGCCGCGGACCCGAACGGCCTCTATTTCCTGTTCCGCAACTTCACCGATCCAGCCCGCCTGAAGACCACCGTGAAGGAGCGGGACGGCTCGCTGTGGGGCAACGACGCCAACGAACTGCTGATCTTCGACGAGAAGCGCGGCACGGGCTGGCAGTTCATCGTGAGCGCGGCGGGGGTCGTCTTCGACGCGAAGCTCTACCAGCGCGTGCCTGGCGACCCGTGGCGCAGCGACGCCAAGTGGGACGGCGAGTGGAAGTCGGCGGCGCAGGTGACCGAGGATGGCTTTTCGACGCGCCTCTTCGTGCCGTGGAAACTCCTCGGGGTCGATCCCGCGGCGGGCTGCGAGCTGCTGGTCAATCCCGCCTGCGACTTCCCGAGCGCGAACGAGTATCCGCACTGGAACGCCTACCGCGGCAACCGCCACGACGTGGGCAAGTTCGGGCGGCTGACGGTGGCGGACGGGAAGCTGACGCTTTCGCGGACGCGCGTCACCGACACGCTGACCTACGTGATCCCGCGCAAGAACCCGACCTTCGAGGCGGTCCTGGAAAAGGGCGTGCCAGGGGGCTACCAGATGGACCTGTGGGCGTCTGGCCTCGTGCGCAAGGAGTTCCCTGAAAAACTGATGGCGAAGGTCAGCGACGACCTCTTCAATGCGTGGCAGGACGAACTGCTGCGCGCGTGGACGGTCGCGGGCATCGGCGGCCCCGCGTGGCCGTGGGCGATGAACTACGGGCAGGCGCGGATGATGAAGCGCGCCCGCGAGCAGGGCGTCAAGTACCTCTTCAGCATCTCGAACAGTTCGCTGGGGCGTTACGCGCGCAAGGCGGGGGCGAAGTTCATCAACCCCGCCAACGACCATGCCTGCGACGACACCGATCCGCACTACCTCGCGGAGGTCGAGAAGTTCATCCGCAGCCGCGCGAAGGACCGCGTCTATCCGCTGATGAAGGAGACCATCAAGTTCTCGCTGGGGCTGGACGAGCCGACGAACCATGTCGAATACGCCTACAACCCCACCATCAACACGCAGGGCGCGCAGGCGATCGCCGAGGTCTCGGAGCAGGTGAAGCGCGAGTATGGCTTCGGGAAATACGGCGTGCCGTTCATGCCTGGGACCGCGGCGGCGGACATCCCCTACGCGCGCATCGCCTTCTACCGCTGGTGGCATGTGCGCCTCCGCGACGGCCTCGCGCGCCTGCAGAAGGCCTGCAAGGAGGTCTTCCCTGGCGTGCCGATGCACCTGATGGACGACAACAACTGCTCTGGGCAGAGCAATATGGACGTGGCGGTCATGAACGGGCTGGCCGAGCTCATCTCGTGCGACCCGTATCCGACCAGCACCAACGCGCACTACGGGATGGCGCGCGCGCTCTACCATGTCGGCTTCTCGTGCCGCGTGCTGCGCGACCTGGTTCCCTCCGCGAAGCTGATGGTGATGCCGCAGTGCTTCATCTACCACGGCGGCCACGGCGACATCGCCGCGATGCGCGAATGGGCCTCCCAGGCGCTCAAGAACGGCGCCGTCCACTTCATGTGGTACACCTCGGGCGCGCCGCATGAGATCTTCGCGGACTATGCGCGGATGCTGGACCTCTCGGCGATGATCGTGCGCATGGACAAGGTGAAACTGCCGCAGGGGACGAAGACGCTGGTCTGGTATTCGAACTACGACAAGTGGGCGAAGACCGACAATGTCCAGCACGCGGCCTACACGGTCTACTCGATGCTGGAGGAGCACGTCGGCTGCAACTTCCGCTTCATTTCCGACACCACGGTGCTGCGCGGCGACGTGAAGCTGGAGGACTACAGGCTGATGTACGTGCCAGTGATGAGCTACACGACGCCCGAGATCTCCGCGAAGCTCGTGAAATGGGTGGAGGGGGGCGGCACGCTGGTCGTCTTCGACCCGCAGTTCCTGCTCCACAACATCGACGGAAGCGCGAACGCCGACCGTGCGAAACTGACGGGGCAGTCGGGGGCGCCCGCCGTCAAGACCACGGGCAACAGCGAACTCAAGTGGGGCGGCAGGCCGCTGGCCGCGGCGATGATCGCCAACGCCCCCGCCCTTCCTGGCAGCCGCTTCGCCAGCTACGCCATCGACGCCGCCGGCGGCAAGGTGCTGATGACCTATGGCGACGGCGCACCCGCCACGGTCGAGCGCAAACTCGGCAAGGGCAAGGTCGTCTTCTTCGCCATCCAGCCCTTCGCGGGTTCCGACCTCGCCGTGCGCCCTGGCGCCTGGCGCGACTTCTTCCTCGCGCAGGCGCGGGCCGTCGGCGAGCCCGTCGGCCTCCCCGTCTGCAACTTCCTGCTGCCCGATCCGCCCAGGGTCGTCAACCTGAAGCAGATGCTGAAGTAGGATGCGCGGCGCGCGCAATCGGCGCCCCGGTTCTTGCGGAGCGGGGGGGCGGTTGCGGAATGTGAGGTTATATTAACCGCCTGGACAGCGCGGCAAGGGTTGCCGCGCGGTCTTGCTTATTTTCCACCAGTCAGGAGGATAGTCCCATGCCGAACAACAATGAAGTAGGTGCGAAGATCAAGGACTTGCGGGAACTTCGCGGCGTCACCGTCGAGGAGTTGAGCGAGCGCTGCGGGATGAAGCCGGAGCAGATTCGGGAGATCGAGGGCGGCAAGGTCGCCGCGTCCCTTACCCCGCTATTGAAGATCGCGCGCGGGCTGGGGTGCAGGCTGGGGACGTTCCTGGACGACACGACGGTCGCGGGGCCTGTGGTGAGCCAGCCTGGGCAGGGGGACGACAGCGGCGTGCGCTTCGTGGGCGCGGGCGACAAGAACGGCCTGGTCTTCCACGCGCTGGCGGCGAACAAGGCCGACCGCAACATGGAGCCGTTCATCATCGACGTGAACCCGCCCGCGAACGGCGGCTACGAGGTGTCGTCGCACGAGGGCGAGGAGTTCATCTACGTCCTGGCGGGCGAACTGGAGATCGACTACGGGCGGAAGCTGTACCACGTGAAGGCGGGCGAGAGCATCTACTACGATTCGATCGTGCCGCACCATGTGCACGCGCACGGCGGCGCGCCCGCGAAGATCCTGGCGGTGATCTACGCGCCGCACTGACGAACTCCTCCTCAAGAATCTTCCATTTTAGTATCGACGAGCCATGAGTACGAGCATCTACGACGAACCGCTCTTCTCCGAGAAAACCATAGGCGAGTTCTACGACGGGCTGATGGAGACCCAGCCCGAGCGGCCCTTCATCATGTACCCCGACCGCAACCTGTGCTGGTCGTACCGCGACTTCTACGAGCGCACGGACGATCTGGCGAAGGGGCTGCTGGCGGTGGGCATCGGCCGCGGCGACCATGTCGGCGTCTGGGCGCGCAACGTCCCCGAATGGCTGACCTTCATGTTCGCGACGGCGAAGATCGGGGCGGTGCTGGTGACGATCAACACCAACTACAAGATCCACGAGGCGGAGTACGTCCTGAAGCAGTCGGACATGAAGATGCTGGCGCTGATCGACGGGCAGCGCGACGTCTCGTACACGGACATCATGTACGAACTGGTCCCTGAACTCAAGACGCAGCCGCGCGGGATGCTCAAGAGCAAGCTGCTGCCGTATCTGAAGCACGTCGTCTTCATCGGGCAGGAGAAGCACCGCGGCATGTACACGACGGCGGAGCTGCTGCTGCTGGGGCAGTCGGTCTCGGACGAGGTGCTCGCGGAGGCGAAGCGTGGCATCTCGAACCAGGATGTGGTGAACATGCAGTACACCTCGGGGACCACGGGGTTCCCGAAGGGGGTGATGCTGACGCACCGCAACATCCTCAACAACGGCTTCTACATCGGCGAGCGCCAGAAACTCACGAAGGACGACCGTGTGTGCGTGCCTGTGCCGCTCTTCCACTGCTTCGGCTGCGTGCTGGGCGTGATGGCGGTCTTCTCGCACGGCGGCACGCTGGTGATGTGCGAGCAGTTCGACCCGCTCGTCGTGCTGGCCTCGATCCAGAAGGCGAAGGCGACGGCGGTCTACGGCGTGCCGACGATGTACTACGCGGAACTGAACCACCCGATGTTCAAGATGTTCGACATGTCGAGCCTGCGCACGGGCATCATGTCGGGCTCGCTCTGCCCGACGGAACTGATGCAGCGTGTGATCAAGGAGATGCACATGCCCGAGATCACGATTCCGTATGGCCTCACCGAGAGTTCGCCGGTGATCATCATGAGCGGCACCGACGAGACCCTGGAGCACCGCGTGACGACGGTCGGCACGGTGCAGCCACACGTCGAGATCAAGATCGTCGACCCCGAGACGGGCAGCACCGTGCCCGTCAACACCCCTGGCGAGATCTGCTGCCGCGGCTACACGGTCATGAAGGGCTACTACAAGATGCCCGAGGAGACCGCGAAGGCCATCGACAAGGACGGGTGGCTGCATTCAGGCGACATCGGCCAGGTCGACGAGGACGGCTACTACAAGATCACGGGGCGCCTGAAGGACATGATCATCCGCGGCGGCGAGAACATCTACCCGCGCGAGATCGAGGAGTTCCTGATGACCGACAAGCGCGTCGAGCAGTGCGAGGTCGTCGGCGCGCCCGACGAGAAGTACGGCGAGATCGTCTGCGCGTTCATCATCCCCGCCAAGGGCGTCGAGGGGCTGACCGAGGAGGACATGCGCGAATACTGCAAGCACCGCATCGCCTTCTACAAGACTCCCGCGCACTTCTTCATCGTCGACCATCTCCCGCAGACCGCCTCCGGCAAGATCCAGAAGTTCAAGCTCCGCGAATGGGCGAAGGAACTCCTCGGCCTCACCGACAAGCAGGTCTTCGAGGGCAACAAGAACTACTGAGGACGGACGGAGGGGGTGCAATGGAGGCGCCCGAGTTCTTGAGCGAATCGTATGTTCGCGCGTGGCTGCCGTATGCGCGGTCCCCCTTTGAGGAGGGGGAGGCGCTTGCGGCGGTGCGCCGCGTCCTGGCGATCTGCGCGGGGAGGGAGGAGGCCGCCGCGGCGCTGTCGGCGCTATATGCGGATGCGTTCGTGGCGGAGCCAGGTCGCGCGACGCGGGGGTGGGACGGGCGACCGTGGTTCGGGGAGGACGCGGGCGCGGCGGCGCTGCTGGTGGCGCTGGGGGCGGCGTCGCGGATCAAGGCCGCGCACAGCCGTCTGGGGCTGGACGCGCACTATTGCCATGACCTCCTGAAGTGGATCGGCGGGATGATGGCCGTCTACAAGGCAGGGCATGGCGGCGCGGTCGGCTTCCCCGTCGAGCAACTGGAATCGCTGCGCCTGCCCGCGGACGGGCGGTTGTTTCGGCTGGGGCGCCTGGAGTTCCTGATGCACCGTCCGCCTGCGTGGGTGCCGCCGCTCTATCGTCTTGCGGACGGCGCGCTGTCGGCGCTGTGCCCTGAGGGCTGGCGGCTGACGGCGGCTGGCCTTCGGGCGGCGAAGGAGGCGCCGGGCTCGGCGGTGGCGTTGACGACGACGCTCACGGAGGATGGGCCGTTTCTCACGGGCACGCCGCTCCTCGGGGACGGGACGGCGGCGGTCGGCGAGACGCGCCGCATCGACCGCCGCACGGCGCGGGCGGTGTACGCTGCGTGGGATCTGGTGCCGAGCGTGCACATCCCAGGGGGCGAGCCGCTGGACCTGCCACAGGTGCGCGCCTCCTTCGCGGAGGCGCGGGAGTTCTTTCGGCGGGTCTTCCACCGCGAGGTGCCGCTCTTCGTGTGCTGGTCGTGGCTGCTGAACCCCTCGTGGCAGCGGCTGCTGCCGCAGAGCCGCATCGCGCGCTTCGGGCGCGCCTTCTTCCGCTTCCCTGGTTTGCCGAACCACGGCACCGACGGGATGTTCTTCGTCTACGGCCACGAACGCCGCCCGCCGACCGAACTGCCCGCCCGCAACACGATGGAGCGCGCCATGCGCCAGGCCTATCTCGAAGAAGGCGAACTGCGCACCGGGGCGATGCTCCTGCCCGCCGACGACATCCCCCGCCTCCCTGGCGCCGCCGAGGAATGGCGCTGAACGCCGCAGACTGGCGAACAGAACTGTCTCGGGTGCTATATTGTGGAAAAGACCTGAGCCAACGGGAAGACTACGATGGGATTGATACGCACAGTCACAGGGGCGGTCGAGGCCGCCGGGATCGTCGGGGCGTGCCTGGCGCACGAGCATTTGTGGATCGACCTGCGCAACCAGGCGGCGAAGGGGGCGTCGGAGCGCGCGGTGGCGGCAACGGACCATGCGGCGCTGATGGTGGATCCGTATTCGATGCGGGACAATCTCCTGCTGGACGACGCGGCGGCCGCCGAGGCGGAGTGCCGACGGCTGCGGGAACTGGGCTGCGCCCTGGTCGTCGATTGCTCGACGCCGCAGATCGGCCGCGCGCCTCGGGAACTGAAGCGCCTTTCGGAGCGCACGGGCATGCGCATCGTGATGGGCTGCGGCTACTACACGGCGGACACGTGGCCGGAAGGCGCCGACACGCCAGCCGAGGCGCTGGCGGAGGTGCTGGTGCAGGAGTGCCGCGAGGGGGTGGAGGGAATCCAGCCTGGCGTGCTGGGGGAGTTCGGGACGAGCCGGGAACTCCTCCCGCAGGAGCGGCGTGCGCTGGAGGCGGCGGCCATGGCATATCGCGCGACGGGGCTGGGCGTGCAGGTGCACATCTACCCGTGGTGCACGAACGGGCTGGAGGCGGCGGCGATTCTGCAGCGCGGCGGCGTCCCGCCCGAGAAGACGGTCATCTGCCATTCGGACGTCGCGCCCGACCGCGAATACATCCTGCGGCTGCTGCGCCAGGGAGTCTTCGTGGAGTTCGACAACTTCGGCAAGGAGTTCACGCCCGCGCCAGGCGCCTCCTTCGCGGGCGGGCGCTTCTGCCCCGACACCGAGCGCGCCGCGCTCTTCGCGGAACTCGTGCGCGGCGGCTGGGCGAAGCAGCTCCTCGCCACCAACGACATCTGCCTCAAATGCATGCTGGGCCAATGCGGCGGCAAGGGCTACGCGCACATTTTCGAGGGCGTGACGCAGCTGCTGGAGGCCGACGGGCTTCCGCCGCAGGAGTGGCAGCCGCAGATCCTGCATGACAATCCGCTCCGCCTCCTGGCGCTCTGACGCCCCGAAGTCATGTGGAGGCGCCTCCGCCAAGAGTGCAGACGGCTCCCGCAACCCCTGGATCCCCAGAATGCCGCATTCCCGCGAACCAAGCACGGACATCATGGCGCAGGCCTTCGCGCGCCTGGGCGACGAAAAGCAACTCCAGGAGTATTCCGCGATACTCTTCAAACTGCTGGGGCTGGTCATCGACTTCATCTCCGCCGACGGGGAGACGCTGCGCCTCTCCAAGGGCGTCAACTTCAACCCATTCTGCACCACCCTGCGGAACACGCCGTCGGGGCGCGCGGCCTGCGGACACTGCGACGTGGAGAATGCGCGGCGGGCCGCCGAGAGCCGTGAACCAGTCTGCTATGCGTGCTATGCCGGACTGCGTGAACTGCTGATACCGCTCTTCGATGACAAGGGGCAGTATCTGGGGGCGATGACCTCCGGGCAGTTCCACCTGGCTGGAAAGCGGCTGCGCACCCGCCGGGAAATCCTCGCTCTCGCCCGCGAATACGGCCTGGAGGGAGAGGCGCTCTGGGCCAAGTACCGCGATTCGGTTTCGCTGACCGACGCCCAGGCGGAGGGCGTCATCGGATATCTTCAAATCATCGGACGGCACCTGACCAGTGTCCGTGAACACCTGCTGCTGATGCAGCGCATCGACATGCCGGACCGCATCGAGGCGGTCAAGGGCTATGTCGAGGAGCATTGTGCCGAAGCGCTGGGCATCCATGATGTCGCGCGGCGTTTCTGCATGAGCCCCGACTATCTCGCGCACGAATTCACCAAGTCGGTGCGCATCCCGCTTCATCGCTTCGTGGTCTTCTGCCGCATCAACCGCGCCAAGGCCATGCTCCACGACACGCGCCTGACGGCCGCCGAAATCGCCACCCAGGCCGGTTTCGGCTCCGTCTCCCAGTTCAACCGCGCCTTCAAACGCGAAACTGGCATGACCGCCACCACATTCCGCGCCAGGACGCAGTAAGGACAAGGAGGTGGAAAAAGCACAGAGAATGCGCGTCTTTCAGCAGAATCTGCTCTTGCCTGTCCTTGCTTAATGGCTATATTTAGAATAGTTGCCGTATGGGTGTCAATGGCTGCGTGGCCGAAGATTCTGCCTGACAATTTCATCCGTTTCTTTTCCATCAAACCCACCCCAAAACAGGAGAGCATTGCAAATGAAGAAGTCGCAATTCACCCTGATCGAACTGCTCGTGGTCATCGCGATCATCGCGATTCTGGCCTCCATGCTGCTGCCTGCGCTGTCCAAGGCGCGTGAGAAGGCCAAATCCGCCAAATGCGTCAGCAACCTCAAGCAGTACGGCCTCGCCGCCGCGATGTACGGCAACGACAACACCGACTATTTCCCG
>JAEEXV010000070.1 GCA_016287975.1 Lentisphaeria bacterium | reverse complement strand
GGGAGGCGTAACGCCGGAAAATCCGGAAGATCCGGAAGATCCGGAGAATCCGGAAGATCCGGAGAATCCGGAAGATCCGGAGAATCCGGAAGATCCGGAGAATCCGGAAGATCCGGAGAATCCGGAAGATCCGGAGAATCCGGAAGATCCGGAAGATCCGGAAACTCCGGAAGCTCCGGCGCATTTGCGGCCGTAGCCACGGCGTCTCGCCGTGGCGGACCGCCGAGCAAACCAGCCTCGCTTCCGGAAGCCCTGGAGAATCCGAAAACTCCGGAAACTCCGGAAAATCTTGAAAGTGCCCCACCCATAGGAACGAGAGCATGAAGAAGCGAATCGCGGTGTTGCTGTGTGTGTTTGCGATGTGCGTCGCGTCGGGGGCGGAGGGGGTGGTCCGTGCGGTGCGGGCGCCGTCGCCAGTGCACGTGGACGGGGTGCTGGACGAGGGCGCGTGGGAGGCGGCGCCGCCGTGGGATAGCTTCATCCACACGAAGACGAAGGCGGCGCCGCCAGTGAAGACCACGCTGAAGGTGCTCTTCGACGACCAGGCGCTGTATCTGGGCGTCCGCTGCGCGGAACCCCGCCCCGACCTGATGCAGACGCGCGAGTATCCCCGGGACGGCGCGGCCTACTACAACGACAGCATCGAGATCATGCTCGATCCCGGGCACACGCAGGAGATCTACTGGCATTTCATCGTGGGGGTCTCCGAATCCCGCCTGGATCGCCATGTGGACAAGGGGGTCGGCGTCGCGGACATGCAGTGGAACGGCATCTGGTCGGCGCGCACGCGCGTCGGCAGGGACGAATGGACGTGCGAGGTGAAGATACCGTTCTTCAACTTCGCGCGGCGGAGCCCGCTTTCGGGCGAGTGGGGCATCAACGTGGTCCGCAACCGCTTTGTCGAGGCGAAGGCGTGTTTCGCGGTGGCGGGGGTCTTCCATGAGCCGACGAAGTTCCTGCGGCTGGCGGGGCTGGATTGCCCCTTCGCCGCCTACCAGGTGGAACTGTCGGCGCTGTCGGCGCAGCCTGGGGTGGACGGCCTGGGGCGCGGCTGTGTCGAGAGCGCGGGTGCGCTGGTCAACCACACTGGCCAGGCGCAGACCTATGAACTCGAGAACTACTGGCGTTCGGCGGAGGGGGACATTGCCTTTTCGAAACCCGCGAAGGTGGAGGCGGCGGCGGGGGCGCGCGTGGCGTTCCAGTTGCCGCCAGTGGTGCTGAAGGCGCCTGGCGTCTACACCAACGTCCTGCGGGTGGCGGATGCAAATGGCAGGACGATCGCCTGCCGCGAGGCGCAGACGGAGGTCGGCTTCTCGCCGCTCGCAATCCGCATGCTCGACCCGCATTTCCGCCACACCATCTTCTCGACGCAGAAACTGGAGACCGTCGCCTTCAACGTCCTGCTGAAACTGCCGGAGGCGCAGCGGAAGGGCAAGACGCTGGCCATCGCCATCGGCACGCCTGGCCAGGCGCCAGTCTGGGAAAGGCGTGTCGCGTCGCCAGGCGAGACGACGGAAGTGCGCTTCCCGAACGCGGTGCTGCCAGAGGGGCGCTTCGCGGTGGCGGCGCGGCTGCTGGACGAGGCGGGCGCGCCAGTGAAGTTCGCGGAGGCGTCGTGCCCATTGTGGAAACTGCCCTACAAGCCTGGCGAGACGTGGCTCTCGAAGGACGGGCGCATCATGCGCGAGGGCAAGCCGACCTTCACCGTGCGCGCGGCCTACTCCTGGATGCCGGACCTCCCCGAGGCCAATGTGCGCGTGCAGATGGGATTGCGGAATATCCGCCCCGACCAGCTGTGGCTCAGCGGCGACATCATCTGGCGACTTGGCGGCCTGCGCGTCCCCGAGTTCCGCAAGGCGATGCAGACCGGCGCTTTCACGCGGCAGCAGCTTGACCGGGTGCGGGAACTGGTGCGGCAGTTCCGCGACGAGCCCAGGCTCTACGGGTGGCTGTGGTTCGACGAGCCGTCGGGCGATTCGCTGCTGCCGGAGGCGCTGGAGACGCTCTACCAGATTGTGAAGGAGGAGGATCCGTGGCATCCCGTGTGGGGCAGCGATTCATCGACGCACAAATACCTGGGCTCGCTCGACGTCCAGGCGCACCACCCCTATCCCGCGGTGCGCGGGCCGCGCGGCGTCGTCAGCGACTGCACGCCCATCGCACATGTGGCGGACGCCATCCGCCACCGCCAGGTCGGCGGATACCGCCAGGCGGCGCTGGCCTTCACCGACATGGCCTTCAACAAGTGGGACTACGGGCTGGGCGCCAACGACAGCCGCATCCCGTCCGTGCAGGAGTTCTACAACCAGACCCTGATGGCGATCTGCGTCGGCTGCAACCACTTGAGGTGCTATCTCAGCGTCGTCCGCTATCCCGAGGTCAGCTACGGCTGGCCGACGCTGGTGCCGACGTTCCGCTACATCGGCGAGCATGCGGTGCAGGAGCGCCATCCAGTGCAGCCGTCGTTCTTGGGGGCGAAGGATGTGCGGCGCATCGCCACGGATACGGCGGACGGCTATTTCCTGGCGGCGTCGAATGTCTCGATGGAGACCTGCCAGGTGGTCTTCAGCGGGCTTCCGAAGCATCTGACGGCGCTGCATGTGGTCGGGGAAAAGCGCACTGTCGCCGTGAAGGACGGCGTGATGCGGGACACTTTCGGGCCTTGCATGGGGCACGCCTACGTCGAGAAGGCGCCGCCAGGGTATCCAGGGCTTCCCGAGATCAAGGCGAAGGTCGAGGAACTCTACCGCGGCCTCGCGAAGCCCGGCAATCTGCTCTGGCAGCGCGGCAAGGGCGAGGCGGTGGAGAAGATCGACGCCTCGACCGCCATCTTCGACGACAGCAACAGCGGCAAGGACAACCTGTGGCACCTGTGTGACGGGATGCTGCCGGAGCAGAGTTTCCGCAACGGCATCGTGCTGTGGACAAGCCACCCAGACGACCGTCGGCCATGGCTTGAACTCACCCCGAAAAAGCGTCCCTTCACGCTGGGGCGCGTGGTGGTCGACGCCTTCGACCACTCGCTCGGCAAGTTCCATCTCGAGGTCTTTGCCGACGGCGCCTGGCAGACGGTCTACACCTGCGCCGACGGCACGAAGGAGAACCATTTCGAGTGCGTCTTCCCGCCTGTCGCCCGCGCCGAACGCCTCCGCATCGTGGTGGACGAGCCCGTCGGCCTCCTCGGGCGCTTCCGCCCCCTCCCCAATGCGGCCAAGGCCAAGGTCGCCCGCATCGGCGAAATCGAGGCGTACGCGAAGTAAGGCGCAAGGCCCGCAGAGCGGTTCAAGATTCCAGATTCAAGGCGGGATTCAAGATTCCAGATTCGCCGTCAAGATTCAAGATTCAAGATTCAAAGGCGTCAAGATTCAGGATTCAAGATTCAAGGTCGGCTCAAGATTCAAGATTCCAGATTCAAGGCGGGATTCACGATTCCAGATTCGCCGCCAAGATTCAGGATTCAAGATTCAAGGTCGGCTCAAGATTCAAGATTCCAGATTCAAGGCGGGATTCAAGATTCCAGATCCGCCGCCAAGATTCAGGATTCAAGATTCAAGGTCGGCTCAAGATTCAAGATTCCAGATTCAAGGCGGGATTCAAGATTCCAGATTCGCCGCCAAGATTCAGGATTCAAGATTCAAGGTCGGCTCAAGATTCAAGATTCAAGGTCGTTCAGGATTCAAGACTGGCGAAAGGAGCGTTTTCATCATGAAAGAGTTCGCGGCATGGGAGCGCGAGGCGCGGGAGTTTCTGGAGCGGGACACGGAGTTCCGCCTGGGCTTTCTGCCGAGCGAGGCGCGCAATCCGCTGACGATGCGCCTTGACGAGGACTTCCGCGCATCGACGGAAACGGGCGTGCGCACACTGTGGGCGTGCGACCGCGCGCTGCTGCCGCATGTCGAGGCGGCGCTGGCCTCGTCGGAGTTCGCGGCGATGACGGCGGCGATGCGGCGGGCGCGGCGCGTCGTCTTCTCGGGCTGCGGCGCGGGCGGGCGGCTGGCGATCCTTCTGGAGAGCGCGTGGAACGAGGCGCATCCCGCGGACGGTCGTGTGCTCTCCATCATGACGGGCGGCGACTACGCGCTGATCCGTTCGGTCGAGCACTTCGAGGACTATCTGGAGGTCGGGCGGCGGCAGGTGCGCGACCTGGGCTTCGGGCGCGAGGATGTGCTGGTCGGCATCACGGCGACGGGCGAGACCGCCTCGGTGCTGGGGACGGCGATGGAGGCGGCGGAGCAGGGCGCCGAGGTCTTCATGCTGATCTGCGTGCCGCTGGAGAGCGCGGCGTCGCGCCTGGAGCGCTGTCGGCGTCTCTACGCCCTGCCCAATGTGCATGTCATTGCGATGCCGATCGGCGGCATGGCGCTGACTGGCTCGACGCGCATGCAGTCGAGCACCATCGAAGTGCTGGTGGCGGCCGCCGCGCTGGAGAGCGCCACGGACGGCGCCGCCTGCGACTACGCCGCCGCCTACGCCCAGATGCTGGACGGCCTCGAATCCGCCGCCTCCGTCCAGGCGCTCGCGCGGTGCATCGACGCGGAGGCCGCCGTCTACCAGGCGCACGGCCTTGTGGACTATGTCGCGGAGGATCTCCTGGTCGACCTCCTGAGCGACACGACCGAGCGCTCCCCGACCTTCATGATCCCGCCCTACAAGGCGCGCGGAGACCTCGCCTCCCCGCAGCCGTGGGCGATGGTGCGCGCTCCCGCGTGGACGCCGCGGGAGTTCTGGCGGCATTGCCTGGGGCGCGCGCCGCGCTGCATCGCCTGGTCTGAGGAGGACTACCGCCGCGAAGGGCTGGAATGCCTGATGGCGAAGGGGGTTCCGCAGATCGATGAGGCGGCGCTCCTGGCGTTCCCCGTCGCGGGCGAAGCGCCAGGGCGCGAGGCGTCGCGTCGCGTCGCGATCGTGAACGACGGCGCGGGCTCTTTGTCCATTGATGACCATGCCGTCGGCGCGGCGGTCCCGCCGACGCCGCTTCGGCTCTTCGAGCATCTGCGCGCGAAGCAGGTGATGAACATCCTCTCGACGGGGACGATGGTGAAGTTGGGGCGGGTGCGCGGCAACTACATGATCCATCTGGCGATCTCGAACAAGAAACTGGTCGACCGCGCGACACGCATCATCTCCGAACTCTGCGGAGTCCCCTACGAGGAGGCCTGCCGCGAACTCTTCCGCACCCGCGCCTCCATCGACGAACGCCTCCTCTCCCCCGTCGCCGAAACCATCCGGAGGCTGTCTGGACATTGAGGCGACAGACATCCCGTATAACCCGCACGAAGGAGAATTCAAATGGAAAACTGCGCTTCCCCTCGCGTAGCCATCGCCGTCCTCACAGGCGACATCACCACCCTGGCGGTGGATGCCATCGTCAATGCCGCCAACTGCGGGCTGCTGGGTGGCGGCGGCGTGGACGGCGCGATCCATCGGGCGGCGGGAAAGGCGCTGCTGGAGGAGTGTCGGCGGCTGGTCGCGTCACTGCCAGACCATCGTGGCAGGACTGGCCAGGCCTACCTGACTGGCGCGGGCAATCTCCCCTGCAAGGTTGTCATCCACACGCCAGGCCCCGTCTATCGCGACGGAGTGCACGGCGAGCCAGAATTGCTTGCGGGCTGCTATGCGAACAGCCTGCGTCTCGCCGACGAAAAGGGATGCCGCACCATCGCCTTCCCCTGCATCTCCACGGGCGTCTATGGCTATCCCAAGGAAGAGGCCGCGCGCATTGCCCTGAAGACCGTCTCCGCCTTCGCCCCCGCCTCCCTCCAACAGGTGCTCTTCTGCTGCTTCTCGGAGGCCGACGCGGATATCTACCGCCGCCTGATGGGAAGCCGCGCCGAGGGATAGTGGGGGCCTGCAGATTATGGCTTGATGTTCAGGACGGGGGTGAGGACGGCTACGGGTTCGGCGAGGCGGAACTCCTGCAGATCGCGGATGACCGCCTCGATGTCCTTGTATGCCTCGGGGGCCTCTTCATAGAGCAGATCCTTGTTGGGGCAGACCACGGTGGTTCCCAGCGGGGTCTTGACGAGGGTCTGGATATCGCGGTGCTTCTCCCTGACACGCGCCTTGCTGCTGGCGCGGTCCCATTTCCTGCCCGCGCCGTGGGAAATCGTGCAGAGGCTGTCCTTGACTCCAGGCAGCGCCCGCACCAGATAGGAGTGGGTGCCGCGGGTGCCCGCAACCACGGTGAAGTCCCCGCTGGCGACCGCGCTGGCGCCCTTGCGGTGGAGATAGCCGCCGTCGGTCTGCACGATGCAGTTGTGGACACTCGACACGACTTCCGCGGCCGTGCAGGAGAGCATCCTGGCGACGGCGTCGGCGACGCGGTGGCGGTTGTTGTCGGCCCATTCGATGAGTCGCTGGTGCTCTCGGAGATAAGCCTTCGCGTCCTCTGAGTCCGCTGGAATGCCCTGGTCGCCGTGTTTGCCCGCGGTCTCCCGCCAGAGCGCCTCGCCGTAGCCGCGGGAGCCGCAATGGACAAGGAGCAGGGCGCTGTCCCGCTTCACGGGGCAGTCGGGGTCAAGCACTTTTTCGACCGCGAGGACTTCGATGAAGTGGTTTCCATGGCCGATGGTTCCCAGCATGGGGTCGTCGGGGGCATCCACCGCCGCCTTGATCACCGCCTCTGGGGCGTCTCCCAGCCGCCGCACTAGTTTATCTGGCTTGAGTTTTCGGACGGGGGTGTCGAGGAGGAAGAGTGACATCCCGCAGCCGATGTCGTTGCCAATGAGCGCGGGGTAGATGTAGCCCGTGAACTGGAACGCCGCGCCCACGGGGACGCCTCTTCCAGGATGGATGTCGGGGAACATGCGGCCGCCTGCCAGTCCAGGCAGCGCGAGGACGCGGTTGAATTGTTCCAGGGCCAATGCCTCTGGCCAGGTCTTCTTCGAACAGTAGATGCGGGAATCCATGGTCGTGGGGGATATGCTATTTTGCGCTGCCGTGTTCGGCGGCCGCTACGCCTTTTTGGGCGTGCGGTGCAGGTGTTTTTTCCAGAAGCCCGGCCCCAGGAGCTTGCGGCCTTCGGTCAGTTCGATGATGATCTGCATCTTCTGACGCAGGACGGCGCTTTTGCGGGTGCGCTGGAGGAAGTCATGGCCCTCGACCATCATGGTGGCGAAGGTCTCGGCGCGGTCCTCCCACTCGAAGCTCATGGCGTAGTGGGAGACGAAGTCGTCGTCGAAGCGCTGCTTCTTGAGGTTTTTGTCGACCTGCTTCTGCTTGGAGCGGGTGAGGTCGGCATCGAAGAAGTCGCTTCCAGTGTAGAGGAAGCCCTTGGGGTTCAGGCGGGTCCACTTTTTGTTCTCGCGGACGGGGTCGAAGATGTGGAAGAGTTCATGGTAGACGGTGTGGGCGCCGCAGTTGACTTTCAGGTAGATCGTGTCGCCCGAGGCGACGCCTCCGGCGGGGACGCCCTTGAGTTTGAGGCCCTGCACAAAGCAGACATAGCGCAGGCCGCTGCGCTTGATGAAGGAATCGGGCAGTTTGTCCAAGGCGGTGTAGAATACCGTGCTGGACGAGCGGATTTCCTGCGGGGTGGCGAGTCTTCCCGTGATATTGCCCAGCGGGAGGCGCTGCCGAATCTGGATGTGCAGGTTCCGATACTCTTGTTCCTTCTTCTCCAGTTCCTTGCGCGAGAGAGTAGGCGGATTTTGCGGGCGGCGCGCGGTCCTGGGCGGCTCCGTCTTGCGGCGCGAGTTCCTGTGCGCGGCGTCGGCGCACCAAGGCTGCAGCAGGAGGCAGAGGATCAGGATGTGCAGGAGAAGGCGCATCAGTCGTCTTCGTTTGCGTCGTCGCACTGTTTGCCTGCGCCCGCGATGACGACGACGGCTTCGCCCTTGGGCGGGGCGTCGCGGAACTCTTCGGCGAGGGCGGCGAGGGAACCTCGGCGCACCCGTTCGAACTGCTTGGTGAGTTCGAGGCAGACGGCGGCCTGGCGGTCGCCGTAGACGGCGAGCGCCTCGTCGAGGAGTTTGCCGAGGCGGAACGGGGATTCGTAGAAGACAAGCGTGTGGCGGGCGTCCTTGTCCTCTTCGAGGAACGCGCGGCGCTTGCCAGGCTTGCGGGGCGGGAAGCCCTTGAAGGTATAGGAGGAAGGCGGGAGCCCCGAGGCGAGCAGGGCGACGGGGATGGCGCTGGCGCCAGGGATGACCTCGATCTCGTGTCCTGCGGCGATGGCGGCGGCGACGGCGGGATAGCCTGGGTCGCTGACGAGGGGGTATCCCGCGTCGGAGCAGAGGCCGACCTGCTTGCCCTCGTCGAGCCAGGCGACGATGCGCGCGGCCATCGCGCGCTCGTTGTGCTCATGGTTGGCGACGTAGAGCTTCGGGCGCGGGATGCCGAGCAGGTTCACCAGGTTGCCCGTGTGGCGGGTGTCCTCGCAGCAGAGGATGTCCAGCTGCGCGAGCACCGTGCGCGCGCGGTCGGTGATGTCGGCGAGGTTGCCGATGGGGGTGGCGATGAGCCTGAGTCTGCCCATTCGTGGCGGTGGTCAGCGCAGTTCGATGCCGAGTTTCTTGACGAGGCTCTGGCGGAGTTTCTCCTGGAGCTGGTTGACCTCGTCGTCGGTCAGGGTCTTCTGGGGATCCTGGTAGGTGACGGTGTAGGCGAGGGAGCGCTTGCCTTCGCCGAGGACCTTGGCGTCGTCGAAGAGGTCGAAGAGCTCGACCTTGACGATGCCCGGGATCTTGAGGGATTTGATGGCGTCGGTGACCTGCTGGTTGGAGAGGCTGGCGGGCGCGAGGAAGGAGATGTCGCGCTCGGTGCCAGGGAACTGCGGCAGTTCGGTGAACTTCTTCGAGGGCTTCGGGGCGGCGAGGATGGCCTCGGGGTCGGCGAGGGCGACGAAGAGCGGGGAGCGCAGGCGGAAGCCAGCGGTGAGGGCGGGGGCGACGGCGCCGAAGACGACGAGTTCGCGCTTGTTGCGGGCGAGCATCCTGGCGCAGCAGCCCTTCTGGAAGGCGGGGTGCTCGGCGGCTTCGCAGCGGTAGAAGCCCGCGAGGCCGTTGGCGTCAAGCCAGCCCTCGACGAGGCCCTTGAGGTCGAAGAAGTCGGCAGCGACGCGCTTTTCCTGGCCGTAGCGCTCGGGGTGGAGGCGCCCCGTGAGGGCGATGGCGGCCTGGAGGCGTTCGAGGTCCTTGCCGTCGCGGTGTTCGAAGACGCGTCCGATTTCGAAGAGCCCGAGATCGTGCTGGTTGTGGTTGACATTGTGGTTGACGACCTGGAGGATTCCAGGCAGGAGGGTCGGGCGCAGGAAGGCGGTCTCGATGGAGATGGGGTTGGCGACGCGCAGGAGGTTCTCGGGCTGGAGGGCGGTGCCCGCGAGGCACTGGCGTTCCGACCAGAGGGTGTAGTTCATGATCTCGGTGAGGCCGAGGCCGAGGAGCTGGTGGCGCATCGTCTCCTGGGGCACGAAGGTGTCGTCCGCGGCGGAGCCGCCGACGACGGCGGGGGCGGGGGCGGCGGGGATGGCGTCGAGGCCCGCCATCTGGGCGACTTCCTCGGCGAGGTCGACGGGGGCGTGCAGGTCGAAGCGCCACCAGGGGGTGGCGACGGTGATGGCGTCGCCGTCCTTCGCGGTGACCTGGATGCCGCGGCGTTCGAGGAGGGCGGCGATCTCGGCGGGGGCGAGTTTGAGCCCGAGGAGGGCGTTGATGCGCTGGGCGGAGGCGGTGATGGCCTCGCTCTGCCAGGGGCGCGGATAGCAGTCGATGGGCTCGCCGAGCTGTTCGGCGCCCGCGAGCTCGCAGAGGAGGGAGGCGGCGCGTGCGGAGGCGAGGGCGCAGGTCTCGGGGGAGACGCCGCGCTCGTAGGTGTAGCTGGAGTCGGTGGCCTTGTTCAGGCGGCGCGAGGAGAGGCGGATGTTGGTGCGGTCGAAGGCGGCGGCCTCCAGGAGGACCTGCGTGGTCGCGTCGGTGATCATGGAGTTCTCTCCGCCCATGATGCCCGCGAGGGCGACGCCCTTGTCGCGGTCGGCGATGAGGAGGTTGTCGTGGTCGAGGGTGAGCTTGGTGCCGTCGAGGGTGGTGATCTGCTCGCCGTCAGCGGCGCGGCGGACGATGATCTGGTGGCCCGCCAGGTGGTTGAGGTCGAAGGCGTGGAGGGGCTGGCCGTATTCCAGCATGATGTAGTTGGTGATGTCGACGACGTTGTTGATGGAGCGCAGGCCGACTGCCTCCAGGCGCTTCTTCATCCATTCGGGCGACGGGCCGACCTTGATGTGGTCGAAGACCCGCCCGATGTAGCGCGGGCAGTACTCGGGCGCGTCGATGCGCACGCTGGCGTAGTCGGCGGCGTTGCTGCCAGGGCGGACGTCGACCTTTGCCGCGGGATAGCGGAGGGGCTTGCCGGTCAGCGCCGAGATCTCGCGAGCGATGCCGATGTGCGAAAGCCAGTCGGGGCGGTTCGGGGTGACCTCCCAGTCGATCACGGTGTCGCACTGGTAGAGCGCGCGGACGCTCTGGCCGAGCGGGGTGTCGTCGGGCAGGATGAGCAGTCCGTTGTGGTCCTCGGAGAGGCCGAGTTCGCGGGCGGAGCACATCATGCCGCAGGAGTCGATGCCGCGCAGCTTGGACTTCTTGATGACGAAGCCTCCGCCGAAGTCGGTGCCGAGGGTGGCGAGGGGGACGACCTTGCCTGCGTCGCAGTTGGGCGCGCCGCAGACGATCTGGACGGGCTCGCCGGTGCCGGGGTCGACCATGCAGACGCTCATGTGGTCGGAGTTGGGGTGGGGCGTGCGCGAGAGGATGCGGGCGGTGATCACGCCCTCGGGGATGGTGCCGGTGGTCTCGATGCCCTCGGGCTCAAGGCCTGCGGAGGTGAGGTGGGCGGCCAGTTCTTCGGCGGACCAGTCGATGTCGGTGTAGTCGCGCAGCCAGTTCAGGGAGGTTTTCATGGAAATGTTCCGTTGGGTGAAAAGGAAGGCAGGGAAAATGGGGAATTCGGGAGGAAGATGCTGCAGTTGCTGAATTCAAGATTCAAGTCGGGTCAAGATCCAGGATTCAAGATTCAGGGCGGCTCCTGATTCAGGATTCGCCGTCAAGATCCAGGATTCAAGATTCCGGGCGGCTCAGAATCCAGGATTCAAAATTGCGAACCCCCGTACTATAATCCGCGCTTGCGCAACGGGGGGCTATTTTCGGATGATGGCGGCGGCGTATCCCGCGGGGAGGCGGACTTCGGCGAAGGCCTTGCCGCCGCGCAGGACGCGGGGGACTTTGAAGCCTGGCTTTTCGCGTCCGTCGGCGCCGAAGACACGGGTGGTGAACTGGGCGTCGTCGCCCCAACCGAAGTAGCCGCTCTTGTTGGTGAGGATACGCTCCTGTCCGATGATGTAGCCGTGTCCGAGTTCGACGGGGGTGATGGGGTACATGGCGTGGGTGAGGGTGGGGTGGGAGGCGATGACCTTCTGGTGGTACCAGAAGTAGACGGAGCCGTAGTCGAGGGCCTTGAGCATGTTGCGGTAGGCGTCGAGTTCGGTGCGCTCGGTGAGGTGGTCGCCGAGGGAGATCGGGGTGAAGAGCTGCCCCAGGCGCAGGTTGCTGATGCTTCCTGTCTCGATGAAGCGCGGGAAGTGGAACTGGCGCATGGTCCGCGTGAAGGGCGCGCCATTGCCGAGGAGACCGTTGGGCTGCTTCAGGCGCGGCATGAATTTCTGCAGCACGTATGCGCGCCAGGGCTGCGAGATGAGCGCGACGGTGCTCATCTTCCTGCGGATGCGGTGCGTCTTCGGGTCGATCTCGGCGGTGACGCCGTCCCAGTGCTTCGGGTTGTAGTCGTATTTGGCGTTGGAGCGCTCGATTTCATCCCAGTAGAGCTGGAAGCCGAGGGCGAGGCGCTTCTCGATGCTTTGCTCGAGGCGTTTGGCGAAGCGGTTGCCGAGGACGGGGGTGTAGATCGGCATGGTGAAGCGGCGCGGGTCGTAGTTGCACTGGCGGCCGTTGGCGTCGAGCATCGCCTCGTCCATGAGGTTTTCGGCGGCGTATCTGGACTGTGAGAGATAGCAGTGGAAGTAGAAGAGCAAGGCGAGGTCGGGGAAGAGGCGGCGGAGTTTTGCCTGGGCGGCGAGGAGGGGCTTGTCGTCCTTCTCCAGGATGTTGTCGCCGTGGTACATGCCGCCGAAGACGAAGACGTCGCGGGCGAGGTCGATTTTGCCAGGGATGTCGTGGCGCAGGAGCGAAGCGGGGCGGCGCAGGATTTCCTCGATGGAGCCGGTCATGCCGCCGAAGGGGATGGTGAAGTTGACCTCCCAGTCGTGGCGGATGCGGTTGAGCCAGACGAACTCGTCGTCGGATTCGAGGGGATAGAGGGAGAACTCCAGGTCCATGGATGCGCCTGGGGGGAGGGCGAGGACGTCGTTGCCGATGCCGCCGACAGTGTTTGCGACCTCGTTGTATCCCTGGGCGCGGGTCCAGTCGTCCTCGGCGAGGATGCCGAGCGAGGCCTCGGGGAAGGCGAGCATGGTGGTGGGGCGGGCGGGCTGCTCTTCGCGGAAGACGGGGCCGCTGGCGGCGCCGCGGGCGGTGACCTTGGTGCCGCAGACGCGGGCGAAGGAGAGTCCCGCGAGGGGCGTCTGGTGCCTGTACAGCAGCGGGAGCGGCTGGCTGGTGAGGTTGGTGACGCGGTCGACGACGCGGAGGCGGAACGGGAACGGCGTGACGGTGCGTTCGAGGCGGAAGGCGCGGGTCGCGGCGGCGAAGGCGCGGTCGTTGGTGCGCTTGGCGTGAGTCCATTCGCGGGAGGGCTTGCCGAGGGTGGCCCAGCCAGGCGTGGTGGTGGAGAAGGCGCTGGTGACGGGGAAGGCGCGGCCGTTGAGGGTGACGGTGACGGCGCCGTCCGCCCCGAGTTTCCACGTGTATTGGGGTGGACGGGCGAGGGCGGCGGGCTGGTGTTCCTGGAGTTCGGCCGAGGCGGGCGCCCCCAGGGGCGGCATCGCGGCGCTCAAAAGCGAGACCCCGACGAGGAGCGGGTTGGGCATCGGGCGGATGGGGCGGTAGCCGATGGCGAGGATGTTCGGGGCGTCCTTTTTGAGGAGGCCCTGCACTGCGAAGAGGAAGCGCGGCGGGGCGAGTTTCTTCCCCGCCGAGTAGACCTCGGGGAAGTCCTTGGCGTCGAAGGCGCGGTTGTAGAAGACGAACCAGTTGTCCTGGGCGCCGATGGCGGCCATGGTGCGTTTGCCGAAGGTGACGGATTCGTCGCGGTTGGCGCAGCGTTCGAGGGTCAGGGGGACGCCGTTGAGTTTCAGGGTCAGGGCGTAGGTGCCACCGGCGTATTTGGTGAAGCCGAGGATGGCGTCGACGGCGAGGGTGGGATAGGAGGCCGCGTCAGGCGGCAGGGTGAACTGGACTTCTTTGCCGGAGGCGACCTGGAGGGGCTGCGGGGTGAGGCTGCGCTCGCTGGCGGGGGGGGCGGGCAGCACGCCGTCGGGGGCGCAGAGGACGGCGCGCGGCAGCAGCGCGGGCTGGTGCATCCCTTTCTTGCCGTTGAGGGAGAGCATGCTCTTCTGGGAGGTGCCGTTGTCGGAATCGCCGACGTAGCAGTCGAAGCCGAAGGAGACGCCAGGGGCGGGCTTGACCTCGTTTCCGAAGGCGGCCCAGGGGATGGAAGCCTCGATCTGGTAGCCGTGGTCGGTGCGTTTGGCCGCGCAGCGCACGCCATCGCAAGTGGCGCCGAGCGGCGACCAGAGGTGGAAGGCGGGCGGGACGGCGCCGAAGTCGCCAGGCGAGATGCCGAGTTTCCAGAGGTTGCCGCTCTCCTTCGAGCCGCCCTCCGCGAAGTCCAGCACCAGCATGATGTGGTCGCCAAGGTAAAGTCTTGCGTCGGCGTGGGGCTGGCAGTGGAGGTCGTCGGTGACCTGGGCGAAGAGGTAGAGGCACTGGTTGTCCCAGCCGAACGAGAGTTCCGCGGAGGCGTCCTGGGGACCGTGCCAGCGCGCGCTCTTGGCGTCGCTGAAGGCGAGGTGCGCCTGGCTGTCGAGCATCTGGTGTCCAGGCAGGCTGGCGAAGCGCAGCCCCGCCCCGTCGATCTGCGGCGTCGGATCGGTCACGCGCACAATCGGCACGCGCAGCGGCTCGGCGGCAACAAGGAACAAGGCGAAACACAGGACGGATGCAACGGCGAATCTCATTTCAAAATCTCCAGGGTGACAGGCAGGGAACCATTTGCCGACAATATAATCCGCCGCGCGAGGCCCGCCCCGTCATGGTCGGCATGATCGGCATAGTCGGCAGAGCCATCCCCGAAGGTGTTGCCACGGCGGCCTCGCCGTGGCGGTCCGCCGAGCCTGCGGTGTCCAATCAGGCACGCCACAAGACGCAACCAAGGCTTCGGAATTGACTGCTGGGCATTCACTGAGCCGCCACGGCGAGGCCGCCGTGGCAACCATTTCCGGGGCATCATCCAGGCAATCGCCGAACCTCGTGGGGAACAGTGTCTTTGGCTAATTTGGGGATGATATAGTTTAGTTTCCGTGAGTGGTTTCATGGATGACCTAAATTCTAACTTGACTAATAGGAAACTCAAGTATATAATTCCCAAAAATAACGGTTCGCAAGACAGAAGCGCAATTGAAACGCCGTATCAGTATATGAGTACCAAAATCAGACGATGAGACTTGTTCCTTATGGACGAGGCGTGGAACACACTGGATGACAGGAGAAGCGCCTTGATCGCCTTTCTGCCGCTTTCTTGATGAACGTCAACCTTCGCACACAACCAAACTATGCTTAACGAAGACCATCTCACATGCCTTGACGGCGGCATCCAGACCGTCGTCCCCGAGAACGTCCCGCAGATCGTCTACCTTGACTTCGACGGCGCCGAGACCTCCTATCACAACGCCGATCTCGGACTGGACATCGACGACATCACCGTCGAGGATTCTGGATTTGACAATGACACCATCTTCACCATTGTCAGCGCCCTGAACCAGCGCTTCGGCGACGACGTTGTCTTCACCGCTGCCCGCCCCCTCGATGGCGACTACTCCACCATCTACATCGGTGTCACCTCCGCCTTTGACGAGTACGGCTCCTTCCTCGGGCTCGCCGAGACCATCGACGCCGGAAATCTCATCCATGATGACAACGCCTTCGTTTTAATGGATGCTTCCACTGACCCCAGTTTTGTTGTCGCCGTTATTGCTCATGAAGTCCAACATATTGTGTCAGGAACTGAACATGTAGGTAATAATATTTCAAAATATGCTGCAACATCTAATCTATACTCAGGTTCTTACAGTAGTTTTGTTATTACTTCCAATAAAGAATATATAATTTATAGTGGGTGCTCTATACAAGTATTATACGTTGAAAATGGAGGGAGAGCTATAATTCATCATGGCGCAAATATTAGATCTTTACGAGTTTCTAGTGGAGGATATGCAAAAGGATATGACGGAAAATTCTTATACTTGATGGGGGGAAACGCAGAGAATATAACAATTAATGCACAGGGGCATACCCATGCAGGTTTTCCAACAGTTATTAATCAAGGTGCTAAAGTAAACAATATTACACTTAATAGTTGTACGTGTGTTGCGGTTAGTTCGGCAACTTTGACAAATGTAACTATAATTAATACATCAAAAGTATGGTATGATGACGACTATGATGGCGACCGAGCTGGTGGACTTATCGTTGGAAATTCTGGGGTTGTATCTAATGTTTCATTTTCAGGAGGAAAGATAATTGTTAATAGTGGAGGAAAAGTTTTAAATCTACAAACATATTCTGGTAATGAAAGAAATCTTGTTATTTATAGTGGGGGAACGGTAACAATAGCATATAGTCCCTGGAGTTCTAACCTAAATGTTACTTCAAGCAGTGGGGCTAAGGTTACTTATCTACAGCGCGATAAGGCCATTTATTATGGAGGATCGCAAGTTGGCCTGATCAGTAAGGCTGATTCAATGTCGGGAAAGGTAGTCACTAGTGGAAACAGCTTGCTGGTTTATAATAGTGGGACAGCTACTTCCGTATCCGTGTCGGCCAATGGTAAGGTGTATGTGAACGCCGGGGGGAGGATTTCAGGTGTAGTTCTTCATGGCAATTCCACAGATGGCGCGATGCTATATATCTCTTCTGGGGGGGGGGCGAAGGATGTTCAATTGGCAGAGATGGGTTATTTGACGTTATCCAGCGGGGCATTGGTTGAGAATTTAATTGTGTCCAGCATGGGTATGTTGGACATAAAGCATCCGGGAGTAAACTTCAATTCCATCACATTGCTTACGGGAGCCAGATATTGCGGGTTTAGTTTGTCGGAGGAACTGGTTCTGTCTGACACTTGGCCTGCGAGCATATCGAATGTCATAGTGAAAAGCAGCTTAAATGCCTATACCCGGGTGCCAACCACTATTGACGGGGTGGAAAACTATGGATCGTTGCATATCAGTTCAGGCACCTTCATCTCGAATGTCCATACGCGTTCGGGTGGGACAATGCGCGTGAGTGGCGGCACCGTGTCAAGCGGGGTGGTTGATTTTGGCGGTCTGGTGTATGTCTCTTCTGGGGCAGTTGTCAATGACCTAGTGGTGAATTCCGGGGCGTCGCTGGTGGTATCGTCAGGGGGAAGTGCCAATGTAGCCTTCAATCCATGGGGGACGGGGATGATTCTTTCTTCGGCTGGCGCGAAGATCGCCTATTTGTCGCGAACAGATGCGGTCATATATGGCGGGGCTGTGTCCGGCGTTATAAGCCGCGGCAATTCCCTGTCGAATTTAGCAGTCACCAGCGGGAATAGTCTGTTAGTCTATGATGGTGGGGGGGTGGATAATGTTATGGTGACTTCGTCGGGGCTTGTTAGCATTTCCAGCGGCGGAACGATGGGTGGAAGAATTCAAATTGAAAACGGCGCACAATTCAGTGCAGGTAGCGGGGCGGTGATAGACTTCACTGTCAACGCCCAGGAAGAATCCACTCTTCCCCTAATCAATGACTGGAGTCAAATCCTTGGCGATTCTTTCACGTGCACATTAACGGTGGATTCCGAACTGCCAAGCGGCATTTACGAATATGCATTGGCGGCTGGTGCGGCCGACTTTGACCAGATTATCACCGTGAAGGATATCGCCGGAACGGAACTTGGGGGTATAACAGTAGGTGGAATGCTTGAGTTAGAGCATTACCATTATGCTTTGTCCCGCGATGGAGAAATGCTCACGTTGACCATTATCGCGGACTTTGATGCTCCAACGCTAGTTTCCATCGTCGCCACCCCCGTCACTCCTACCAATCAGACGGTGACTGTTTCGGTTCTTTTCACAGACGACATCGGTATTTCTTCCACACAGTATCGCATTAACGACGGTGTGTGGCAGGACTACGCTGCGGACGGCATGGTGATCAGCGAGAACGCGACGGTGACCTTCCGCGCGACTGATATGGCTGGGAACACTGCGATGTCAACTTACGAGGTGACGAACATCGACAAGGTTGCGCCGACAATTGCGGACATCGTGGCCGACGTGACGGGCCCGACGAACGGGAGCGTGACGTTGACGGCGGTCTTCTCGGACGACGTGGCGCTGTTCTCAACCCAATATAGGATCGGCGAGGGTGCGTGGCAGGACTACGCAGACGGCGTGGCGGTCAGCGAGAACGCGACGGTGACCTTCCGCGCGACGGACCCAGCGGGGAACATTGCGACGGCGACGTATGAGGTCACGAATATCGACAAGACCGCGCCGATGATCACGCTCGTCGGCGACAATTCTACTCCGTTGCAAACTTCCACATTGACCGCCACCACGGAAGTTGGGCTGAAGTTGTACTACAACACGGAATCCGCCGACTACGCCGGCGAGTGGATGGAGTACACGGGCGTCGTGGACGTCACGGCGAACGCGACCTACAACTTCCGCGCGACGGACGCT
>JAEEXV010000069.1 GCA_016287975.1 Lentisphaeria bacterium | reverse complement strand
TTCCGGAGTTTCCGGAGTTTCCGGAGTTTCCGGAAGCGGGGGTTGGTTTGCTCGGCGGGACGCCACGGCGGGACGCCGTGGCTACGGCCGCAAATGCGCCGGAGTTTTCGACCTGTGTCGGCGGGCTTGCCCGCCGACAACGAGTCAGCCCAGATGCTCGAATGCGCGGTGGGCGATGTCCGTGCGGTATTGCACCCCGTCCCAGTGGATGCGGCGCACGCCTGCGTAGGCATTGGCGACCGCCTCGCGCAGATCGCCGCCCTTCGCGGTCACGCCGAGCACGCGCCCGCCGTTGGTGACCAGCGTCCCGTCAGCCGTGCGCTTGGTGCCTGCGTGGAAGACCACGGCCCCAGTCGCCTCGGCCTCGGCGATGCCCGTGATCGGAAGCCCTTTCGGATACTTGCCTGGATAGCCCTGCGAGGCCATGACCACGCACACCGCAGGCTCCGCCGACCACTTGAGCTCAATCCGCGACAGTTCGCCGTCCGCCGTCGCCTGCAGCACGTCGACCAGGTCGGAATCCAGCCGCATCAACACCGCCTGCGTCTCAGGGTCGCCGAAGCGCACATTGAACTCCAGCAGCTTCGGTCCGTCGGCGGTGACCATGATGCCCGCGTAGATGATGCCGCGGAAATAGAGCCCGTCCTCCTGCACCCCCTTCAGGAACGGCTGCAGGATCCGCGCATCGATGACCTGCCACAACTCTGGCGTCACCACGGGCGCCGGCGAATAGGCCCCCATGCCGCCAGTGTTCGGCCCCAGATCCCCGTCCAGCGCCCGCTTGTGGTCCTGGCTCGACGCCAGCGGCAGAATGCTCTTGCCGTCGCAAAGCGCCAGAATCGACGCCTCCTCGCCCACCAGGCACTCCTCCAGCAGCACCCGCGCGCCCGCCGCGCCAAAGGCGCCGTCGAAGCATTCGCGGATGGCGGCCTCGGCCTCCGCCGCCGTCGCCGCGACCGTGACGCCCTTGCCCGCAGCCAGGCCGTCCGCCTTCACGACAATCGGCGCGCCGTGCCGCGCGAGGTATTCGAGCGCGGACTTCGCGTCGGTGAAGACCGCCGCCTCCGCCGTGGGCAGCCCATGGCGGTGCATGAACTCCTTCGCGAAGGACTTGCTCCCTTCCAGTTGCGCCGCCGTCTTGTCGGGCCCGACAATCCGCAGCCCGCGCTTCCGAAACTCATCAACGATGCCCTCGCACAAGAGCGCCTCGGGCCCCACCATCGTCAGGCCGATGCCATGCGCGGCAGCGAACTCCGCCAGCCCCGCGGGCGTGCTTTCCGCGACCGCAATCGCCGACGGCACCCCGGGGTTCCCTGGCGCCCAATAGAACTTGCCCATGCGCGGGCTCTGCAACATCTTCCACGCCAGCGCGTGTTCGCGCCCGCCGCCGCCAACCAGCATCACATCCATCGTCTTTCGGCTCCTTCTTTCCTGCACCAAAAACAACAAAGCCCTGCCCGGCATTGCATTCCGGACAGGGCAGGCCTGCTCTCAACGCTTTCCGCCGAGAGTTTGCATCGGTTCAGAGGCTATTTGACTTCCTCGCCGACCAGCGCGCGGATGAAGCGCACCACCGTCAGTTTCGGGGCGACCTTGGCCAGCGTGGTCTTGTCGTCGTCGATCCAGGGCATGTCCATCAGGCACACCTCTTTGTACATCTTCGCGAGCTTGCCCTGCAGAATCCCCTCCAGGATGTTCGCGGGCTTGCCCTGCAGCTTCGGATCCGCCGCCGCGATCTCGCGCTCCTTCGCGATCACCGACTCGGGAATGTCCTTGCTGGTGATGTACTGCGGGGCGCTCGCCGTCACATGCAGCGAAATGTTGTTCAAGAGCGCGTCGTCGCACTCGCCAGAGACCTCCACCATCGCCGCAAACGGCTGCGCCGTGTGCAGATAGTAGCCGATCTTGTTCCCCTCTTTCGCAATCCAGCGCCACGCACGGCGGATGCGCATGTTCTCGCCGATCTTCCCGATCAGCGCCTTGGTCGCCGCATCCAGATCCGCCTGCACCTTCTCGGAGACATCGCCGTCCACGCCGTCGTAGGTCAGCGCCGTGTCCGCCGCCTGCTGCGCAAACGCCTTGAACTCCGCCGTCTTCGCGACAAAGTCCGTCTCGCAGAGCACCTCGACCAGCGCGTAGGCCTTGCCGTCCGTGGCAACCGCCCACTTGCCCTGGTTCGCGCTGCGCTCGGCACGCTTCGCGGCCTTCGCGATGCCTGCCTTCCGCAGCCACTCCAGCGCGCCCTCGACATCGCCGTTGCACGCGGTCAGCGCCTTCTTGCACTCCATCATGCCGCAACCAGTCTTCTGGCGCAGTTCATTCACTTCCTTCGCGGTAATCGCCATGGTCAATTCCTTCCCTTCGTTAAGCGGGTTGATTCTACATTGAAAATCCATCGCGCCGCACGGCAGACGGCCGACGCGGCGCGCAGTTCCGAAAGCGGCGCCGACTACTCCTTCGCCTCGGCCTCGCCCTCCGCCTTCTCGGCGGCCGCGGACGCCGCGGCCGCCTCCTCGCGGGCCTGGGTGCGCTTCTTGGAGAGGTAGGCATTGCCTTCCTCGATCGCGCCCTGGATGGCGTCCATGATGACCTTGATCGAGCGCAGCGCGTCGTCATTGCCAGGGATCACATACTCGATCGGGTCGGGGTTGCAGTTGGAGTCCACCAGCGCCACGATCGGAATGCCCAGTTTCACGGCCTCGTTCACGGCGATGTGCTCGTGGTCCACGTCGATGATCACGACCGCCGCGGGATTCTTCGGCATGTTGACAATGCCGCCCAGCGTGGTGCGGAGCTTCGCCAGCTCCTTGCGCAGGCCCGCCGCCTCCTTTTTCGGGATGCGGTCGAAGGTGCCGTCCTCTTCCTGCTGCATCAGTTTCTTCATGAAATTGACGCGGGTCTGGACCACCTTCTGGTTGGTCAGCGTGCCGCCCAGCCAGCGGTCGCACATATACGGCATGCCGGTCGCCTCGGCCGCCGCCTTCACGCACTCCTGAGCCTGACGCTTCGCGCCGACAAAGAGGATCTGGCCGCCCTCGGCCACTGTCTTGGTCAGGAAATCGCAGGCCGCGGCAAGCAGCTTCATCGTCTTGCCCAGGTCGAAAATGGTGATGCCGCTGCGGGTCCCGTAGATGTATTTCTTCATCTTGGGGTTCCAGCGACGGGTCTGGTGCCCGAAATGGACGCCTGCTTCGAGAAGATCGGTGATGGTAGTCTTCGCCACGGTGGATTCCTCCTTGTCTTTGCTCGGGGCTTTTCCGTCGCCCAGGCGTTTGGACGGCCTCGCGAAACCCCGACTGGTGTGCCTTGTGTACCCTCGCGCCACACGGCGCAAAAGGATTGGCGCGTACTATAATGCCATTCCCCCGTTTTGCCAGTGGCGGCAGGCGACAAATCGCCATGCGCAAAAGTGTTCAGCGCAGGATGTGGTCAAATATCCAGGGATTCCTGGCCCGTCAGGAAATCCTCAAGACGCAGGACGAGGATGCCGTCCTCGTTGTGGTATGGAGGCATTCCATCGAAGGTCACGACGACTTTTCGGAATGCGTCGTTGATTTTCAGCAATGGGCGCATCTCCTGTTCGCGCCTCTCGTCATCTGGAATCTGGCAGGCGGACTGGATATAGTAGCGGCGATGCCCCTGGTTGGCCACGAAATCGACTTCAAGCATCTGCCGTGAATGGCCGTCGCCGCCTGTTGCGTAAACGCTCCCGACATCGACAGCGAACCCCCATTTGCGAAGCTCATTGTAAATGAGGTTCTCCATAAGGTGGTTGCGCTCCAACTGGCGGAATCCGCATGAGAGAATATATGGAAGCCCGCCATAGCGCAGATAGTCATCCAGCGCCTTGGAGAACGGCAGTCCCGATGCGGCGCCTCGCCGAGGTCGGTGAGGGTCTGGGCGCTGCCGTTGGCGGTGGCGGCGAGGAGGTCGGCGGCCTGCCTCGTGTCCTGCGCCCGCATCCCGAAGACGCGCAGCTGGTTGGCGGCGATCTGGGCGGCGGTGCCCAGGTCGGTGCCGGTGGCCTTCGAGAGGTCCATGATGACGGGGGTGGCCTGGCTGATTTCTTCGGTGCTGAAGCCCATCATTCCGAGGCCCGCCATCCCCTCGGCCACCTGCGCGGCGGTGAAGGAGGTCGTCGCGCCCAGTTTCTGCGCCTGGGCGATCAGCCGTTCGGTCTCTCTGACGGAGGCGGAGGTCACCGCCGAGACGCGCAGCATCTGGCGCTCGAAGGTCTGGAAGACCTCCGCCGCCTGCTGGAACGGGGCCAGCATCATCTGGCCTGCCGCCTGGAGGCGTGCGCCAAGTTGGGTGGCGTAGGCCGTGAATTTTTGGAGCCATCCATTGGAATTGTCCAACGCCTTTTTCAAGTCGTCGTTATTTCCTACAATTCGGATGACTGCCTGCCCTGCATTGATGGTGGTTATGCTCATCTATGGAAAAAACTGAAAGAAAGGTTATATTAAACTAAGGAGGTGGTTAATTGTATGAAAATCATTGGCGGAGTCCTCGTCTTACTCTTCTTACTGGTGATTTTGGGGATGCCGTTGGCTTTATTCTATGTAATGGTTATCGTCCCTGCGATACAGAAGTCACGTTGCGATAAAGAAGAGACCAAACATCCGATCGAAGACAACGACGCGGGGCGTTTTGAGTTGCATATAATATCCTCCCATCAGTTTTACATTCGCGATTCTAAGACAGGGATTGTCTATCCTGAACTGTGCTGGCCAAAGCTGTTCCGCCCACTGGATGAAAGGGCACTGCACAAGGTGGTGATTCTGAAAGACCACTGCCTGACGGCAAACGTTGCTCCCCGTCGCTGGTATTTGACAAAAGTCTGTGGTTGGGACCCTAAACTCGACAGTGAAACCCGTTCTGACAGTGGTGATTCTTGCGAGGCATTCTAACGCCGTTTGGCGCTGGCGGCCATCTGGCGGAAGAGCTGGACGGCCTCGTCGCGGGAGACGGTGATGGCATCTTCGGAGACGTGCGCGGTGCCGTCGCGGTAGGGGTTGAGTTCGCGGGTGGAGACAGGGCGGGACTTCCTGGGGTCGCGGTTTATGTTGACGATGGTGGCGAGGATGGCTGCGGTGCGGTCCCATTCAGCCTCCTGGCGGGCGCGGGCCATGTCCAGTAGGCGGCGGAGGGTCAGGGGGCCGGGGTCGATGCCGATGACGCCGGCGAGGCGGTCGGCGAGTTCAAGGGGGTGGAGAGGGCGCGGCTGATGGATTCCTCCAGTTCGGGGCTGGCGAGCATCCGGTCGGCCTCCGTCTCGGCATGCCTGCGGGCTTCGGCGGTCAGCTGCAGAACCTTTTTCAGCAGGCGGCTCTGCGCGCCGGGGAAAAAAACGGCGAGGGAGGAGAGGATGGCATCGGAGGCGGCGGGAATGACATCGCCGCAGATGGCGTGCTGGAAGTCGTCGGCGGAGACGCCGAGGGCGTCGGCCTGCGGTTTGACGGCGGCGTAGAGGACGGAGGCGAGCAGCACGGGGTCGGTGGAGATGCGTGCGATGGGGCCGTCCTCGGCCCTGTCATGGCTGTCGTTGTCGGGGACGGAGGCTGCGGTCGGGCTTCCGCCCTCCCTCCGCCCCCGCCCCCGGAAATGGCATCCCTTTCCGGGCGCCAGCCTGTCTTCGGCACCTCACCCTTCCAGGGGTTCCGCTCGCCGCTTCGCGGCTCGCTCCACCCCTGGCTATGCTCCGACGCCCCCTTGCGGGGGGCTTCCCCGAGCGGGAATGCCGCGTTTCTCCACGGTGGCCGCGCATTGCCAGATTCCACAAAGTCGCCTTGCTTCCCGAAATGGCGGTTTTACCGACCCTCTTGGGGAACATAGAATCACCGAAATATCCGCAGCCGAAACAGGGATCCGAATTGCACTGTACGCGGGCGGCCCTCCTCCTCCGAGGCGGCGGCGCCCGTGTTCCGGTTGCAGCCATAGAGCACGCCCAGCAGGGTCGAGACGGCGACGGTGAAGGAGCCACCGTACGAGAGCAGCGGCAGCGGCAGTCCGATGACGGGGATGAGGCGGATGGTCATGCCGACCCCGATGAAGACATGCATCGCCAGCAGGGTCGCGCCCCCCGACAGCAGCATGAGGTCGAGGCGGCGCTCGGCGTGCGCCCCCCAGTGCAGCAGCACGGAGAGCAGCGTGAAGTACAACAACAGGACTGGCAGCACGCCGCGCAGCAGCCCGCCCTCCTCCGCGATGACCGCGAAGATGAAGTCGGTCGGCGCGACGGTGCGCGGCAGGAAGCCGAGGTTCTTCATCGTGCCCTCCAGATAGCCCTTCCCCCACAGGCCGCCGCCGGAGATCGCCAGCAGCGACTGGCGCTCGTTCCAGCCCCCGTATGGCTCCAGGAACGAGCGGATGCGCCGCAGATGGTAGCCCCGCAGCACGGCCTGCGCCGCCGCGGGCGCCTCCGATGCCGCCCGCGCCTCGGCGGGGGGGGGCGGCGCGGTGCGCGCCTGGTAGAGCAGGTAGTAGCCGTAGACGAGCGTGCCCGCCGTCAGCGCCAGCCCCGCCTGGAAGAGCCAGCGCGGCAGGCACCTGATGCCCACCAGCACCGCCAGCACCGGCGCCAGCGAGCCCGCGTTGCCGTAGGAGGGCTCGGCGACCAG
>JAEEXV010000068.1 GCA_016287975.1 Lentisphaeria bacterium | reverse complement strand
GCGCGGGGCTCAAGAGGGCCGAGGCGGAGCAGTATGGGAAGCAGGTCGCGGGCATGGCCGACCTCTTCCGCGCGGAGGCCGCCGTCGACAACTACGCCGCCCGCTTCGTGCTCAAGCACTTTACGCGGGGGACGGAGAATGCGAATCCGAAGGTGGTCGAGGCGAAGGACAAGGTCAAGGAGTTCGTCGACAGGCAGCTCGTGCCTGCGCTGCAACTGCAATACGGCGAGCGCTGGAAGGTCGGGAACGGGCGGTTCGCGCAGGGGGGCAACGCGAAGACCTTCATCAAGGAGATGACGGACCAGATCGGCAACGTGATCAACACGATCGGCGGCGGCCGCACGCTCTACGAGAACCTCTTCACCTACACGCTGCCCAACATCCTCAACCAGCGCGTCGACAAGGCCGTCCTCTCGAAGGGGAAGGAGCGGCTGCACCTGGAAGGCGGGGATAAAGGCGGCCTCTCGAAGGCCCTCAACCAGCTCAACCGCACCGCGGTCGCCTATCGGGACTTCCGTGAGCAGAAGATGGGACGGATTCTGGAGAAGACCCTCCAGGGCTACCAGAAACTCCTCACGAAGCAGTCCAAGAAGGGAAACCTCTACGAGGACGACTACACGAACCTCCTCGCCGACTTCCGCGGACGCCTCCAGGAGGCCGGCCAGCGCGCGATCCGCCGCTTCTTCGAGCATTCCCCCCTGCCAGTCCAGTCGGACAATCTCCTCAAGGACGCGGCGGAAGGGGTGAAGCTGCTCACGAAATACCTCAACGAGGAGCGGAACGCGGTCATCGCGGAGATGACGCAGCGCCTGGACATCGCCGTCCTGTCCCACTCCACCAGCAACATCAAGGTCAGGAATGGGCTGATGGACGCGGGCCCCGCGGTCACGGGCTTCATCCATGCTCTTTCGGGCCGCCAGCCGCCGCTGGATCCGCAACTGACCGGCCCTGCGCTGCGCCACGGGCTTGAACGGGTGTACTTCCAGGTGCTCCATGACCAGTTGAAGGGGCGGAAGGTCTCCAAGGCGCCAGTCGACGCGCAGTTCGCCGCCAAGTTCCAGGAGGCCTTCACGAAGGCGGCCAACGCCTACGTGAAGAAGGCGGAGACCTACGGGGCGCGCCTGGAGGACACGCTGCGCAAAATCGTCGCCGACAACGTCAGGGAGCAGATCAAGGCTGGCCCCGAGGCGATGCAGGACAACGCGAGACTGGGCAAGGCGGAACTCAAGGCCGTCGTCGACGCCCTGACTGGCGATGTCATGCTGGCCCAGCACAAGCGGATCGCCGCGCTCAAGGAGCGCTACCTGGAGCACCCCGAGGTCTACGAGAAGGAGGGGGCCGACGCGGCAATCGAACAGGAGTTCTCCTACGACGACACCCGCCTGAACATCGACCGCACCATTCTCCTTGCCGCCCACGAGCGGATCTTGGCGGTGGGGGCCTGGATGGGCGAGTTTGACGAGCACGGGGTGACGCTGGAGGCGCGGCTGCCGCAGGACGAGACGCTGCGCCTGCGCGCCGCCTATCCCGGGCTTTCCGCCGCCGAGGTGGCGAACCTGGCGAAGCCGACGGTGGATCTGGTGATCCAACGCATCAAAGACTTCCCGATGCTCTTCTCGATCGGCGGGAAGGACGGCTTCACGGCGCGGGTCAACCAGGAAATCCAGAGCCGCTCCGATCAGCGGATGAAGTCCTACACGGCTTTCCGCGACCAGTTCCTCAAGACAGTGCAGCCCAGCCTGGACAAGTACTCCAGCCTCACGAAGGCGGTGCTGGACAAGAAACTGGCGATGACGCTGGAGGACTTCAGCAAGGCGGAGAAGCTGCCCGACCTCAAGGTCGCGGCGCGCGCCTTCGACAAGATGCTCTCCGACACGCTGAACGGCGTGCTTGACAAGAACTTCGCCGCCTATCTGAAATACAGCCAGGCGGTCACCGACGCCTACGAGAATGCCATCCCCGAATTGAATGCGGGGATGGAGGCGCGCCTGGGCGAGCTCAAGCAGTCAGGCGCCACCGACGCGGACATCCAGTTCTTCCGCGAAACGCTGGCTCCGCGCCTGCGTGAAAGAATGGAGACGGAGATCTGCAACAAGCCTGAGGAGTGGCTGGGCCAGGCAGGAAAGGACAAGGCCGCGCAGTTCTTCGCGGATACGCTGGAGTTGATGAAACGGGATCTGAACCTGACGCGGCTCGACCCCAGCCAGCCCAAGGCCTTCGAGGATAGTCTGCGCTACCTTCTGGAAGCCAACGGCTTCAATGAGTTCATGGACGATGAGACCACGAAGGCGGCGGTTCTGGAGAATGTCAAGACCTGGGTCAAGGGCGATACGGTCCAGCAGCTGATGGGGGATATGCGGCGGGCGCTGATGACCAGTTGCGTCTACGGGCGCGATTCGGGGACGCAGGCGATGCAGGCGGCCAGGGGCGTGTTCAAAGACTTCAACGCGGGGTTGCGCGCGGCGGTGGTCGGCATCCAGGCGACCATCCTGCAGGGCGAGTTCCGAAACACGCAGTTGGAACCCGCGCTGAAGCTCTTCGAGATGTGGCTGGAGAAATACGACCTGCCGACGCTGCCGATCAGCAGGGACGGGAAGAGCACGACGCTCAAGGAGATGGCGATGGAGCACTTCACGCAGCGGGTGCACGACCTGCAGCAGCGGATGGCCAACGAGGGGAGGATCGCCGAGCCGCTGCTCTCGCAGGAGTATCTGGCCTCGTTCCTGCAGTTCATCAACGAGAACGGGACCTCGGTGATGATCATGGAGCTGGAGGAGAAGGTGAAGGCCGAGCAGGTCGCGCGCCTGACGGGCAACTCCAAGGAGCTCTTCGACCTGGAGGGCATCCAGGACAGCGACCGCTCGAAGTTTGTGCGGCAGGCGGTGGTGGTGAACCACATGGGGCTTCGCAAACTGCTGGACATGAACATGAAGGTGGTTGAGAAGGAGATGCGCGGCAGCACCCTCACCATCGAGGGGCTCCAGCGCTGGCGCTCGGACATCGAGGAACGCTTCGCGAAGCATGTCCGCAACATCAACTCCTTCCGAATGTCGTGCCAGACGCGGGTGGACCAGATGCAGCAACTGCCCGAGGTGGCGGGGAAGGCGCAGACGTTCCTGCTGGAGGCGCTGCGGGAGCGCTTCGGCGGCGAGGACATCTCGACCAGCGGGAAGATCTCCGCGAAGACGCGCTCGAATCCGAAACTGGGCGGGCTCATTCCGCAGATGGTCGGCACGCTGATGAACGTGATGGGCCAGAAGACGGCGGAGAAGGCCGAGGCACTCCAGCAGACGGCGCTCAAGGAAGTGGCGAATCCGCTGCGGTCGCAGACCATCTTCCTGCATGACACGGATATGAATGCCGCGCTGACGGAGTCCTTCAAGGACCTGGCGCGTTCGGTGGTCAAGGGCGCCTGCGAATCGAAGGAGTTCCGCGGGCTGGTCAAGCAGCTCGACAAGGAACTGGGGACGTCCGCCAAAGTCAAATAGGAGGAGGCAAGATGGAGTTTCGTGAATTGATGGCGGACTTCGCCGCCAAGGTCGGGCTGGAGGGCTTCTCGCCGAATGCGGAGGGGGTGTGCCAGTTGATCGACGAGAACACGGTCATCACCATCCAGGACTGCGGTGAGATCGGCCTCGTCCTGGTCACCGCGCCGCTGGCGAAACTGCCGGCGCGCGCGGGGGCTGGGCTGCTGCGCGCGCTGCTGGCGGCGAACTTCCTCTACGAGAAGACGATGGGAGCGACCCTCGCGCTGGACGAGAAGAGCGGCACGCTCTATCTCACCCGCTATGACGCCCTTGAGCAACTCGACGGGGAGGGGCTGAAGGCACGCCTGGAGAACTTCGCCACCGTCCTTGACTTGTGGCGGCGGGAGATCGGCGGCAAGGCGGCGGGCGCGAAGGCCCGCCGCGGGAAGGTGTCCCGATGACCTTCCGAGAGCTGATCCTGGCGACGGGCGCGCTGCTCGGTCTGGAGGAGTTCCAGCCCGACGAGGAGGGCTTCTGCACCCTGGAATCGGAAGAGGGCGCCATCACCATCGCTTACATTCCCGAGGCGTATGAGATGATCCTGGTCCGCGCGGTCGTCGGCGAGGTGCCTGCGGATGCGTCTGGAACGTTGCTCCATCGGGCGCTGGAGGCCAATAGCGGCCTTCGGGAGACGGACGAGGCCACCCTTTCCGTCAACCCCGATACAGGATGCTTTGAACTGGCGCGCTTTCTCCCGCTGGAAGGGCAGGAGCCGAAGGCGCTGCTGGAGGTCATCGAGGGCTTCGCCGCCACGCTGGTGGAAGTGCGCGGACGGCTGCTGGAAGGCGGCGAGGCGGAGCCGCTGGAGCCAGGGCAATCGGAGGAAGCGGCTCCCGCCTCTCCTCCCGAGGACTTTCGGGACCTGGATGCCCGTGGTTTTTTGAGGGTATAGCGATGACGGACTTCGAGGAAGCGATTGCGGTTATAGGAAGTGAACTCGGTCTCGAGTTGCAGGTCCACGACGGCGTGGCGTCCTTTGACGCGACGGTGGATATGGCGTCGGGGGTGTCGATTCGGATTGATTTGACGCACCTTCCCGAGAAACAGAAGGTGCTGGTTTCCGCCCGCCTTGGCGAACTGCCGCAGGAGGGCGGGGAGGCGCTCTGCCGCACGCTCCTGGAGGCGAACAATTTCTTCGAAGGCACTGGCGGGGCCACCTTCTCGGTGGAGCCTGAAACTCAGCAAATCAGCCTTGAATTCTGCTCCCCGCTGAACGTGATCGGAGACGCCGACGACGTGAAACTCGTAGAGTACTTCCTGAATATCGCGGAAAGTTGGCGCAAGCGCATCGCGGAGCCGTCTGAAATCTCCCTCAGCGAAATGCCGCATTTCCGCTTCATCATGGTGTGATCGCGGGATGTCGGCAGAGCCGGCGGCTTTTCGCCGCCGGCACCGAACAGGCCGCACATGGCGCACGCGGGGCGGGCGATTGGGGCTTTACCGGCGGGCAAGCCCGCCGGCACACGCCGGGCGGTGATCGGGGATTGCGCGAATATGGGGCGAGGTGATCGGGGCTTTACCGGCGGGCAAGCCCGCCGGCACACGCCGAGCGGGGATCGGTGCTTGCGCGAATATGGGGCGGGGGAATCGGTGCTTGGCGCGAATATGGGGCGGGGTGATCGGGAATTGGCGCGGCCCATTTTTCCCGCAGCACGGCATCTCCGCTGTTTTCGCGCCGCCTGCGCCATACACCATCCTCCGCGGTGCTGTGCCGCCGCATTCTTGCGGCGGAATCGGCATACGCGGGGCGGGGCGATCGGGGTTTTACCGGCGGGCAAGCCCGCCGGCACACGCCGGGTAAATGCGGGACCCGGAAAACCCGGAATGCGCGGTTCCCCATACGGGGTGGCGATTGCCTGGATGACGCCCCGAAAATGGTTGCCACGGCGGCCTCGCCGTGGCGGCTCGGAGAATGGGCGGCAGTCGATTCCGAAGCCTTGGCTGCGCCCTGTGGCGAGCCTGATTGGTAACCGCAGGCTCGGCGGACCGCCACGGCGAGGCCGCCGTGGCAACAAACTTCGGGCATGAAAATGGCGGCGATTGCCTCTAACATACCGAATGCAAAAAAAACGCGTGACCCCCTGATAGGTTTCGCAAATATCCCGCGCAATAAAAGATAGAAGGCAGTTTTTTGATTTTCCGCTGCCGCGTTGTTCTCACACGGCAAATTCCCCAAACCCAAGGTATATTATACCGTTTCGTCAATCTGACAGTTCCTGTGTCACCTCTGTCCTTTTCTTCGGCTTCTTGACCGCGCATGGCTCCTGTTGATTCGACATCCAAATCCCCAGCCAGCCATAACTGTATCTATTTTGTTTTAAGCATATTATGCAACATGCTTAAAACCCGAAAACGAATTTATAACTCGTTTTTCCAAGGGGGTATTGTGTCTTTTTCGGGGGGCCGTCGCTATCGACGTCGGGCACCCTTTTTGCGTTCCAGGCAACCGCCGCAGCAACACTGGAGAAGATGAGATGAGTGCACCCCGAGCAAAGAAAGCGAAGACATCGAAGCCCCTGCCGCCTCCTGGCGCCCCGAACAAGCACGCGAAGGCGAATTGCCCGTTCCGCATCGGCATCGGGCAGCCAGAATACCAGTTGCCCGCCAAGCCCAGCCTCAAGGATCTGGTCGACGGCTACATCAACGGCGGCTTCCAGGCGCATCTGGAGCGCGTCCTCGACATCTTCCGCCAATGCGGCTTCGACACCGCCGTCCGATGCGCGGGCCTTGCCCAGTGCCCTGTCTGCGCGCGCACCTACCCGCATCAGACGCAGGTCTACCTCTCCGCGCGCACGGCATTCTCCAAGGCGCTCCTCCAAGTCAAGGCCCAGTTGAAGGCCGCCCGCGACTTCGAGGCGCTCTTCAAGGCGGTCCGCGACATCGCGGACGATACCGCTGGCATCGGCCCGCTCACCGCCTACGACGCATCCCTGCGCATTGCCGCGAATCTCGGCATCCTCCCCGCCAAGATCGTCTATGGCTGGCAGGGCGCCGTCATCCACGAGCGCAAGCCCATCTCGCACTCCGTCCCCTTCACTGATTTCCGTCCCGAAATCACCGCCCGCCTCACCGCCTACCAGATCGAGGACTTCCTCTGCGTCTGGCATAAGCAGCGCTACGACAAGGAAAAACATCACACCCTCATTTCTGTGCTGAAATAGCGTTGTCGGCATCGTGATTCACGTCCATTCCCCATTCCGACGAATCAACCGAGCATGACAGCCCCTTCCCCTCCATCCAAGCCAGAGACAATCCCCTCAGCGCGACGCGCTGTCCTCTAAAAGGGCAGCGCCCTGGAAATGGTTGCCACGGCGGGCCCGCAGTGGCAACCATTTCGGGCATGAGAACGGCCCCGTGAGAAGCCCAGGGAATCCCCTGGACAGGTTCAGTCCCGGCCTTTTGCGCGGGGGCAGGCCAATGCGCCCCCTCGCCGCCGTGCCCCAGGATGCGGCGGCGAGGCCGCCCCAAACCACGATTTCCTAAAATCCCACCCCAAGTAACACCCACCATGCACAGGCTTCTTACCCCACTCCTCCTCGCTCTAACACTCCTCTTGGCCATTCACGCCAAAGCCGAGACCTACGGCAATTTCAAATACACCGTCACCAACGGAAAGGCCACCATCACTGGCGTGACCAATAAGAGCCTCACCACGGCCAATATCCCAGCCTCCATCAACGGATACCCCGTCACCAGCATCGGCGACGAGGCCTTCTACGAGTGCACCAAACTGGCGTCGGTGACCATCGGCAACGGCGTGACCAGCATCGGCGACCGCGTCTTCTCCTGGTGCACCTCGCTGGCGTCGGTGACCATCGGCAACGGCGTGACCAGCATCGGTAGCTATTCCTTCTACGGCTGCACCTCGCTTTCTGCCTTCCAGGTAGCCGCAGACAACCTCGCTTACTGCTCGGTCAACGGTCTGCTTCTGGACAAGGCTCGCACCACATTGATTGCCGTCCCCGGCAAATTGACTTCGGTGGCCATCCCCGACGGCGTCACCAGCATCGAGGCGGCCTTCTACGGCTGCACCTCGCTGTCGTCGGTGACCATCCCCTCCAGCGTGACCAGCATCGGCCATTACGCCTTCGCCAACTGCACCTCGCTGTCGTCGGTCACCATCCCCGACGGCGTCACCAGCATCGGCGGCTCCGCCTTCTCCGACTGCACCTCGCTGGCCTCGGTGACCATCCCCGACAGCGTCGAGGACATCGGCGATTACGCCTTTTTCAGATGTACCAAACTGTCGTCGGTGACCATCCCCTCCAGCGTCACCAGCATCGGCGACTGGGCCTTCCGCGGGTGCACCTCGCTGTCCTCGATCACCATCAACGGCAACGCCAGCTTCGACGGCTCCGCCTTCTACGGCTGCACCTCGCTTGCGTCGGTGACCTTCGGCAACAGCGTGACCAGCATCGGCGACTTCGCCTTCTCCGGCTGCTCCTCGCTTTCGTCGGTGACCATCCCCTCCAGCGTCACCAGCATCGGCGACTACGCCTTCCGCGGGTGCACCTCGCTGTCCTCGGTGACCATCCCCGGCAGCGTCACCAGCATCGGCAAGGACGCCTTCCTCGACTGCACCTCGCTGTCGTCGGTGACCATCGGCAACGGCGTCACCAGCATCGGCTACTACGCCTTCGAGGGCTGCACCTCGCTGTCCTCGGTGACCATCCCCGACAGTGTCACCAGCATCGGCAACTACGCCTTCGACGGGTGCACCTCGCTGGCCTCGGTGACCATCGGCTGCCGCGTCACCCGCATCGGCGAGGACGCCTTCCCCGCAGGCACCGTCATCTACGCCTCCAATCTAGTGGTGATTAATTACTGCGCCAAGTATGGCCTGGAGACGCACTGGAGCTGGATTTTGGACATCATGGACTACGACCCCGCGGAGGTGGAGGTATCGGGGGCGTATGCGTTCGTGCGGAACGGTGACGAGGCGATGATCGTGGGGTGCACGCCGGGCAAGGAGAAGACGCTGGCGGTGCCCGCGACGCTGGGCGGGGCGAAGGTGACTGTCATCGGGCGTCGGGCCTTCGCGGGATGCGCGGCGCTGACGACGGTGACGCTTCCGGAGGGGGTTGTGGCCGTCGGGGCCTTCGCCTTCGAGGGCTGCGCGAAGCTGGCGATCATCCAACTGCCGTGGACGCTGGTGGCGGTCGAGGGGGGCGCCTTCGCGGGCTGCGCGGGGTTCAAGACCATCGCCGGGCCCAGGTGGAACGGGGCCTTCGCCGTCCAGGGCGGCGCGCTCTACACTGCGGACCTCTCGACGCTGGTCGCGCTCCCCGGCGCGGCGGCGGCCTTCGCCCTCCCGGCGCAGACCACCGCCATCGCGCCGTATGCGTGCTGCGGCTGCGCGAAACTCAAAGCGGTGGCGATCCCGGCGTCGGTCGCGGAGATCGG
>JAEEXV010000067.1 GCA_016287975.1 Lentisphaeria bacterium | reverse complement strand
GCAGCGGTAAATGCACGTCGCCGCCTCGCCCGGTCTCCGCCTGCACGGCGCCAGGCCCCAATTGCAGATGTAAATGCACGCCTTTTTCTCCTGAACTTGCATTTACTCCTGCAAGGTTGCGTTTACTTTTTCAACTCTCCTTTTACAATCAGATGACGAAGAAAAGGCGGCACGCTATATTATTTCCCTGCAAGGCCCCTGAAGCTCACGGCCAGGGGAAGTTTTACTCGTGTTTCGTTCCGTCCGCCATGTTCGTCGAAGGAATCATTGATTGCGATGCCGCCCTGGCGCGCGGCTGCGATTCGGTCGCGGCGCTTCGCCGCAGGATGGCGCAGCTGGGCGTCTCCGCCGCCATCTGCCGCCACGGCGAATGCCTCCACATGTCGCCGTATTTCCACAACGACCTCCTGCTGGAGGCCTGCGCGGACGGGCAGGCCGTGCGACCCTGTCTCTTCGTGACGCCCGATGGACGCGAGCCCGACTTCTCCGCCGAGGCCTATATTCGGCAGATCCTGGCGCAGGGATGCGTGGCGGCCTGGACCTCGCCGCGCCTGGCGCCGTATGGCGTGGAGAACCCGCTCTCGCCGTGGCATTCGGGGACGATGCTGGAGTGCCTCGCGGCCTCCCGCCTGCCGCTGTTTCTGGACTATGCGGACGCCTCCGCCGACACCCTCCACGCCATGCTGGAGCGCTTCCCCGACCTGCGGCTGGTGCTGTTCAACATCCCGCGCCTGGGGCGGCAGAGCACGCTCGAACGGCTGCTGGAACTGCATCCAGGGCTCTACCTGTGCTGGTCCTATAGTTTTTCCATCCACGGCGGCTACCAGGCGCTTTGCCGCCGTTTCGGCTCCCACCGCTGGGTGTGGGGAAGCGGCTGGCCGCAGGCGGAGCCAGGCGCGTCGCTGACGGGGCTGCTCTATTCGGGGCTCGCCCCCGAAGACCTCGCCGCCGTCGCGCACGGGAACGCGGAGCGGCTCATGGCGGAGATCGACCGCCAGGCGTGAGACGAAGACCATGATGCAACCAGGCAGAGACATTCTGGAACAGTGCGCCCTCCGCGGCGAGCCGATCACCGCGTGCACTGTCATCGACGCGCACGCCCATGTCGGGATGCAGACGCCGTTCCCCATCTACGATTCGACGCCCGAGGGAATGCTGGCGGCGATGGATCGGATGGGCGTGCGAACGATGTGCGTCAGTTCCATCCTGACGCTGACCGCCTCCATGGAGCGCGGCAACGACGACACCATCGCCGCCGTCGCCAGATGGCCAGGCCGTTTCTGGGGCTATGCGATTGTCGACCCCGCCCGCCCCGAGGCGCTGGAGGCCGAACTGGCGCGCTGCCGCGCGGCGGGGCTGGGCGGCATCAAGATCCACTCCTACCGCAACCTCCCCTACGACCACGAGAACTACGCGGCGGTCTACCGTTTCGCGGCGGCCAGCCAAATGCCCGTGCTGGCGCATACCGAGGAGGCGGAACTGGAGGCCATCGAACCCGTGCTGGAGGCCTGGCCGACCGTGCCGTTCCTGCTCGCCCACGCGGGATGCCTCAGCCCGCAAAAGCACGCGCGGCTGGCCGAGCGATATCCCAACGCCTACCTCGAACTCTGCGTGAGCCAATGCCCGCGCGGCCTGCTGGAATATTTCGTCGGACGCGGACTCGCCACGAAACTCCTATACGGGACGGACACGCCCCTCATCATGGGCGAGCATCAGATCGGACGCGTCATCTTCGCGGACATCGGCCTCAAGGAAAAATGCCTCATCCTGGGCGAAAACGCCAGGCGCGTCCTCCGCCTGTAAATCGGCCTATTGAGACAATGGGATGGCCGCGCTCGCTGCGCGGCCCCGCCTTGCCAACCAATGGGATGGCCGCGCTCCTGCGCGGCCGCCCAGCGCACAATCCTGCGCGGCCCCCGTCTTGCCGGCCAATATGGTCATCCGCCTGTCCCCGCCCCGTCGGGTGCCGCCTCGGCGGCGTTGCCGCACGGGCTGCGCCATTGTACGGCGGCCAGCGCGCCCGCCAGGGACAGCGCCATGCCGACGACGGGCAGGTTCTGCGCGTGTGCGGGGAAGCAGATTCCCGCGACGCCGCAGAGCCCGCCGACCGCGACGGCCGCCAGCCATCCGCACTTTCGGATGGGGTGCCGTCCATGGCACAGCACCGCAACCAGCATCGGGCAGATCACGCCTGGGGCGTAGATTGAATAGGCGCCCGTCAGCAGCGCGATGATGTCGCCGCGGTTGCCCAGGGTGAATCCCAGCGCGAGGAGGCCCATCCCCACGACCGCCGCGCGTCCCCACGCGACGCTCTCGCGCCCCAGCAGATCCTTCGTCAGGATCGACGCCGCGTTGACGAGGCAGGTGTCCAGCGACGAGAGCAGCGCGGAGACCAGCGCCAGCGACATCAGAATCATCAACGGCAGCGGGATTCCCTCCAACACACGCAGCAGCACGCCTGGCCTGTCCCCGATCTGCGATACTCGCGCCCAGACGCCGATCAGCACGATGACCACCGCGAAAAACGCCAGAACGACGCTCGCCGCCAGCACCGCGCGGCGTGCCGTGCGGCCGTCCTTGGCGATCAGGCTGCGGGAGAGGATGTCAGGCCCCAGGAAATAGACCCCGCCGATCACCAGCATTTGCCGGAACTGGTCGCCTGCGCCATATTCCGAGTTCACCCATTCGAGTTGCATCAAAGTCGTCCAGTTCCGTTCACAATACAGGTAGACGCAGGTGAGCAAGACGCCCACCAGGATCAACGGCAGCTGCACCATGTCTGTGCGCACCACCGACCATTGCCCGCCCATCGCGGTGTAGCCGATCACCACGGCGGACACGATCAGGAATGCCGTGTTGCTATCAAGGCCCAGCAGGTATTCGATGACGCCGCGCAGTGCCGTGAACTGCCCCGCGATGACCCCGATCCACGCGATGCAGATGACCGCCGCCAGCAGCCGTTCCGCGCCGCGTCCGACCGTGATGCGGGCCACCTCTGGCAGGGTGTCCGCCTGCAGGTCGCGGAAGCGTCCGGAGAGGACCAGCGCCTGCGCAACCAGTCCGACGCATCCCCACAGCAGCCACCAGACCGCGGGGAACCCGATCCGGCACGCCGTGTCCACGATGCCCATGGTCGTCGAGGCGCCGATGATCGTCGCCACCACCGACATCAGCACCGCCGCCCCGCCCTGGCGGCGCCCCGCCACAGCGAAGTCCGAAAAGCCCTTGAGCGACCGCGCATTCCATGCGCCAACCACCACCAGAACGAATAGATAGACCAGCAGCAGCCCCGCTATGATCGCCTTCTCAATCGGCCCCATCATACATTCCTGTTCCTTCCCTTGACTTCCCCCGACACGGCACGTACTATATTCCCGCCACACAGTATCGCCCCAATACGCTGTGTCCCCCGTGTCCCCCGAATATTCATTTTTTGAACGGCCATTTCATTCAATCGCTTTGTTCCCCATACGGGTCGGCAATCGCCGCCATTTCCATGCCCGAAGTTGTTGCCACGGCGCCGCCGTGGCAACCATTTTCGGAATCTTCAATCAGACAATCGCCCGCCTTCCGCAGACAATGGCAAATCCCTGTTTGCGGACGGCTACCATGACCGCATCATTCATCATCCCGGAATGTTGGACCGCGTGATGGAATACAAAACATTAATATATCACTTAATATTCAATTTTCAAACATCTACAAAGCCGCGCGACAGCGCGGCCCCTGTGCCCCGGGCGAAAGCCCGGGGGATGCCGCCGCAAGGCGGCCCCTGTGCCCCGGGCGAAAGCCCGGGGGATGCCG
>JAEEXV010000066.1 GCA_016287975.1 Lentisphaeria bacterium | reverse complement strand
TCGAGTTTCTCATACTCGAGATTGAAGTAGTAGACGCCGTCGCAGCCCTCCGCGCGCGCCGCGAGCGCCCTGGCGGCGTATGCCTCCACGCTGTTGCGGTGTCCCAGGGGCAGATGCCCCGGGATGCGCGATTCGTCCAGCGACGCATAGAACTTCACCCCGTGCGAATGCGCGAGCCGTACCGATTCGCCCCAGTTGTTCAGGCGGAAGTAGCCGCTGCCGATCCAGAGGTCGATGAGCTTCTCCTTCATCCAGCGCTCCAGGTCGATGCCGACGCCCTTGCAGTAGCCGACCGAATCCGGCGTGCGCACCGCCACGAGGATGGGACGGCCGCGCCGGCGCCCCGCCGCCTCCGTCACCGCGCGCAGTTCGCGCATGAAGTCGGTCATCATGGCGAGTTCGGCGTCGGAGGCGCGCCCGCCCCAGGCCACGGACTTGAGCAACTGCATGTGCCGGAAGAAGTCGTACTCAATGCCGTCGATGTCGTAGTTGCTGCAGATCTCCGCCACGACCGCCTTCATGCGGTCACGGATCTCCTTGCGCGTGTAGTCCACCGCGCTCCAGTTGCAGTGCGGCGGCCGGTTGTCCACGCTCCCGAACAGCAGTTCCGGGTGGGCGATCTTGTAGCGGCTCATCAGGAAATACGGACGGTCGGGGTGATGCGCCGCGTCGTGCGTGTCGTTCATCCGCAGGGAGGCGAAGAACTCGAACCCCTCGGCGCGGCAGAACTCCTCCGCGATCTTCAGCGGGTCGGTCCCCTGCGCCAGCAGTTCCTTCGTCACATTGCGCGCCTTCGGGGCGTGCGGCGGATCCACCAGCAGTTGCTCGCCCGCCTTCGTCCCGATCGTGAGATAGGTGAAGCCGCTCGACACCGGGTTGTAGAAGATCGTGTCGATGGCCCCGCCTTTCGCGTGCGCCAGCCGCCACCCCATGAAATCCGCCTTCGTCGCCGGCCGCTCGCGCGGATAGTACAGCGCATCGCAGCCGTCCGTGTTGTAGATCACCTCGCGCTTGCGCCCAATCGCCTTCTGACGAAGCGCCTCGAAGTCGTCCGCCGCCCGCAGCGCCGCTGTGATCGCCGCCAATGCAAACAATGCCAGGAGATTCTTCATGGATTTGCCTTGTCTATGGTGATGGTTGCCAAAATCATTTGCTCCGAAAGCCAAACCCCGGCTCCCGCCACCGGCCCAGGGCCGGCACAGAACATGGGTCCAGGGTCCGGAGTCGTGGGTCCAGGGTCCGGAGTCGTGGGTCCAGGGTCCAGAGTCGTGGGTCCAGAGTCGTGGGTCCAGGGTCCGGAGTCGTGGGTCCAGGGTCCAGGGTCGTCTTCAAGATTCAGCGCTGCGATTGCTTGCCCGTGGCATGGTACCGCACCCGCACTTCCGGCCACTGCACCTGGATCTTTTCGCGGCCTTTTGGGGTGTCGGTTTCGTAGACCATCCGGATGATGTTCTCCCCCAGCCAGAGCCACTCCGGCTCGAACGCCAGTTCATGGAGGCCCCGCAGCCACCAGTTGGGGATGCGCTTGTCCTGGTCGGAGGAGATCACGACATTCGCGTCCGTCCGCTGATTCTCCTTCGGGTCATTGCCGTCGATCAGCAGGGGGCCGTGCCCGTTAATATAGAGCCGCATTCTCTCGCCTTCCTTCAGCGGACGCAGATTCAGCAGCAGCATCGTCTTGACCCGCCTGCCCGCCTCCCGCGCCCCCGCGATGTCGTCCGCGATGCGCAGATGCACCATCTTCGTCTCGGTGTATCGGGTCTGGGCGGCGGCGAGGTCCGGCCGGAACGGCGCCGGATTCGGGAACGGGTCCACCAGGTAGTTCTTGTCGCAGTACTCCACGTATGCCGGCGTCCCCATGAGGTCGAACTCCCGCTTGTACTGGCTGTAGCGCCGATTGGAGCCCTGCGCCATCTCCAGCCCGTCGACGCCGCTGCGCATGAAGATGAGCGCCTGCGCGAAATGCTCCTCGGGCAGTTTCCGGCGCGAATAGCGCTTGATGCCGTCGGGCTTCGCGTCCTCCGCGAAGATGGAGAGGCTCTCCAGAGTCTGTCCGTAGACCTCGCAGCCGGTACGGCGGCCGACGCGCACCATTTCGTCGGCGCGGATGTCGAACTCGCGCTGGTTTCCCCCGTGCCCCACGAAGGAGACCAGCATCCGGTCCACCAGTTTCTCCTCCATCCAGCGCTTCCAGTCCAGTCCATGACGCTCCGTCGTGACGATCTCGACGACCGCCTGCAGCGTGATCCGGTGTCCCTGGCGTGCGCCGACCTCGTCGAGCATCTTGCGGACATCGCGGACGAAACCGGTCATGACCTCCGGCTTCGGCGTCGTGAAATACGGCGGGTAGATGGAGAAGTCCAGTTCAAGGCCTTCAAGGCCGGCCTCCGCGAGTTCGCGCAGGATCGCGAGTTGGAATTCGCGCACGGCGGGGAAACTGTAGTCCATCCGCACCTTGTGGGGCTCCATCAGATACTCCGGGTGGTTCTTGCAGAACTCGCCGACGAAGGCCAGCCACAGCCAGTTCGTCTTGACCGGCGGCGCGAAGGCGTGGTTCATCTCCAGGCGGGAGTAGAACTGCATGCCGCGGGCGTGCACGAGTTTCGCGATGAACTGCTGGGGGTCGATGCCCTGCCGGATGAGGCCCGCGATGTTGTCGTGGACATAGCGGTCGCCTTTGCGGAACATGGTCTTCCACTGCTCTTCCTTGACCTCGTAGCCGAAGATCTCGCCGGCCTTGGTGCGGTGCGAGAAGGTGCTCCCCGGTCCCGTTCCCCACACCATGATCTTGTAGGGGCCGCCCGCAAACGGCGCGATGTAGTCACGGTCCACAGTCTCGGCGCGCGCCGGCGGCACGATCTCATACCACGGCGAGAAGCCGTCGTTGCGCCAGATCAGCGGCAACTGCTTCAGCGGCCTCCGCTCCCAGAAGTAGTCCCCGATCTCCACCGGCAACCCGAATACCTTCCGGCTCACCGCGTCATAGATCGGGCTGATCTTGAACAGCCCCGCCGACACAGCCTCGGCGCGCGTCACCTTCCCATAGTGGTACTTCCCGGCGTCCGCCAGGGAGTAATACTCGAAGCCATGGATCTCCGATGGATGGAAAAGTCGTTCCCGGCACAGCCTGGCCCACGCCGCATCCACCTGCTCCGGAGCCGCGGGACGCTCCGCCAGCGCCGGATTCGCGACGAGGTCCCGTAGCGAGGCGATTTGCCCGTCCGCGTTCAGGAACCAGATGCCGCGCTGGAGGTCGAAGTATCCCCAGCGCCCTCCTAGCCATGCCTCCGCCGCAGTGTGGCCGCTGATGTCATGCATGACGATGCGCGCGGGGATTCCCGCGACCTCGCAGAGGGCGACGAAGAGGCGCCCGAGGCATTCGCCCAAGTCCTCCCCGCGCTGGAGAAGTTCCTCCTCCGTGCCGCCGAACACCAGATGCCGCGCCTGACCCTGCGCCTTGTTCTTCAGGTCCCGGCAGTGCCGCGCAATCGCCGCCGCCTTGGACTGAGCGTCCGCGCACCCCGCCACAAGGGGCGCGACCACCGCCTCCAGCGCAGGGCGCGTCCCCTTGCGGTAGCGAGGCTTCAGGACCGCCGCCGCGCTGTAGAGGAACTCTGCGGTTTCGGGCATGAAAAGCACCTGCTCGCGCCGCAGTTCATAGTCCACGTTCTCGCCGTAGTTGAGCGCCAACTGCTCGCAGTTCAGCCGCCACGCCTTCTCGCGCCATTCACCGAAGACGCGGCGCACCGCATTCGCCCCCGTGTATTCGCGCAGCCCCGCCCAGTCGCGGACTGCCTCGCCCCCGACCAGCAGGCACGCCGCAAACACCACACAAACTCCCAGCAAACTCCGCTTCATCACTGCCTCCTTGCTCATGGTGCATGAGCGTGTCACTTGACGACCTCGCCCGAATCAAACAACGTCAGGCCCTGGTACTTCTCCTTCGGCTGAGGCGGCCCGAAACGGCACCAGAGCAGTCCCATCGTCACATAGAGGATGGTCAGCGGCAGCCCGCCCCACTGGAAGCTGAGCGAGCGCGGCACGTCCTTGATCAGCGTGTTGCTGAAGAGGCTCCACAGCAGCAGCCCCGCCGCATAGCCGAACGAGATCATGGAGCAGAGCATCAGCGTGAACGCCGTGCGTCGCCGCGCACGGCAGACGCGCCACAGCCACGCCAGCACGATGCCCAGCGCCACGAATGCGATTCCCGCGTAGGGCCTTACCGGGCCGCCCCATCCCATCGGCATCCCCGGCTCCCAGTGCGCGACCGCCGCCGTGCTCAGGGTGTACCAGGTCAGCGTGCCGACTTTGACGCCCCACATCAGTCCTGCCGTCACCCACACCAGCGTCGTGCTCGCGCGCTTCGAGAGGATCGCGAAGAGGAATGCGGGCATCACGATGATCTCCAGCGCCTTGAAGATGGTCGACGCCTCCACCACGCTCTGCCGCAGCCACTTCGCCGAATAGATGATCAGCAGCCCCAGCGCGATCGCCAGGAGGCCGATGACCGCCGTCGCGATCCGCGCGACCCGCACCTGCCGCTCCTCCGGCAGACCAGGACGGAAGTAGCGCACATGGAACTCCTTCAGGTAGACGGTCGCCATGCCGTTGAAGACGGCGTTCAGAGTCGAGATCACCGCCGCCATCATCCCCGACAGCACCAGCCCCGGAATCGGCGTCGGCAGTTGCGTGGAGATGAAGAAGAACAACGCCGTGTCGCCCTCCTGCTTCGGCAGCTCGGGATGCTGGAAGAAGAAGGTGAAGACGGCCAGCCCGATGAACCACAGGATGATCTCCGTCGGAATGGTCAGCATCGCGTTGACCGTCTGCGTCTTGACCGCGTTCTTCACGCTGCCCGACGCGATCAGCCGCTGGATGGTCATCTGGTCGCTGCACATCGTGCTCACTGGCGTCAGGAAATAGCCCAGCAGCAGCAGCCAGAAGCAGAGACGCGAATACGGACTGCCCGTGAAGAAGGAGTGATCCGAGAAGTTCGCCAGCCCATGGCCATTCCGGAAGGGACACGTCACGGCGGTGACGATCCCCCCGTCGATCTTCGCGATCAGGAAACCGATGATGCAGAACAGCCCGCCCACCAGCACGATGAACTGCAGCACATCCGTCCACACCACCGCCTTCAGGCCGCCCACGGCGGCGAAGACCAGCGCGAAGCCGCCGATGACAAGAATCGAGATCCACGGCGGCCACCCCGCCGCCCCCTCGAAGATCTTGCTGGTGGAATACAGCACCATCCCCAGGTAGATGAGGCGGGTGTAGATGCCAAGGCCTGCGACCAGCGAGCGCACCTTCGCGCTGTAGCGGTATTCGAGGTATTCGTAGGGGGTGTAGCTGCCGAGTTTGAAGTAGAAGGGGATGAAGATCCGCACGGTCACCATCGTGAAGATGGGCGTGATCAACCCCAGCACCCAGAACGACAGGCCGTGGTTGAAGATCTCCCCGGGAACCATCACCAACGAAAAGGCGCTCAGCGCCGCCATCAGGCACGAAATGCCCAGCGCCAGCGCCGGCATCTTACCCCCTCCCAGCAGAAAGGAACGGGAATCCTTGCTCTTGCTCCCGGAGGACCAGAAGCCGATGACGACCAAGGCCGCCATGTAGACGGCCATCACCACGTAGTTCAACAGATGCAGTCGCATGCTACCCGGCCCCCCTCAGGCTCACTTGTCCAAATCCCAGTAGTTGCCGGTCTTTCCGTGGTTTGACCAACTCCCAAGCGTGGAGTACGCATTCGCCGCCAGCGGCCCTGTCTTGACCGTCGACGCATGCCCGTCGCACCACAGCACATTCAGCGCGTTGCCATGCCGGGGTTCCGGCGCCCCATAGACGGTGCTGGGATGGCTGCTGGAATACGAGAAGCCGTACTCCTTGTGCCCGACCGTGTACACCGCGTCCAAGCACAGGATGGTCTGGGACGGCGAGGGAATCTTCGAGAAGTGCGCCGAGGGGCCGACCTGGCCGATGTCGGTGCCGGTCACGCGGCGGCTGGTCCCGATGTAGTCGTTGTTGTAGCCGTAGTCCGCGTAGCGGCCGTTGTAGTAGAACCAATAGAGGACGTTGGGGGACGCGGGGCACTTCAGCAATTTCCAGTAGACCGCCCCGGTCGCGCCGTTCGCCTTCGCGGCGGGAATCAGTCCTTCCAGATAGAGGATCCGCGGCCAGTAGTAGTTCGGAGAACCGCCGTAGTTGGCCGCGGGGCACTTCAGCAATTTCCAGTAGACCGCCCCGGTCGCGCCGTTCGCCTTCGCGGCGGGAATCAGTCCTTCCAGATAGAGGATCCGCGGCCAGTAGTAGTTCGGAGAACCGCCGTAGTTGGCCGC
>JAEEXV010000065.1 GCA_016287975.1 Lentisphaeria bacterium | reverse complement strand
TCGCCGGCGGCACACAACGGCCGCATGAAGCGATCGGTGCCCCCGCGCGGGCGGGGCATGATCGGGGCTTGGCCCGCCGGCTTCTCGCCGGCGGCACACAACGGCCGCATGAAGCGATCGGTGCCCCCGCGCGGGCGGGGCATGATCGGGGCTTGGCCCGCCGGCTTTTCGCCGGCGGCACACAACGGCCGCGCGATTCCGCCCTGGGCGCGATTGGTGTCTCCCGCGCGGGCGGGGTAAAAATAGGGGATTGGCCCGCCGGCTCTCGCCGGCGGCACGCAACGGCCGCGCGATTCCGCCTTGGGCGCGATTGGTGCCCCGCGCGGGCGGGATGCGGCGCTACAGTTCGAGTTTGGCGTGTTCCAGGATTTCCTGGTTGGTCAGAGGGTAGTTGTAGATTTTCACCTCGTCGAGGGCGCCGATGAAGCCTCGGTAGGTGCGGGCGGGGCCGACGCCAATCAACAGCGGTGGATTCTTGGCCTTGGGGCGGCAGTCGTATTCCAGCCCCTGCTGCTCGGCGACAAGTTTTCCGTCCTTGTAGAGCCGCGCGGTTTTGGTGGCGCCGTCCCAGGTGGCGGCGACATGCACCCACTGGCGGCGCAGGTCGGGGACGGAGGCGCGGAGCTTGTTCGTGGTTTCGTTGGGGAACATCAGGAATCGCCAGTTGTAGTAGATGCTGAACCCTGGGGCGTAGTTGCTGTTGGTGCAGCAGATGAGATACATGAGCCCGCGCATCCAGTCCGCCCCGTCCGCCATCCGCATCCAGACCTCGAGGGTGAAGGCTTCCTGCAGGGACGGGTCGTAGAAGTTTTCGGCGAGGACATACGCGAAGGGCCCCTTGCGGATGTCGGCGGCGGAGAACTCGACTGCCTTGCCGAAGCGGCCTGGCACGCGCTTCGCTTGCGCGGGGTTCACGATGGTGGCCTTGAAGGCGGCGGGGGCGTTGCCAGAGGAATCCCGGCAGGCCTCCCCCGTCTCCTCCTCGAAGGCGAGATGCAGGACCAGTTTCCTTTCGGCGGCGGCGAGGGTGGCCGCGACGGCGAGGGCGAGCAGCAGCAATGCGGTTTTCTTCAGCATGGTACCTCCTATGGTTCTGGGGTGGAAACGGGCGGTTGCGCCCAGGCGCGGGCCTCCGCCTCGGAAAGTCGGCGCACCTGGCGCGAGTAGTCCATGTCGGCGTCTGCCGCGACTTCGCTAGGTGCCAGGTCGATGCGCAGGCACGAGCGCGGCGGCATGGTCCCCGTGCGGCGGCCCCAGCGCCAGGGCGCGTCGTCGCGGCTCCAGTTGACGAGGAAGAGCGCGTTTTTGCCGTCGGGCCGCCGCCAGCAGGAGTGCAGGACGGCGGGCGCCTCGCTCTCCAGCCAGCCGATCTCGGCGGGCTTGGAGTAGGTCGCGCGGCGCAGGAACAGCACCTTCCGCACGGGGGCGTCGAGGACGCCAGGGGGCAGCTGGCGCCCCGCAAAGAGCCAGGCGCGGTTTTCGTAGTAGAAGCGTGCGGCGGCGACGATGAAGTCGTAGTATGGCTTGAGGAGCGGGTCGTCTGCCATGCCTGGGCGCAGATTGACGACGGTGGGCTGCATTCCCCAGACGAGGCCGCGCGCGAACTCCAGCGGGAACTGGTCGGGGCAGAGGGCGGCCCAGGGCTTCTCGCGGTCGGGCGGAAAGCGTTCGGCCTCGGGCCAGAGTTCGTCCCAGGCGGGGCGCCCGTCGGGGATGGCGAAGTTTCCGAAGAGTGCGGTGGAGCCGTGGTAGAGTGCGGTGAAGACGGGCTGGTAGTCGCCCTTCATGCGCAGGGCCAGGTCCCAGTACCCGATGCGTTCGTGGCTGCCGTAGAGGAGGATCATGGATTCCATGAGGTCGAGGTAGGCCTCGGAGCCCTGCTCCGTTCCGAAGCAGGTGCGGGGGAAGGCCTTGCGCAGCCGCTGGACGAAGGCGCGGTAGCCTTCGGCCTGGTAGTCGCCGCCGCCTGGCGCGTGGCGGTGGCGCGGGTTGTGGCATGGGACGGCGAAGGAGGCGCAGCCGATCAGGTCCAGGTAGACGGAGGGGATGCCTGCGTCGGCGAGGCGCCCGACCAGCCGTTCGATCTTCCGCTGGAAGGGGGCGGCCTCGCCGCACATGTAGGCGAGGGAGTGGCGGTTGTAGCGGTTGAAGGGGACGCGGTGGACGATGCCGCCGCGCTCCTCCACGGCGGATTCGGGGCCGCCGTCGGTCCAGTCGGGGTTCTCGGGATCCCAGATGACGCCGTTGATGTAGGTCTGCAGGAAGATGCCTGCGTCGCGGGCGCGCCGCGCGGCGCGTCGGAAGGCGGCCTCGCCTTCGCGTGGCGGCCAGAATTCGGGGTAGGAGGTGTCGTAGGGGATGCGGTGCCAGAAGTACGAGTCGAGGGCGGCGGGGACGCCCGCGCGACGCATGAACTCCTCCACGGGGTCGAGGACCTCCTCGGCCTTGCCGCGGTTCCAGAACCAGATCGCGATGTCCCTGAGCGGATTGTCGCGGAGGCGGCGGCGGTGCCAGGCCTGGCGGTGCGCCCAGGCCGCGTAGAGCCGCGCCGCGTCGCACCAGCTGGGGCCGCATTCCTGGAGCGCCGTCTCGAAG